>NZ_CP108394.1:9997635-10330180 GCF_041435215.1 Streptomyces sp. NBC_01314 | reverse complement strand
GTCCTGCCGGGTGCCGACGATCGACCCGATGACCGAGGTGCCGCGCAGAACGGTGTCGAAGATCGGGACCTGGATCGTGCCGTGCGCCGGAAGAGCCACCATGACGAGCTTTCCGCCGCGCCGCAGCCCGGAATTGGCCGCCGCGAACGCCGCCTCGTTCACCGCGAGCGCGATGGCCGCGTGCGCCCCGCCGTGCCGCTGGAGCACCTCGCCGACGTCCTCCTTGCGGGCGTCGATGACGATGTCGGCGCCGAGTTCCGTCGCGAGCCGGAGCTTCTCGTCGCTGACGTCGATGGCCGCCACGGTCGCCCCGGCGATCTTCGCGTACTGCACGGCGAGGTGTCCGAGCCCGCCGATGCCGGAGACTGCGACGAGCTGCGAGGGCTTGACCTCGGCGACCTTGAGCGCCTTGTAGGTGGTGACGCCGGCGCAGGTCAGCGGGGCGGCTTCGAGGGCGCTGATGCCGTCGGACACCGGCTGGGCGTAGTCGGCCCACGCGAGCATCTTCTCGGCGTATCCGCCGTCGCAGCCGTACCCGGTGTTGATCTGCTGCTCGCACAGCGTCTCCCAGCCGGACAGACAGTGCTCGCACCGCCCGCACGCCCTGCCCAGCCAGGGCACGGCGACCCGCTGCCCCACGGCGAGGTGGGTGACGCCGTCACCGAGCTTCTCGACGAGGCCGACGCCCTCGTGGCCGGGCACGAACGGCGGGTTCGGCTTGACCGGCCAGTCGCCGTGGGCCGCGTGGATGTCGGTGTGGCACAGCCCGGAGGCCTCCACCCGGACCCGGACCTGGCCGGGGCCGGGCTCGGGGTCGGGGCGTTCCTCGATGACCAGGGGCTCACCGAACGCCCGTACGACCGCTGCCTTCATGATGTCTGCTCCTCGGGGTGGGTCAGCCGTGCGCGACGACGGCGACGGGGGCGGTGGAATGGTGCAGGACGGAGTGGGTGACGGGGCCGATGTGGACGCCGAAGGGATTGCGGCGGACACGGCGGCCCACGACGACGAGGGATGCCTCGTGGGAGGCGTCGACCAGGTGGTTGGCGGCCTGGCCGAAGCGGGACTCCTCGGTGACGATGACGGCGGGGAACTTCTGCCGCCACGGGAGCAGTACCTCGGCCAGGGTCTCGGCCTGCTGCCTGCCGAGTTCGGCACGGAGGCCGGGGTCGGCGGAGAGGCCGTAGACGTAGTAGGGCGGCGGGTTCCAGCCGTGAACGACCCGCAGGGAGGTGTATCGGCGGGCGGCCTCGGCGAAGGCGAACTCGATGACGGAATCATCGGGGCCGTCGGTGTCCAGGCCGAGGACGACGGGCCGGAAGGGAGCGGCGGCGGACGGGATGCCCGCCGGGTCCAACTCGTGCTCGTCGGCGGCCTGTTCACCGGCCCGGACGAGGACCACGGGCTGAGTGGCGTGTGCCACGACGATCATGGCGACGGAGCCGACCATGAAGCCCCCGATCCCGCTCATGCCGCGTGAGCCCAGGACGAGCAGTTCGGTGTCCTCCGGCAGCCGCGAGAGAACCTCACTGGCGCCGCCGGGAATCTGCTCGGCGGTGATCTCGACCCCGGGGTGGCGCAGACGCAGCCCCTCGGCGGACTCACGCGGAACGCGTTCACTCCAGTGCTGCTGTGTCTCAGGGCCGAGGAGTGGGGCCTGCGCCATGGGCGCCGGGACCGGCTCCCAGACGTGGACGATCTTCAGCGGCAGTCCGCGCAGCGCGGCTTCACGGGCCGCCCATTCGGCGGCGGCACGGCTTTCGGGCGAGCCGTCGAGGCCGACGGTGATGGTGCGGGGCATGGTCTCCAACTCCCGGATCGAGGAGGCCGCCCGAATCGGGGGCCTGATTCCAGCGTCGTGGCGAGAGGGTGCGAGGGGCAGGGGCCGCAGGTCCCCTGCCGGGGCCGACCGGCCCTACGGGCCTGCGGGGCGGCAGAGGACGGCGGGGCCCGTGAGGACCCCGCCGCCCCTCCCGCGGTCAGTGCAGCCAGTGGTTGCGGCTGACGAACGGGAGCTTGGCCCACTGCTTGCCGAGGCCCCAGGTGACACCGGCACCGGCCGCCGCGAGGGCGATGAGGACGACGGCGTAGATGAGGTGGTAGTCGGCGAACGGGTTGGTCGACATGCTCAGCGACCCGTCGGACAGGTGCTTGGCCGGCGGCCACTCGGCGATCCACAGCAACGCCATCATCACGGTGCCCGCGACGGCGGCGAGCCGCAGCGCGATGCCGCTGACCAGGGCGATGCCGATGCCCAGCAGACCGAGCATGAACAGCCAGTTCGCCCAGGCGTCCCCGGCCCAGGAGTGGAACGTGGACTCCATCGGCCCGACGGCCACGTTGCCCAGGAAGCCCATGGTGGGCGAGCCTCCGTCGATCCAGCCCTTGCCGGACGGGGTCGCGTAGCCGAAGCCGAAGGTCTTGTCGAGGAACGCCCACAGGAAGACGAACCCGGTGAGCAGGCGCAGGGAGGCGAGGACGTACGCCTGCACGGTGTGCGTGTCGGTGCGTGCCGACACGGCGGACTCGGAGGCGGAGGCGGTCCGGTTCCTGCGCGGGGACGGCAGGTGGAAGCCCGGGCGCCGGTGAGGGTGCTCGTGCACGGCCATGATGGTGATCCCTTCGGGGACGGTCGGGGCGGTGCCTGACACCACTTACTCTCGCGGCGTGGAGCGTGCGTCGCCTGATGCCGAAGGTCCGGGACCGGAGGGCTGAACGGCCCGGTTCCGAGGGCCTGTTGGGCGGCGGGACGCGGGCCCGGATGTCCCTCGGAACGGCCCGGCTCCTCGCGGTCGGCCGTCCATGCGTGGATCATGAGGTCCTTCGGCAGAAGGAGGCCCATGTCCAACAGCTCGGGCAGACCTGTTCCGGTGTGGCGCCGGCTGACGCCGGGGCTCGGCGTGCTTCTCGGCTACCGGCGCGCCTGGCTGCGCGGCGACCTGCTGGCCGGGGTGACGGTGGCTGCGTCTCGTGCCGCAGGTGATGGCGTACGCGGGTGTGGCCGGTCTGCCGCCGGTCGCCGGGCTGTGGGCGATCCTGCCCGCGCTCGTCCTGTACGCGGTGCTCGGTTCCTCGCGGTTGCTGTCGGTGGGGCCCGAGTCCACGACGGCGCTGATGACGGCGACAGTGATCGCCCCACTCGCAGCCGGTGACCCGAGCCGGTACGCCGTACTGGCCGCCACGCTCGCGGTCACGGTCGGGCTGCTGTGCGTCGCGGCCCGGGCGGTGCGGCTCGGCTTCGTCGCGGACCTGCTCTCGCGCTCGGTCCTGGTCGGCTACCTGGCGGGCGTGGCACTGATCATGATCGTGGACCAGCTGCCCAAGCTCACCGGGGTACGGACGACCGGCCCGGCGTTCTTCCCCCAACTGTGATCCTTCGTACGGAACTTGTCGCAGACCGACCTGCCCACGCTGCTCTTCGCCGCAGCTGTGCTCGCCTTCGTCTTCACAGTGGCCCGCCTCTTCCCCGCCGTCCCCGGCCCCCTGCTGGCGGTGATCCTCGCCACGGCAGCCGTGGCTGGCCTGCCCGGCTTCTCCGCGCACGGATCCTCACCGCACGGGCCTTCACCGACCGCCCCGGGCTCGACGCCAACCAGGAACTGCTCGCCCTGGGCGCGGCCAACCTCGGCGCCGGCGCGATGCACGGCTTCCCGGTGAGCAACAGTGCCAGCCGCACCGCGCTCACCTCCTCGGCGGGCGCCCGCTCCCAGGCGTACTCCCGACGACTACCCCGAGGCCGTACGATCCCCGGGCTGCTGGTCTACCGCTACAACTCCCCACTCTTCTTCGCCAACGCGGACAACTTCCACCGCCGGGCCCTGGCCGCCGTCGACGCCCTGCGCCTCGAACTGACCGGCCGCGGCATCGTCTTCGCCCTCGCCCGCGTGAAGCAGGATCTGCGGGAGGATCTGGACGCGTACGGCCTGACGGAGTCCGTCGGAGCCGACGTGATCTTCCCCACGGGAATTCTGTTCATGAAAGCCGGCCTGGACGCCTGTAGGAATCTGAGGTACTTGAGCACTCCGACCTGGAGCGTTGCGGTAGTCGAGCACAACCCGTCCGCCCGGCGGCGCCGGTACTCGAACAGAGGCTCAGACTGAGGGCGCCCGGATTCCAAGCCCTCGGATTCCATCCCTGCTGGTCATGACAGCGGCCATCGGATGTTCCCTGTGGACGGCCAGTCCCAAAGTGACGTTCTGTAGCGGGTAGGGCTCTCGGGCGATCGGGTGTCGCCTTGATGCCCGCCTGGTGGACGCGCTGCGCTGCCAGGGTTCCTCCCCCGGCGGTGTCGTATTGGCCTCAGGTCTGATGGCCAGGCGGGATGCGTGATCGCGTCGGCCTGGTGGGGTGTCTGGCAGCGTGCCGGCTCGTTCTTGCTGGGGTGGCGGTCGCACGGATCGCCGATCACGGAAAGACCGGTCGTTGAAGACGCAGCCTGTTCGTGTCGTGTTCCGCTCCGCGCTGCGGACTCCGCCTGCTCCTGGCGAGGGGCTGAGGGTGGCCCTGTACCAGGGCCAGGGGCCGGTCGGAAGCCCTGAGGCGGTACGACAGAACCTGGAGCGGCTGGCCGAGGTCACCGCACTCGCTGCGGACTACGGCTGCCAGGTGGTGGTGTTCCCGGAGAAGTACACCACCGGCTACGCCATCGGCCCCGATCAGTGCCGGGAACTGGCAGAACACCGCGAGGGTCCTTCGGTCGAGCGGGCCCGGCTGGCGGCCAAGGAGAACGGTCTCGCAGTACTCCTGCCCTACCCCGAGCGCGACGGCACCAGTTTCTACGACTCCATCAGCGTCATCGCTTCCGACGGTCAAGTAGTGGCGAACTATCGCAAGACCCACCTGTAGGGGGCAGCTGAGCGGCGCAACTACTCCTTCGGTCAGGAACTGCCGCCCGTCGTCTCGTTGAACGATGTCAAGGTGGGCGTCCTCAACTGCTACGAGTGCGAGTTCCCGCCGCTCTACCAGTACCTTGCCGAGCGGGGAGCGAAGATCGTACTCGGCCCCACAGCGGCCGATGGCCACTTCCGCCTGAGCGACGGGACGATGAGCCAGGTGCCCTACCAGGACGCCACCCGCCACATCATCCCCGCCATGGCCAGCATCTGGCGGCTGTTCGTCGCCTACGCCAACCGCCGCGGCTGGGAACAGGTTCCGGCAGGCTGCTGGCAGTACCAGGGGAACTCCGGTATCTGGGGCCCCGACGGCGAGCCCCTGGTCGCCGCCGACCCCGAAGACCGCCAACACGACTGCCTCCTGATCGCCGACTGCCTCTCCGCCTCCGTCCCGCCTTTCAGCCCCGAAGGCCACCACCCCACCGACAACCGCCTCGCCCTCGCCCCGGCCCTGCGCCCCGCACACTGAGAACGGGCTCGATTACTGAAGTGGATCGGTCCCCTACAACGCCTTCTCGCCGACCGAGCCATCCGGCAAGGCCGAACTGGTCCTCCGCACTCTGCAGTCCGCGCACCGTCAGGTAGCCGATGCGGACTTTGACGCCCGTAAGGCACTGCATGCGTTTGTCCGCCTGGTCACGTTGAAGGCGGCCCCGCACGATCAGGACGAATCACGTGGAACCCCGTATTGGCAGCTTCGCGAGGCCCTTCGAGCTGACGGCTTCGATCTGTCCCGGAGCATGAGACGACCAAGGGCGCGTGGGGCGAACCCGTGGAATGCCTCGTAGATGTCAGGCTGCTGCCGCTGGACGAACCTCGTGTCCCACTGAGCAAGGAGATCACGGCACTGGAGAACGACTTCGACCGCCTCAGCCTGACCGTCGCCAAGAACTGCTACCGCCAGGCTGTGGACAACCTCGTCGAGCAGCGTTTCGAAGCGGTGAACGGCCAGTTGCGTGCCATGTTCGAGGCCGTCGTCGTCCACATAGGCCGCCATGAAAGGCTTCTCCACCAGCCGCCAGGGCGCGAGAGGAGCCGCGATCAGCTACCTCGTCAACCAGGGGCTGCTGCCGCCCGACGACGGCGGGGACTTCGTGCGCGGGCTCTGGCAGATCACCCACACCAACGGACCGCACCCGGGCACGTCCGACGCCGGAGAGGCACGTTTTCGTCTGCAGGCCGTGACCAGTGCTGTCCGCTATCTGCTCGACCGTTTCCCGTAGGACGACCGAGCCGCTCAGCAGGCGCGCAGTCCCCGTGCACGGAACTGTTGTCGTACCCGCTGGACCAGTTCGGGCTCAGGGCTCGGGCTGTCACGCAGCGGGAAGGGGATGCCTAGGGCCTCGTACTTCGCGGCGCCCAGCTTGTGGAACGGCAGGACGTCCACCCGGTCGACGTGCCCGAGACCGGCGGCGAACCGGGCGAGCCCGTCGACGGCTGCCGGGTCGTCGGTCCAGCCGGGGACCAGGACGTAACGGACCCACATCGGGATGCCCAGCCGGTCTAGGCGGGTGGCGAAGGACAGGGTGGGGGCGAGCCGGCCGCCGGTGAGTTTCCGGTAGGTGGTGACGTCGAAGGACTTGATGTCGATCAGGACCAGGTCGGTGTCGGCGAGGAGTTCGTCGGTGGCGCGGGAGCCCAGGAACCCCGAGGTGTCCAGGGCGGTGTGCAGCCCCGCCTCCTTGCAGCGGCGCAGGATCTCGCCGGTGAAGGCGGACTGGAGCAGCGGCTCTCCGCCGGTGAGCGTCACCCCGCCGCCGGCCGTGGTGATGAAGGCGCGGTACTTCTCGATCTCCGTCATCACCTCGTCGACCGTGGCCTCCCGGCCGTCGCGCATGTGCCAGGTGTCGGGGTTGGCGCAGTACAGGCAGCGCAGTGGGCAGCCGCTGACGAACAGGACGAACCGGGTACCGGGGCCGTCCACGCCGGTGGACAGGTCCCAGGAGTGGATCCGGCCCGTCACCGGCCTGGTCACGGTGTTCACAACGCTCCGTGGAAGGTGCGGCTGATCACGTCGAGCTGCTGCTCACGGGTCAGGCGGACGAAGTTGACGGCGTATCCGGAGACCCGGATGGTCAACTCCGGGTATTTCTCCGGCTGTTCCATCGCGTCCTCAAGTGTGGCGCGGTCGAGGACGTTGACATTCATGTGGAAGCCGCCCGAGGCCGTGTAGGCGTCGAGGATGCCGACCAGGTGGCCGGCGCGCTCGGCTGGCACGTGTCCCAGGCCCTCCGGTGTGATCGTCGTGGTCAGCGAGATGCCGTCGCGGGCCTGCTCGTACGGCAGTTTGGCGACCGAGAGCGCGGACGCGGCGACCCCGTGGCGGTCGCGGCCGTTCATGGGGTTGGCGCCGGGGGCGAAGGGCTGTCCGGCGCGGCGGCCGTCGGGGGTGTTGCCGGTGTGCTTGCCGTAGACGACGTTGGAAGTGATGGTCAGCACAGACTGGGTGTGCTCGGCATCCCGGTAGGCGGGGTGCTCACGCACCTTCGCCATGAATGCCTCGACCAGACCGACGGCGATGCTGTCGGCACGGTCGTCGTTGTTGCCGTAGGCCGGGAAGTAGCCCTCGGTGCGGAAGTCGACGGCGAGGCCGCCCGCGTCGCGGAACACCTTCACCCGCGCGTACTTGACGGCGGACAGGCTGTCGGCGGCGACCGAGAGTCCGGCGATCCCACACGCCATGAAACGGTGCACCGGATGGTCGTGCAGGGCCATCTCGATACGCTCGTAGGCGTACTTGTCGTGCATGTAGTGGATGACGTTGAGGGTGTTGACGTACGTCGCCGCCAGCCAGTCCAGGACACGGTCGTAGGCCGCCGACAACTCCTCGTAGTCCAGGTACTCGCCGCTCAGCGCGGGCGCCTCGGGAGCGATCTGCTCGCCGGTCATCTCGTCCCGGCCACCGTTGACCGCGTACAAGAGCGCCTTGGCGAGATTGACCCGGGCGCCGAAGAACTGCATCTGCTTGCCGACAGCCATCGCGGAGACACAGCAGGCGATCGCGGTGTCGTCCCCGGTGCACGGCCGCAGCAGTTCGTCGGACTCGTACTGGACCGCGCTGGTGTCGATGGACACCTGGGCGCAGAACTCCTTGAAGCCAAATGGCAGTTGGGGCGACCAGAGCACGGTGAGGTTCGGTTCCGGGGCGGGTCCCAAGTTGTACAGGGTCTGCAGGAAACGGAAGGAGGTACGGGTGACCAGCGGGCGCCCGTCGCTTCCGATGCCGCCGATAGACTCCGTCACCCAGGTCGGGTCGCCGGAGAACAGGGCGTCGTACTCGGGGGTGCGCAGGAACCGTACGATCCGCAGCTTGATCACGAAGTCGTCGATCAGCTCCTGAGCTCGGGACTCGTCGAGGATCCCCTCGTCCAGGTCCCGTTGGAGGTAGACGTCCAGGAAGGTGGAGGTGCGGCCCAGCGACATCGCGGCGCCGTTCTGCTCCTTCACCGCGGCGAGATAGCCGAGGTAGAGCCACTGCACGGCCTCGTGGGCGGTGGTGGCGGGGCGGGCGACGTCACAGCCGTAGGTGGCCGCCATCCGCGTCAGCTCGCCCAACGCCCGGATCTGCTCGGCGAGTTCCTCTCGGTCACGGATGACGTCCTGGTGCGACGGCTCGGTGTCCAGCCGGGCACGCTCCGCGCGCTTGTCCTCCACCAGGCGGTCGGTGCCGTACAGCGCGACGCGCCGGTAGTCACCGATGATCCGGCCCCGGCCGTAGGCGTCCGGCAGACCGGTGATGATCCCGGCCTTGCGGGCGGCCTTCATCTCGGCGGTGTAAGCGTCGAACACACCGTCGTTGTGGGTCTTGCGGTAGGTCCCGAACACCCGTGTCACGAACGGGTCGGGCTCGTACCCGTACGCCTTCAGCCCGTTCTCCACCATCCGCAGGCCGCCGTTGGGCATGATCGCGCGCTTGAGAGGGGCGTCGGTCTGCAGACCGACGATCAGCTCACGCTCACGGTCGATGTATCCGGGCGCGTGCGAGGTGATCGTCGACGGAGTAGCGGCGTCGACGTCGAGGATGCCCCGGCTCCGCTCCACCGGGAACAGCGCACTTACCGTCTCCCACACGGTGCGCGTACGGTCGGTGGGACCGGCGAGGAAGGCCGAACCACCCTCGTACGGCGTGTAGTTGGCCTGGATGAAGTCGCGTACGTCGATCCGCTTGCGCCAGGCCGCGCCGGCGAAGCCACGCCATGCCTCGGTTGCCCGGGTTCCGGCCGTCGTCGTTGCTGTCATCGCCGGTTCTCTCCCTCGCTTCGCACGGGAATGCCTTGCTTTCGATACTCGTGAGGAGCGACGGCCGCCGGGAGGGCCGGGCAGCGCACCGGACCTCGCCGTCCGTCCCTGCCCGTGGGGCCATTCGGCCCATGTCAGCGCGCATCTGCCCACGTGGGGGAGGGCGTGGTGCTCTCCTGCCCGGCGGTAACCACCAGCACCGGGCAGTGGGCCCGATTCAGCAACGTGCGGGCCAAGGAACCGAGGTGGCGCCCTTGGCCGCCCGGACCAGGTCGGCAGCCGATGACGACGAGGTCGACCGTACGGGTGGCCTCCAGCAGGGCCTGTGCCGAAGCGGGTGCGGAGTCCTGGATCTCCCTGTGGACGTGCGGGTGCCACTCGCCCTGTCCCACCAGCACATCGCCGGCCGGGACGACATGTGAGGCGGCGGCTTCGTTTCGGCGGCGCGGTACCGGCGCCGAAGCCGGGTGGCGATACGCCGGGGACCGGAGGATGCGCAGCCCGGCGCTGCGGAGTCCCGCTTCGTGGATGGCGTACGCGGCCGTATCGATGTCGGCGTCGAGGACGAGCAGTACCTCGTTGTGCAGGTGCGGCGGGGAATCGCCCCGTACGACCAGCAGCGGGCCGTGAGCGTGCACGGCCAGGCGCCGGCTCACCGAGCCCAGCACCGTGCCCGCGAGCCCGCCTGGGCTCCGGCGGCCGACGACGGTCAGCGCGGCCTCACGTCCGCGTTCCGCCAGTACGGCCGCCGGGTGCCCCTCGGCGGGGAGGGTGACGACCGGCAGGCCCGGATGGCGGTAGGCCACCCGAGCGACGGCAGACGCCAGCACCGGCCAGGCCTCGTCGAGGTCGGGCACGGCGTACACGATCTCCAGAGTGGTGGCGCGCAGGGCCGCCTCGTCGGCGGCCAGGTCCAGTGCTCGTACGGCGGCGACCGAGCCGTCCACACCGACGATGACGTGACGCGTGGTCATGACTTCCCTCCCTGGGGCCGCCGGTGCCCGGAGCACCGTCGCGGCGTGCGTTCAGTCGTGTGGGACGACGGCCACCGGGCAGCCGACGTGGTGCAGCACCGCGTGGGTGACGGCGCCGACGTGCGGGCCGAGGCGGCTGTCCCGTGGCCTGCGCCCCACCACGACGAGGGACGCTCCGGCCGACGCCCGCACCAGCGCGGTCGCGGCCCGTCCCTCGGAGACGGTCTCGGTCACCCGGACCTCGGGATACTTCTCGCACCACGGGCGCAGCACCGCGACCACGGAGTGTTCCTGGGCGGCGAGCAGTTCGGGGCCGGTGGGCGGGACCGGGCCGCCGTCGGCGACGTGGAAGGGCGGGGCGCTGAAGGCGTGGATCACGTGCAGCGCGGCGTTGCGGCGCCGGGCGGACGTGAAGGCGAAGTCGATCAGTTCGTCGCAGGGGTGTTGGGTATCCAGTCCCAGGACGACATCGCGGTACGGGGTCTCAGGTATCTCGTCCGGCGCGACTCCGTCCGAAACCGACAGGTGTTCATCGGCGGAGGAATCGCCCGCCCGTACGAGCACGACCGGGCGGGTGGACCTGGCGATGACCCGCTGGGACACCGAGCCGGTCATGAATCCCGCGACGCCGCCGAGACCTCGGGACCCGAGGACCAGCAGTTCCGTCTCCTCGGCCTCCGTGAGAAGGGCGTCCACCGCGGAGTCGCGCACCAGCCGCTCGACGATCCGCAGCCCGGGGTGCGCGGCACGGATGCTGCCCGCCGCCCGGTGCAGGGTCTCCTCTGCCCAGCCGCGCTCGCTCCGGTCCGCGGGGACGAAGGGTGCGGGGCGCGGGTGCAGCGTCCAGGCGTGCACGAGGTTCAGCGCGACGCCGCGACGCACCGCCTCACGGGCCGCCCAGTGCGCGGCGGCGAGGCTCTCGGCGGATCCGTCGATTCCCGTGGTGATGTGCCGAAGCATGGTGGGCTCCTCCTGTGGCTGCCGGGCCTACTCGGTCTGACCGGTCTCCTGCCGAGCCTCGTGCAGGGACACCCGTGCGACCAGGGGCCGCCCAGCCCCTTCGAGGGACCCTTCGGCCCAACGCCTGCCGGTCATGCGCCGAAGCCCACCCGCCGACCGCGGCTCATCGGCCGCGAAAACGTGAAGCACTGTTCCCGGCCCTGCCGCTGTCGTGCCGACATGTCGTACTACCGCCGCCTGGCAACACTGCTCGGCGCAGACCCCGCCCAGGCCACGGCCGACGACGTGCGGAAGTTGCTGAACAACCCCCTCGCCGCCGAGGGCCAGGACCTCGACCACAAGCTCGAACCGCACGCCAATGGCACGGAGGGTGGAGGCGAACTGGCCAAGGACATCGCCGCGTTCGCGAACTCCACCGGCGGGGTCCTCGTCCTCGGGCTCCAGGACGACCGGAAGACCTCGATCCCCGTCCACGCGTCCCCGATCCAGCTCACCGACGGACTGCGCCGCCGCTACAGCGAGACCCTGGCCTCACGGACGGCGCCGATCCTCGAGGTCGACATCCACTTCGCCAAAGAGACACACACGCCCAACGGCCAAGTACCGCTGGGCTTCGCCCTGGTGATGGTGCCGCCCAGCCCACGCTCCCCGCACGCCGTACTGGGCCTCACCGATCTCCGGGACGGCTGCCTGCGATTCCCCGTACGGTCCGGTTCGCGCACCCGGTTCATGAATCCGACCGAGGTGGAGACGGCCTTCCTCGACAAACAGAACCGCCACGCACAGCGTGAACTGCGCCACGACCAGCTGCTGGACGCCATCGAGGAGCAGAAGGTCTTCAGCCCCGTCCGTACGTCGGCACCGGTGCCGGCCAAACCGGATCTCACCGTGACCCTGGTGCCGCACGCTCCCGGAGCGGTGCCCTGGGACAGGTCGGCCTTCGAGCGCTACCAGCGTCAACTCCGCACGGAGATCACCCTGCTGGAGGAGCCGCACACCACGTTCAACGAGGTGGAGCCTGTGGCGGACGGTTTCGTCGCACGCCAGGACCCGGGCTCCCCTCGACAGGTGATCGCCGTCTTCGCGGACGACGGCAGTGCCGGTGTGGCGTATCCGTTGTCGCCCCGAGCCGACCACGGCTGGTACGGGGACGACAACGAAGTGCCGGGCAGTCCGCGGCTGTTGACGCTCAGCACGGGTGAGCTGACCGAGGTGGTGGTGTCGGCGCTCGGTCTGCTGGGGCGGCACGCGGTGGACCGCGCGGGTGCCCTTGGCGGGTGCGCGATCCGTATCACCCTGAGCGGCCCCCTGCCCGAGGGCCTCGAAGGTGTCGTCTCCCGGGCGCCTGTGCCGGTCCGGCTGACGTCCGGCAGCAGGCCGGCCGGGTACGCCTCGGCCGAGATCGGCGCCTTCGTTGAGGACTTTCCCCAGCCGGGACCGGCTCTGTTCCGGGCCACCGACCTGCTGCTGACCCGGCTGGGACGCCGTTTCGGCCAGGTCGAGTCGGTGTACACCACCCGCGAGGGTGACCTGGTCAGAGACCAGAGGACGCCGTACTTCCCGGGCGCCCTGTACCGGTGGGCTGAGCGCCTGGGCATCGCTGTGCAGGATCACGACAATCGTCGGCCCTGAAGTATGGGGCAGGTGATTCCCGCTACGGCGGCGTCGCCTTGTTCTCCGGCTCAGTGACGCACCGGAGTCCGGCCGGACCGGTGGGCAACGTCGGTCGCCCGCGTGCCCGGCGACCGGCCGTGCGCGGCACGGCGGCGCAGCATCCGCAACGCCAGCGCGTCGAGCACGGCACTGACCACGAAGGTCACCGCCATGGCGATCACCAGGAGGACGGCGAACAGCCTCCAGAAGTCCGGCGTCAGTGTCGTACCCACGGTGCTCACTCCCTTCGACCGGGCTGCCTCACGTGTGTCACGTCTTCATCGAACATCGGGGCAGGCGGCGGCACAGGGTGCCGAAGGGTTCTCGTGCGGTGCCGGATGGCCCGGCCGTGGGACCGGGTGGCCCATGGTTCGCGCCGGAGTACGGGCGCACGCTGGACATGGCAGGTGCGTACGCCCGTCCTGGAGGCCGTCATGAACGCTTCGCCCACTCCCAGCATGCTGCGGGCGCTGCCCGCCGAGCACCGGCACCGGCTGATGCGTATCGCCCGTGAGGTGTCGTTCCCGCAGGGATTCCGGCTCTTCGAGGAGGGCGGACGCGCCGACCGGTTCTGGATCATCCGCACCGGCACGATCGACCTCGACATGCGAGTGCCCGGCCGCCGGGCCGCCGTCATCGAGAGCCTCGGACACAACGAACTCGTCGGCTGGTCCTGGCTGTTCGCACCGCACGCCTGGCACCTGGGCGCCGAGACCACGACGCCTGTACGGGCGTACGAGTTCGACGCCGTGGCCGTACGCGCGATGTGCCAGGACGACCCCGCTCTGGGACACGCGGTCACCCAGTGGGTGGGCGACATCCTCGCCCACCGGCTGCGCCCCGCCCGCACCCGGCTGCTGGACCTGTACGCCCCGTACGGCAGCGGCAGCACCCTGTGACCACGGCTGGGAATCGGCACGAACAGTCCGACGCGGCCAGGGAACCACGGGCCCTGGCGGACGGTGAAGCGGCTCATGGTCAGCGGTAGCCGGCGATCAGGTCGTCCACAGCTCGCCGAAGGCGTACCGGCCACCTGCGTGCGGCCTGACGGCGAGCGTCACGCGCCTGTTCAGCAGCGTGATGCCGGCGCGTGACGGACACGGGGGTGTGATCGCCGAGAGCGCGGAGCCGACCATGGTAGGGGCATTCCGGCGCGCAGCCTTCGAGGCGGCGGTCGATGCTGCCGGTGGTCAGGTGGTACAGGTGTGCGCCGGTGTCGGCGATGCCGCCCGGTGCGGTGGTCATGGTGAGGAACTGGTTGAGCTGCGCGGCTGCGGCGTTCGCGGAGAAGATGAAGACGTTCTCCTTGCGGCGCAGCGGATGGTCGGCCGCCAGGCCCTTGATGTAGGTGGGGTCGTCAAGCAGTCCGTCGCGTTCCACGGCGACGTGGGCGGGGTCGTACTGGCCGAGGCATTCCATGCAGGCGCGGCCGGGTGCGGCGACGTGGGCGCGCCATTCGGCGCCGTTCATGCGTCCGCCGCGGGCATCGACGGCGATGCCGCCGTCGACGACGGGGATGAGGTGGGCGTAGGCGAGAAGGTTGAGGGCGGCGCGGGGCCAGGGCCGGTCGACGCAGGAGAAGAGCACGTCGCAGTCGGTGGCGGCGGCGTAGCCGTCCGGCTCCACCACGCTCGTCTCGTACGTCGTGACGCGGACGTCGGTGGCGGTGGCGGCTCGGTGGGCGGCGCGCTCGGCCAGGTCCACCTTGGCCCGGTGCAGCCGTACGTCCTGGGGAGTGGCGTGCAGGAGCCGGTCGAGGTTGACGTCCTCGACGGTGTCGAAGTCGAAGAGGCTCAGGTTCTGGATGCCGGTACGGGCCAGCGCCTCGACGACGATCATGCCGACCGAGCCGGTGCCGACGACGCCGACATGGAGCCTTGCCAGGTCGTTCTGGGCGTCCCGCCCCCAGGCGGAGACGGTGCGCAACTGCCGGTTCGTGGCCTTGGGTACGGGGACGAGGCGGTCGTTGAAGGTGACCGCGAAACGTCCACCGACGACACGGACGTTCTCCGCTTCGGTGGGAACGTAGGTGCGGGGTGCGTGCTGCTGCCAGATGCGGGCACCGTATCCGGCGTCCGCGCCGGCGAAGGTCAGGCCGACCAGGGGGAGGCCGGTGATGGCCAGGGGCTGGGCGGCAAAGGATTCCTCGGCCGCGTGGTCGATGGCGTTCAGGCGCTGCCATCGGCGGCCTCGTGGGTGGGAGTGGATGAACCCGAGGCCGCAGCCGCGCTCGGTGGCGATGCCGGCGGCGCGCAGGAAGTAGGCGCTGGTGAAGTCCACGGTGCCGTGCACGATCCGCTCGCCGTCCTCGGGCAGGACGAGGTCGACGATCAGTGCGGTGGTACGGCGGGAGCCGGTGCTCGGCCGCCACAGGACGAAACAGCAGTCCTCCTGGCCGTCCGCGCGGCGCAGATGTTCCGTGAGGCGCAGGGCGACATCGGTGGTCGTGGCGACCGAGAAACGGGTGATCATGCCGGAGGCTCCAGTTGCGAGAACAGGGTGCGCAGGTGCCGGAGGTAGCCCCGCACCGTGCGGTCGGCCGGCCAGTCGGCGGCCGGTCGGCTCCAGTACTCCCATCCCTCTCCCTCTCTTTCGAGCGGGGAAGGATGTACGGCGCCGTGCGGGTGACCGAAGCACGGGCTGACGTGCGGGCCGGGCGGCGGGGACAACGGCCAGTCCTGCACCAGGGCCAGGCCGATCCGTACGGTCTCGCCGGTGCGCGGGCCGACCTCGATCGTGTAGTCGAAGACGGCGAACCCGTCCCGCTGGCGGACCGTGTAGCCGACTGCGGCCAGGCCCGCGAGCATGCCCGCGGGCCCGGCTTCCGACAGGGGCGTGGTCACGAGGTCGGGGTCGGCCCGGTCGACACCGACACGAACGTCTCCCGCTCGTGCACGGTGATCTGCCTGTCGCCCTGGCCGTTGAACGGCTCCTGGTGCCGCCCGTTGACACGGACCAGGTAGTGCGTGGCCGGGTCGATCCCGGCCAGGCGCAGGATCTCGTTCGGGGTCGTGTGCCGGGGCACACCCTCGACCGGCTCACCGTCCACGGTGACCGTCACCGTCTTGTGTGCGGGGTCCTTGTGCTGTGCGTCCGTCGTCATGACGGCCACCTCCTTCCCGGCCCGCAGGACGGGCCGGTATCGATCACGGCGGGCTGTTCTCCCGTACGGGACTACTCTTCTTGGCCTTCGCGGAGACCTGTTCGTTCACGGTCGTGGCCGGGCTGCGGCGCACCGCGGACTGCTTCACGAAGCGGCCCGTGATCGCACTGCGCCCACGCTTGCCGTCGCTGGAACCGCTGGAGGTGCTGCGCTTTGCCGTCATGTGATGCCTCCTTCTCGGGATACAGATCCCATTGACCTGCGGGAACACATCAGTAGATCCAAAAATGAATGCACCCGTCAGGTTAAGTAAACTTCTCTTGATCGAGAGAGTAGCATGGAGCCAGCAGGTATACGCAAGTGGATTCTGGGGCTGCTGGTGGACATCGCCTTCGACGACGCGGAGCTGGCCCGCGTCTGCAACAGCGACGCGGCCCGCCGGGCCCGCTTCGGGCCGGAGGCCGCCGCGACGCTCCACAGACGCCTCGGCCAGATGGCCGCCGCCGCCCATCTGGCCGACCTGCGCCATCTCGCCGCCGCGTGCCTGCGTCCGGGCCCACCCGGGGACCGCCTCGCCCGGCTGATCTCGCTCGGGGTGCACGGCGACCTCCTCGTGCACCCCCGCGACGCCCCGCACGCCTTGGGCCGCGACGGAACACTGGACGAACACGCCGTACGAGCCCTGATAATCACGGCGATCACCCTCAGCCGCTGACCGCCCGCCTCCGCCCCTCCGCCTCGCCGACCTCAGAGAGGCTCTCGTGACCCCGCCGCCCATCCCGTTCGCCTACGACCCCGACTCCGTCAGGCCACCCGGCGAGACCCTCAAGGAACAGCTCGACGCGCTGGGCATCCCGCAGGCCGACCTGGCCCGGCGTACCGGTCTGTCGACCAAGCACATCAACCAGATCGTCCAGGGCACCGCGGTCCTTACCCCCGAAACCGCGCTCCTGCTCGAACGCACCACGAAGATCCCGGCCTCCATGTGGAACCAGCTGGAAGCCGCCTGGCGTACCCACATCACCCGCGACCAGGAACTCCAGCAGCTGGGCAAGCTCGTCGACTGGCTGGACAAGTTCTCGCTGTCCGAGCTCGTCAAGCGCAAGATCCTGCCGAACAAGGAGAAAAGCGCAGAGAATCTCCAGCGCCTGCTGGCGTTCTTCGGCGTCGCCGATCCCGAGGTCGCCGAAGACCTGTGGCGCGGCTACCGCACCGCGTTCCGCCGCTCGACCGTCCTGGAGACGAACGACTACGCCACCGCGATCTGGCTGCGCCAGGCAGAACTACGGGCCCGCGACGTACCCTGCGAACCGTTCGATCGCGCGGTACTCACCGCCCTCCTGCCGCGCCTGCGCGCTCTCACCCTGGAAAAGCCTGAGACGTGGCCCGGTCAGATCTCCGACCTGTGCGCCCAGGCCGGCGTGGCCGTCGTCTTCATCCCCGCCCCACCTCACTCGCACGTGTCAGGGGCCACCCGCTGGCTCACACCCGACAAGGTCGGCATCGCCCTCAGCGACAGGTTCAAGAAGGACGACCACTTCTGGTTCACCGTGTTCCACGAGATCGGACACGTCCTCCTGCACGGGAAGCGGCTGACCTTCCTCGACAACACGGACCGCAAGGACGAACGGACGCCTGAAGGAGACCGCAGCGAGGAAGAAGCCAACGCCTTCGCCGCCGAGACGCTGATCCCGCCCGAACACAGCGCGGCCTACCGCCGCCTCGCCATCAGGCCCATGCCCTTCACCAACATCGAGGCCTTCGCCCGGCAAGCCGGCCTCGCTCCCGGCATCGTCGTCGGGCGTCTCCAGCACGATGACGCCCTCGACTGGACCCACGGCAACAAGTACAAGCGCACCGTCCACCTCGGCCTCACCGACAGCGGAATCTCGTGAGACGGCCTCAACCGCCTCGGCCCCAGCACGGTCCCTGGCCGTCCGATCTCTGGCGGGACTCCCGGCGCGGCAGTCTCGTCGGAACGCAACCGGTGAATTGAAGCAGGCTGACCCGATCCCTTCCGTGCACATCCGTCACGGCCGCAATGGGGGAACACTCCTCGTGCCTCCGAGACTCAACTGGCCCTGCGCCCCCGCTCCTCACCCCGCCGCGCGGTCGCCCGACGCTCGACACTCAGACGCACCGAGAGTCCACCCCCAAGAATCAGGAAGCATCCGGCCATGGCGACCTCCGCACCGGCCAGCGCCACACGTGCCGTCGCCTCTGCCTGGCTGACGGGCGCGGACACCCCACGTCCCTGCCCGTCGGTCCACACCGTCACCCCGGTGCCTGCCCTGGCGCCGGGCATCACTCCGGCCTTGGCCGCGTGGGCGGCCCCGTCACCGTCCACCCAGCGCACCTTCGCCTTCACACGGTCGTAGTTGATGCCGGTGGCCACATCCCGCACCACGGTCGGCGGGACCTCCGGCAATACGGCGACGAACCAGGACGCCGCGCTGGATGCGGTGTGCGGCTTCGCCGTACGCCACCTGGCCGCGCCCGGTGCGGTGCTGGTCTTCGACGAGACCGGCCAGGAGAAGAAGGGCGAGGCCACCGCCGGTGTCGGACGGCAGTACACCGGCACCACCGGGCAGGTCAGCAACGCCGTCGTCGCGGTGTACTGCACCTACGCCAGCCCGCTCGGACACTGCCTGATCGACGGCGACCTCTACGTCCAGGAACACTGGACCAAGGACCCCGAGCGGTGCGAGCGGGCCGGACTGGGCCGGGACTTCACTTTCCGCACCAAGACCGCCATTGCCCTGGACCAGGCCCGACGGGCCGTCGCGGCCGGCGTCGCGGTGGACTGGGCGGCGGGCGATGAGGTCTACGGCCGCAGCGCGAAGCTGCGCAGCTTCTTCGAGGAGCACGGCATCGGCTACGTCTTCGCCGTCGGCGTCAACTTCGCCGTGCCCTCCGGCGTCGGACCGATCCGCGCCGATGTCCTGGCGGCGAAGAAGGTCCCCAAGCGGGCCTGGAACCGGCTCTCGTGCGGACAAGGCGCCAAGGGGCCGCGTGTCTACGACTGGGCCCTGGTCGCCACCGCCAACCCTCGCCACCACCTGCTGGTCCGCCGCAGCATTGCCGACCCCACCGATCGGTCCTACTTCTACGCCTACGCACCCCCAGGCCGTTCGATGGCGCTGGCCGACCTCGTGGCGATCGCCGGGATCAGATGGACAGTTGAGGAGGACTTCGCCAACGGCAAGGACGCCGTCGGACTGGATCACACCCAGGCCCGCCGCTACCGCTCCTGGCGACGCCATATCGTTCTCGCGATGGCCGCCCTCGCCCTGCTCTCCG
This sequence comes from Streptomyces sp. NBC_01314, assembly GCF_041435215.1. NCBI lineage: Bacteria > Bacillati > Actinomycetota > Actinomycetes > Kitasatosporales > Streptomycetaceae > Streptomyces > Streptomyces sp. NBC_01314. The sequence continues at coordinate 10,311,059 of NZ_CP108394.1, read as the reverse complement.
TGATCGCCAGCCTGGACCGGCGAGATCATCCCGCCCCCATCCTGCCGACCAGCCCCACCGCCGAACCACCCGCGGACTTCGGGCAGATCGCCCTGACTGTCACCGAGGCCCGCCGTCTGTTCCAGCTGTTCGCCAACCTCCTGCGGGACCTACCCACCGGCCTCGCCACCAGCCGCATGACCTTCCACCTGCAGTGGTCCACCTGGCGACGACGCCACCGAGCACGCGCCCGCTGGCATCACTACAAGCGACGCCTCACCGACCTCGACTGAACCTCGCAACCCGACAGCACGGGCTCAGGAGTTGGACCATGCGCGCGTGCAGAGCACGAGCCGGTAGCCGTCCGGGTCCTCGACGGTGATGCCCCACTTGTCCCAGTACGGGTTATGTGACGGCACGCGCTTGCCACCGTGTGCCTCGAGGCGCGTCACCAGCTCCCCGGGTACCTGCTCGTCGAGGTAGATCACGAGCAGGTCCTCAGTGGTGGGTCGCGGCTCGACGGGCCCAACCGCCTCGTGGACGAGTTCGAGGTGCCAGGAGGCGTCGGGCCAGCCGACCATCAGCAGGTCGTGCTCTCCGGGCGCATCGCCGCCCTCGGTTCGGTACAGCACGCTCAGCCCGAGGCCCCCGATCCAGAAGTCCTCCGCCGCCACGAGGTCGCGCGACGGGCGGGCGACGCGGATGTGGCTCTGACCGTTGGCGGGCATGGGCTTCCCCTTCGTAGTGGCGCGCTCGGCGGCGAATGGTCACGACACCTTCAGCGGTGGACCGTTTCGGTCAGCGTAGGCACGAGGCGTTCTTGCAGCATCGGTCGCGGGGCCCGTGTCCTTCGGCCGGAGTCCTACGACCGTGGACCTAGTAAGGGCGCATCCCGAGGCTGACAATCCCGACAGTCCGTCAGATCACGAAGTGCGACTGGAGTACTGGGCCCGGATATCCGGAGTCATCCTGTGAATTGCGTGATCACTCGACAAGGGTGATGACCCCATCGGGAATCCAGCCCTCCAGATATCCACGTAGAAAGAGGCCGAGCTCGCGTGGATACACGTCGAATTCCTCGCCCTCCACATCGGAGAGCGGATGCCAGGCGTAGTCGGCATCCGGAAACGGGTGGGTGCGGCAGCGAAGACTGATCGGGCGCATCCTGTCGCGACGGACAACGAAGATACGTGTCAGCCCAGCCTGTCCCCCTCGCTCTGGCAGGGGGCGAAACCTGCCGATTACCGGAGTAGCGGAAAGGAACCAGTGAGAAAAGAGCGGGTCAAGCACACGAATGACCGAATGTCGAGATGGCCAGACAGGGATCACTCTCGCCTTGACCGGCCGCCAGGGGGACTCGCCGTGAATTCGGCATAGAAGTACCCGTTCTTGGTGGTCAATCACGGTCAGCACAGTATTGATCCGAAACTCAATCGGTTTTATTCGAGGGTGTAGCGGACGTGTGGGCCGCCGAAGTAGCCGCGGACGATGTGTGGCTGCCGTTGGCGGCGGTGGAAGAACCGGCGGGTCTCGGCGGCGGGTTGGGCCTGGTCGCGGGCCCGGCTGTGCATGGGCAGGCTTCGTTTGAGGTCGGCGTTGACCAGTTCGTCGGGGTTCAGCTCCGGCGAGTACGACGGCAGGAAGTGCAGTTCGATGCGGTCCGGGTGATTGGCGAGCCATGCGCGGACCTTGCGGGAGCGGTGCGCGGAGTGACCATCCACCACGAGGTGGATCTTGCGGTCGAAGTGGTCTGCGAGCCGGTCCGGGAAGCGGCACATGGCGTCGGCGTCGAAGGTCTCGGTGAAGACCATGAAGTGCATGCGGCCCTTGGTGCTGATCGCGGACATCGCGTTGACCGGGAACCGGTTGCCCGAGCGGCGGACGACCGGGGTGCTTCCTTTGGCGCCCCGGGTGCGCCGGTGACCTGGTCGGAACGGATGCCGACCTGGTCGGCGAAGAGCACCTCGCCGCCCTCGGCCTTCGCCCTGGCCCGGATCGCCGGCCAGGTCTCCTCCCGCCAGACGCGGACCGCTTCCGGGTTCTGCTCGACGGCCCGCTTGTCCGGGCGCTGGAAGGACAGCCCCCAGCGGCGCAGGTACTTGCCCACCCCTTGCTCGGTCAGCCGCACCCGGTACAGCTTCGCGATCGGATCCCCGACCCCGGCCCGCGTCCACAGCTGCCCCGCCGGCCCCAGGTCACAGGGGCGGTGATCCAGAACCGCCTGCCGGACCGCCTGCTGCTCGACCGCACCGAGAACCTGATGCTCGCCGACCCGGCGTCCACGCGGCTGGGCCACCAGCGCTTCGCGCCCGCCGGCCGGCCACTTCGCCCACCAGTTGTCCACGGCCTTGAGCGAGACCTGGAAGACCGCCGCGACATCCTCGCGAGTCCGGCCCGCCACCAGTGCGGCCACCGCCCGCAGCCGAAGGGCCTCCTGCGCCGACGGCGACAACTGCCGTGCATCCCCCACGAGTTCGCTCACGCAGGGGCCAACGACCCAGAACACCTACCGTTTCGGATCAATAGACCTCATTCCGCAGGTTCGAATAGCCGCGTCACCGATACCGGACATCGACCTCGCCCCCGCTCTTGCGGAACTGCGGCGCCGCCTGGCCGTGTTCACCCGGCGACGGATCGACGCGGGGCTCTTCACCCCGCTGCCCCCTCTCGCATGCCTGACCGCGGTGCAGCCGGACAAGCGCCCGGTGCTCCCGATCGTGAAGCTCCTCCAAATCCGTTATCTCGCTGATCGGCCTCTCGATGCGCTGCGATGCATGTCCCAGACCCGCCGGGGTATCCGCTGCCCCCACCCGGTCCTGGACCCGGCTGCCCCGAGCGGCGTCTGGACCTTGACCACCGTCTCGTCGGACAAGGGTCAACTCACCCTGTCCGCAGAGCACTTGGTCCTGTACAACCTGAACCGTGCACCGTACGCGGAGCAGCTGCGGTGGCGAGCGCAGCGCTGCCCACCCACATTCTCGTCCCGTTCGCCCGCAAGGCGTGGCGGGATCTTCGGTACGTCGACGAAGGCGTAGTCCGCTTCGACCACGACCACTACCTCAAGATCTGGGCCCTCACCCAGCCACGAATCGAGGCCGACTTCCTCCTCCGCACGACCTGCAGGAATACGCCGCGTACGACCCCAACGGCCGCGATCTGCATCCCTTCGTCGACCTCGTGGACACCCACGGCCCCGACGCCATCCTGGCAGCCGTCGCCCGCCTCGTGCCCGAGGACGCCGCCCAGGTGACGGTGTCGACCGCAAGGCCAAGGGGAGGGGAATGGGCCTCAGTGAGGATCGGCAACGACTTCGAACCCCCGTCTGCCGACGAAGCCAAACCCGGCAATACCCAGTCGACCACGCCCACGATCAACGAGAGCGAGGCCCGCCTGGCATACGTTGCCGTGACCCGAACCCGCCAACGCCTCGACCTCGGCGGGCTGTCGTGGGTCAGCGACCAGGCGGGCAAGAACAATCGGCAGCAGGACTGAATGGCGTCCGATGCCGGGGCCTCTCGGGCCTTCACCAGGTCAAGGCCCCTCCGGCGGTCGGGCACTCCAACGCCCTGGAGAACTCCAGAACGAGTGAATTCAGGGCATTGAGATCACGCTCGACCCATCCCCACACTACGCTCCGCAAAGACCCGCACCCACAGCGCCGAGGTTGCCACCGTGACCGACGTACGCGACCGGCATCGCCGACTCGCCCGAAGCCTCGCCCCGTTACCGGAGGAGTCCCTGCCGGGCTTCCTCCTGCGCCTTTCCCACCGGTTGGGTTGCTCTCCCACCCGCGTCGCAGAGTTGGGCGGATTGAGCGGTCATAGGCGGCATGTTCCTGCTCGCCACCTCTTGGGCCTGCCAGAAGATCTGGCACTGCAATTCGCCAGGGTGGCTCGGCTCAGCACCCATGAGATCAAGTCACTCACGCTGCAGCACTTCGCAGCGGCTGTTCCCGTATTGCGCTCGCATCCGCATTCGGCGACTCGCACCAACACGCTGATCTCCGTGGACTGGGGCATGAACGCGGCGAGCCGGTATTGCCCCGCATGTCTGCGCGGCGACGGCAGCCCCATTCAGCAGGAATTCGGTGGAGCTTGGAAACTGAGATGGCACCTGCCGCTCTCCTTCGCCTGTACCAGGCACGATCGCTTGCTCTCCGACGTATGCCCCAGCTGCCATCAACCGCTCAACGGTCTGGCTGACCGGCGTTTGAGCTTGCTCCAACGACCTCGAGTCCCTGGCGCACATCCAGCCGCGTGCCGCAATGCGGCCGTCACCAGGGACAGCTCCTACCGCGGCCGCTTTCCCGCCCTTTGCGGAACTCGTCTGGACGCCAGGACCGAACCCGCTCCACCAAGCCTCACCTCGACCGAACGAGCGCTCTTAATCGATCTACAGCGACGGCTGGACGCCGACCTCGACTCCGACGGCAGCACAGCCATCGCGGACCTGCTGCTCGTCACCCACCTCATCAAGTTGAGCTGGCCGCTCGGCACCTCGCTGCTTCCGACCGCCCGTCTCACCGAACTGCTGGACAGGCACCTCTCGCCCATCACTCAACTGCTTCACGAACAACCCGGCCCCGCCCCTGCCGGCTCCAAGAGGCTCACGGGAGTACGAACACCACCCACAGATCCCGGCGAATGCGCCGCATTCCTGCTGGCGGCCGACACAGCCCTTGCCGACCGCGATCTGTCCTCGCTACGCGAGCGCCTCCGCCCACTGGCGCAGGAGGCGCACCAGCGCGCTCCGAGCTACATCGGCAATATCGTCCGCGCCAGCGAGCACGTCTCGCCTGACCTGCTGCGGGCCATCGCGTGGCGAGCACACGGATATCAACGACACTCAAGGCTGCGGCAGCAGAAAGCGAGCCACCGCTACACGATCGAAGAGATCCCCTCGTTTTTGCCCAAGGAATGGTTCGACCCCAACTTCGCGGAGTTAATGCATCGAATGAACGGCCCCGATACCCGGCTCGCCTATTCCTTGAGACGGGCTTCATCTCTGCAGCTCACCCAGTTCATCACCGGAGAAACGTGGCCTTCTTGTGCACCGCAGATCGGAATCCCACCCGGCTACGCCGCAAAACTCCTCGCTTCCATTGGAAAACGACTCAACAGGGCAGGCCTCTGGCTGGAGTTCGAAAACCGCATCAGAGCAGTCGCCTGTCAACTGGATTCCAGTAGAACCCGAATCAACTATGCCCGCAGGCGGCAGAGGATGGCCGACTGGCATCTCCCCGAGCAACACTGGGATGCCATCTGCCGTGACATTCCACGCTTCCGATCCGCGCACTACGGACATAACCCACACATTGGAGAAATCCTCGTGTGGTGCAACGTCACCCAGGGAGAACGCGCCCTCAGCCCTTTGGTACGGATGCTCCGCGAGGACAACAAATCCATGGCCGAGTACGTCGTCGCCCAGGCAGGGGTCTTCCACGGTCCGCTACACACACCTCGTCGACTCTTGCGCCTCCGTCTCGATCGTTACGCCTCCTTGCTGTCCCAGGCTTGCGACCTGCAGAGACCTTTGAACATCGACATCGACGAGATCACCGCCACTCCAGCCACATCGATGTCTCAGGTGCTTCAGGGTCCGACGCCGCTCCCCTGAACGCGACCCCTCACCTCCCGTACAAGCGCGCAACACGAAGCTCACCTCCGCCATAACCGCCCGTTCTGCCGCTGTCGACGTCTGAACCCCTACGCGACGCATGTGATGAAAACCTGCGACCAAGACACGGAGCTTCCGCTCGACATAGCCGTCGCAGCCCCGGAGGAAACGGCCATCCGTTCCTCAAACACTGCAGCCTCGCCCCGACATAACAGCAGTTCAAAGCCCTGTCAGCATCTTCACTGAGGGATCTATACCGCCACCGCCGAACGTTGAGCTCAGTGCCAACTATCCCGCTTTTGTGCCAACTAAAAAGCTTCGTCACACACAGCTAACGCCGCACCCGGGGCATTCCGAGGCCGATCCACGAGATGATCTCGCGCTGGATCTCGTTGTTGCCGCCGCCGAAGGTGAAGATGACGGCCGAGCGGTAGCCGCGTTCGAGTTCGCCGTGGAGGACCGTGCCCGCGGAGCCCTCCTTGAGAGCGCCGGCGGTGGCGACGATCTCCATGAGCCAGGCGTAGGCGTCGCGGCGGGCCTCGGAGCCGTAGACCTTGACGGCGGAGGCGTCCTGCGGGGTGAGGGTGCCCTCCTGGAGGGCGCTGACCATGCGCCAGTTGAGGAGTTTGAGGGCGTCGAGTCTGGTGTGGGTCTGGGCGAGGCGGCGGCGGACCCAGGGCAGGTCGATGACGCGGCGGCCGTCGGCGAGCTTGGTCTCCATGGCCCAGCGCTGCACGTTGTGCAGCGAGCGGATGGCCATGGTGCCGTGGGCGGCGAGGGTGACGCGCTCGTGGTTGAGCTGGTTGGTGATCAGCCGCCAGCCCTTGTTCTCCTCGCCGACACGGCGGGAGACCGGGACACGGATGTTCTCGTAGTAGCTGGCGGTGGTGTCGTGCGAGGCGAGGGTGTTGATGAGGGTGCAGGAGTAGCCGGGTTCCGTGGTCGGGACGAGGAGCATCGTGATGCCCTTGTGGGGCGGGGCGTCGGGGTCCGTGCGGACCGCGAGCCACACCCAGTCGGCCGTGTCTCCGTTGGTCGTCCAGATCTTCTGCCCGTTGACGACGTATTCGTCGCCGTCCCTGACCGCGCGGGTCTTCAGCGAGGCCAGGTCCGTGCCGGCGTCGGGTTCGCTGTAGCCGATCGCGAAGTCGAGTTCGCCGGAGAGGACGCGGGGCAGGAAGTACGACTTCTGCTCCTCGGTGCCGAACTGCATGATCGTCGGACCGACGGTGTTGAGCGCCATCAGCGGCAGCGGGACGCCGGCCTGGGCGGCCTCGTCGAAGAAGATGAACTGTTCGATGGCGGTCAGGCCGCGCCCACCGTACTCCTTGGGCCAGCCCACGCCGAGCCAGCCGTCCTCGCCGAGGCGGCGGATGGTCTCGCGGTAGAACCGCTTCTGCGCCGCCGGGTCGGCATGGCGGGTGTAGGCGCCCTCCGGGACCAACTCGGCGAAGTAGGCGCGCAGTTCGGTGCGCAACCGCTGCTGCTCGGGCGTGTGTTCGAGGTGCACGGCGCCTCCAGGCTCCCCAAGGCCGACCTGACGGCGCACACGCTAGAACGTGTTCCAGTAATTGGGAACAGCCGGGAGCCGCGACCTTTCCCGGCATCCCGGGATCAGCGAAGGGTGGCGAGGAAGTCCGTGCAGGCCTGGGCGCACTCACGGCAGGCCTCGGCGCCGCTCTCGGCGCCGGGGGAATCATCGAAGACGCGCGCGCATTCCAGGGCGACGGTGCGGCACCACTCCACCTGGAGGCGAATGCCGGCCTCGTCCAGGTTGACCTCCTCGGAGAGCGCCCTGCAGGTGGCGTCGCACACCTCCGCGCACAGGATGCCCTTGCGACGCGTCTTCTCCTGGCCCTCGGGCCCGTCCGGATCGGCGAGGCTCGCCCGCAGCGCGCACGCCCGCGCACATTCGCTGCATGCCTGCGCACAGGCGAAGCGGTCCTCAAGGAATTGGATGAGTTCCTGCTGGGATGTCGTCGTCGAGGTCACCACGGACGGGTAGCCGGAGCCGATCCGGCCAAACACAGCGGACGGAATCCACGCCGTACATGGTCCAACGAGCCGCCCCACACGGCTCGACGGGTTCCGTTTTCGAGACGCGGCGCAGGGCACCCGCGCCCGAGCCGTTCGAAGAGGGCCGATTCACTCGACATATTGGGGGTATTCATCCCTTATGAACATGGAATGGACTGATATAGCCGCAGAACGAAGCGTACTGGGCGGTATCGCACCGTTCCTGGCAGGCGTCGTGGTGGTGGCCATGCTGATCGGCGCCCTCTGGCTGGGCGCCCGCGTACGGGCCCGTGAGCCGCGCCGGCCGCGCCCCGACGAGCATCCCCGGATCCCCGAGGGCGGTCCTGTCCGTGAAGAACAGTTGAACCGCGAACCGGACGAGATCCCCAAGAGCGACCTCCGGCTGACACCGTACGAGGTGCACGGCAACCAGGGGACCCGACCGAGCCCGGAGAAGAAGCGACCGCGCTGGAGCGGGAAGAGCAGCGGCGGCTTCGGCAGCGGCGGCCTGGGCGCGCACTGACATCCCGCACCGCACGTATGACCCGCACCGCACGTACGAGGGGCGCGCGTCGAACTGATCCGTTCGACGCGCGGCTCTCTGCGTTCTGCGACCGTGCGGCCCGGCGACGCCCACTGCCGGGCACTCGTGGCACTCGTCCCCGTCCCGGTCAGGAATCCGTCTCCAGCGGCAGCCCCGTGTAGTTCTCCGCGAGTTCGGCCGCCGCGTGACGCGAGGTGGCGACACGGTCGAGCTGGGAGAGCTGGAGCCGGGTCTCGAACGGGGACTGGTCCGGGTCCGCGTGGAGGGTCGTGGTCATGAAGTAGGAGAAGTGCTCGGCCCGCCAGACCCGGCGCAGGCAGGTGTCGGAGTAGGTGTCGAGCAGCTCGGTCGAGCCGGTCTCCTTGAGCCGGGTGAAGGCGCGGGCCAGCACGATGACGTCGGTGGCGGCCAGGTTGAGCCCCTTCGCGCCGGTGGGCGGCACGATGTGGGCCGCGTCGCCGGCCAGGAAGACCCGGCCGTAGCGCATCGGCTCGGTGACATGGCTGCGCATCGGCAGGACGGCCTTGGAGGTGACGGGCCCACGCTTGAGCCGCCAGCCGGGGTTCGCGGTGAGCGCGAAGCGGGCGTCCAGCTCGTCCCAGATCCGCTCGTCGGACCAGTCGCCCGGGTCGGTGCCGTTCGGGACCTGGAGGTAGAGGCGGCTCACGGACGGCGACCGCATGCTCGCCAGCGCGAAGCCGCGCTCGGAGTGTGCGTAGATCAGCTCGTCGTAGACCGGCGGGGCGTCGGCGAGGATGCCCAGCCAGGAGTAGGGGTACGTCCGCTCGTACGTCGTCCGCACACCGTCCGGGACTGCGTCGCGGGCCACGCCGTGGAAGCCGTCACAGCCGACCACGTAGTCACAGGTCAGGGTCTGCTCGCGGCCCTCGTGGCTGTACCGGATCAGCGGGCGGTCGCTGTCGGCGCCCTCCACCGCGTGCACCTCGGCCTCGAACAGCAGGGGTCCGCCGTCGGCGAGCTGGAGGGCGATGAGGTCCTTGACGACCTCGGTCTGGGCGTAGACCCACACCCGGCGTCCGCCGGTCAGCCCGGGGAAGTCGACGCGGTGGGCGCGGCCGTCGAAGCGCAGCTCGATGCCGTCGTGGGGGATGCCCTCGGCGTCCAGCCGGGTGCCCGCGCCGGCGGAGCGCAGGACGTCGACGGTGGCCTGCTCCAGGATTCCGGCGCGCTGGCGCTGCTCGACGTAGACGCGGTCCTTGCGTTCCAGAACCACACTGTCGATTCCCGCGTTGTGCAGCAGACGGGCCAGCAGCAGCCCCGCCGGACCGCCGCCGATGATGCCGACAGTGGTGTGCATTGAGTACTCCTCGTCGTTGAGGACGCGCCGCGTCCCGTCCCCGGGTGCCGACTCTGTTCGTCAGGTGAAAATCACTTCACTATCTTGTACGCAGGAGTCTGCTCCCGGCCTGCCCGCCCTGTCAACGGTCACACTCCCCCAGAGGGGTCGGGCGGGCGGTCGGTTCCGTCGGGGAGCGAAGCAGACGGTCGGTCGAGGAAACGGACGGGTGTCAGTCGAGGAAGTGGAAACCGGGGCGGGGGTGCATCAGGAAGTCGTGGTGCGAGATGTTCCAGGCGTACGCGCCCGCGAGGGCGAAGACCACCCGGTCCCCCGCCCGCAGCCCCGGCGCGTGGGAGTCGCGCGCCAGCAGGTCCTTCGGCGTGCACAGCTGTCCGGTGAGGGTGACGTACTCGCCCTCGGCCGCCGGGCGCGGCCACGGGTGCGGCCACTCCTGCACCGCCAGCACCGAGCACGGCTGGTCGTGGCCCTTGGTCGCCGGGGTGCGCAGATGGTGGGTGCCGCCCCGGACCACGGCGAACTCCTCGCCGTGGCTGCGCTTCACGTCCAGCACCTCGGTGGCGTACCAGCCGCAGTACGCGGTGAGCGCCCGTCCGGGTTCGATGCGCAGCGTCAGTCGCGGGTGGGCGTCGGCGAGCCGGGCGAGGCCGTCGCCGTACGCCTTCCAGTCGAAGCGGCTCTCGGGGTGGGCGTAGTCGACGGCCATGCCGCCGCCGACGTTCACCTCGGCGAGCGGTACGCCGAGCCCCGTCGCCCACTCCACGATCGAGCGGGCGACGGAGATCTGTTCGGGTGCGTCGAGTCCGCTCGCCAGATGGGCGTGGACGCCGAGCAGTTCGAGGTGTGGGTACGTGCCGTCCGTGAGGGGGCGGAGCACGTCCGGCGCCTGCCCGGGGTCCAGGCCGAACGGGGTGGGCCGTCCGCCCATCGCGAGCGAGCTGCCCGCCAGAGCACCGTCGGCCACCGCGAGGTTGAAGCGGAGCAGTACCCCGACCGGCGTGGCCGGTGCCACCAGGCGTGCCAGCTCGGCGAGCATCCGCAGGTCGTGCTCGCTCTCGACGTGGAAGCGCTCGACTCCCTGCTCCAGGGCGGCCCGGATCTCGTCCGGGGTCTTGCCGGGGCCGCCGAAGGCCAGCGGTCTGCCCGGAACGGCCCGGGCCACGTGGGCGAGTTCGCCGCCGGAGGACACCTCGTAGCCGTCGACGTACGGGCCGAGCGCGGCCAGGATCTCCGGCTCGGGGTTGGCCTTGGCCGCGTAGTACAGCTCGACCTGTTCGGGGAGAGCCGCGCGTACGTGTGCGGCGTGTGCGCGCAGAGCCGTCATGTCGTACACGTATGCGGGGAGTCGGGTGGGAGGCAGGGACAGGACGCGGTCGCGTACGGCGGGGGTGGGGAGGGTCATCGACTGCTCCTGGTTCGTCAAATGCGCCTGGTTCATGAAGTGCTCGCGGCTCATCGAGGGCTCGCGGCTCATCGAGGGCTCCAGCGGAGGACGTCCTCGGCGAGGGGTGAGGGCAGGCGGACGTAGCCGGCCTCGCGGTCGGCCTTGCGTTCCCAGCGGGTGAGCAGATTGGTCTTGGCGGGCAGCGGCACCCCGGCGAGCAGGGCGGAGAGGCGGGGCGGGCAGCCCTCCTCCCCGGCGTACGTCCTGATGGTCGCGCGGACCGCCGCCCACAGGTCGGCCTCGGTCTCCGGGTACAGGTCGGCGAGGGCGGCGAGCAGCTCGGCGACGTGGTTGACGAGGAGGCAGTACACGACACGGTCCCAGCCGCGCCGGGCGTCGTACGACATCGGGCCGGCGACCTCCGGCGGGAGGGAGGCGAGGATGCCGGCGTGGTGGTCGGGGAGGAGCTTGGTGCCCTCCAGGTCGCGGAAGAGGACCTGGGCGGGCAGGCCGTCGGCGTCGACGCAGATGAGGACGTTCTGGAGATGGGGTTCCAGGACGAGGCCGTGGTCGAAGTAGGCGGAGAGGACGGGCGGGACCAGGAGACGGAGGTAGGCCTTCCACCAGTTCAGGGCCGTCTCGGGGCCCGCGCCGTCGAGGAGGCGGGAGATGTGGGCGGCGCTGGTCGGGTACTCGTCGGCGACGGCGGCCGCGAGCAGCGGGGTCGTGCCGGGCAGCAGCCGACGGGAGAGGCCCTCGCGGACGATCACGCCGAAGCCTTCGAGGAGTGTCCGGTCGGGGGTGCCGTCGGGGCCGGGGAGGGCAAGGCTGCGGTAGGCGGGTTCGCGGAGCATCGCGCTGCCGGGGAAGCGGGCCTCCAGGTCGGTGAGGACCGGGGCGAGGACGCGGGTGAGGGCGACGGCGCCGGACAGTTCGTAACTGGCGTTCTTGCGCAGGCAGTTGGTGATGCGGACGTTGAGGCTGAACTTCAGGAAGGCGTCGCCGTCGAAGAGGGTGCGGACGGAGGCGGTGGCCGCGTACTCCCGGCCGCCGGGACCGAGGTCGAGGATGTCATTGCGGCCGAGCGCCTCGCGCAACAGCCGGTGTTCGCGCAGCATCTCGTACTGCCAGGGGTGGGCGGGCAGCAGCCGGTAGCCGTCGGGGACGTCGCCGCGTGCCCGGTCGAGCACGGCGGTGGCTCCGGCCTCCGCGCTCTCCTCGGCGATCAGGTGGTCGCGGACGGCGAGGTGCCGCAGTGGAAAGGAGGCGCCGGTCTCGGGGGCGTACGACCGCCAGGCGTCCGCGTCGCCCGTACGGGCCTTGGGGGTGGGGTGGAAGCGGTGGCCGAAGAGGAGGGACTGCTCGGAGGCGAGGTAGTCCGGGAGCCCGTGCGGGGCGGGCGCGCCGGTCTCGCGAGCGGTCAGCGCGGAGGCGAGGGTGCGGTGGCTGGAGTCGATCTGGTGCAGGAACTCGTCGTTGCGGACGCCGGTGCGCAGCGACAGTTCGTCGTGGGTGTACTCGGCGAGGCGGCGCCAGTCGAGTTCGCTCCAGCCCGTGTCGGACTGCTCGTGGACGGGACCGGTGAAGCGGTGGGCGCCCAGCATGGACCTACGGCGCAGCGCCACACGGAGGAGGAGGCCGCGGCGGGGCAGGCGGAGCAGGAGGTGTCCGTCTGTGACGGCGATCTGGTGTTCGGGGCCGGACACCTCGCGCAGCAGGCAGTTGAGGAGGGTGTGGGCGACGGCGTCGTCGGCGGTGGGGAGGTGGGTGGTACCGAGCGAGTCGGTGAGCGGGGGCATTCAGTGGCTCCAGCGGGTACGCGGATGTGGGGGCAGGAGGGTGAGGTACGGCGGCAGCCCCAGTGCGGCGAACGACGCCACGAAGTAGCAGGCGGCCACGGCACGCACCTGTCGGCGGCCGATCGTGGAACGTGCCGGAAGCGTCTCGGCGGTCATGCCGAACCACCCTCCGGGAGAAGGTAGTTGGGCCCGGTGGTGTAGTGCTTGTTGATGTCGGCGGCGCCCGTCCGCTCCTTGCTCATCAGGGTTCCGGCGCTCACCATGGCCTTCACCGGCAGCTCGGGCGCGTTCAGCACCCGCTCGCGCAGGACGGCCGCCGCGTCACCGCCGAGACGGTCGACGGCCTCGCTGAGCCGGTCCCGTACGAGGTTCAGCAGCTCCGGCAGCGGGGCGCGGCCGTGCCGGGCGAGGCCGAACGCGTAGGCGCCGGCGCACAGATGGACGGTGATGGTGGTGAAGACGTCGGCCACCGCGCGGTCGTCGGTGGTGAAGGTGCGGGTGTCGTCGAAGCCCCAGGTGCCGCCGACTTCCCCTTCATTTACCCCTCCGCTTCCGCTTCCGCTTCCGCTGTCGCCGAGCTTGGCGGCCAGGCGGGCGCCGTTGATGCGTGGCCCGTCGTTGTCCTTCAGCAGCAGACGCAGGTCGCCGGGGTCGGGGCCGAACACCAGGGAGACGTTCTGCTGGTGCGACTCCAGCGCGATGCCGTACCCGAAGAGCGTGGTCTGCCAGTCGAACAGCAAGGTGAGCACGGCGTCGAGCAGAGCGGTCGGGTCACCGCCGTGGAAGCGGTCCGCGAGGTGGTCGACGACCAGTCCTCCGCCGGGTGCCTGGGCGAGGAGGGCGGCCATGGGGACGACGACCGAGTCGTCGAGGCCGGTCGGGTAGCGGCGGCACAGTACGGCGAGCAGTTCGTGACCGGCGTGCGCGTACACCGTCTCGTCGGCGTGCAGCACACGGCCCTGGAAGCGGGGCTCGCGGTCGATCACCGCCGTCAGCAGTCGCTGTCCGGCGGCGCCGTCGACGAGGGTGCCGGGCTTGATCGACCGCTTGTTGCGCAGACCCAGCGTGGCGGTCGCCAGGGGCAGTTTGAGATGAAGCGAGGGGGCCGCGGCCGGCGCGACCGTACGCATCGACAGCGTGGGTAGGACGGAGAGGTACGCCCGGTCGGCGAGCACGGCCCCGTCCGCGAGCCCTGCCTCACGCAGCGCCGTGCCGAGGGACGCGCCGGCGGTCAACGGGTGGACGGGCAGCACGACATGCGTGCGGTCGAGATCCGCGAGGCCGAGCCCGGACGGGGTGGGCCAGCCGTCCGGGAGGTCCCCGGTCACGGTGACGGACTCCCGGGGGAGGGCGAGCCACCGAAGGGCGAACTCCGGGTGGAACTCCGGTGCGTAGGCCCGCAGTTGGATCTCATCGAGGCCCGAGCGGCCGCGTGCGGTCGGGTAGACCGGGTGATCGAGGCGTGCGGCGAGTGTCTCGTACGCGAGGCCGCCGCGCAGGCCGGTCCAGTCGGCGAGGTCGGCGCCATACAGGTCGGTGAGCCCGTCGGTGATCTCCTCCCCCGTCGCCTCGTGCAGCCGCATCGTCGCGAGGGTCTGGCGGCATTCCTCGGCGAAGGCGTCGAAGCCGTCATGGTCGACGGGCTCGGCGAGGGCACGCAGCTCGGCGAGGACGGTGTCACAGGTGGTGAGGTGCGCGCTGTCCGACTCCCTTACGAGCAAGGGAAGTCGGGCGGCGTACGGGTGCTGGAAGCCGTCCTCGGCGACGGGGAGGAGGAGGGCGTCGTCACCGTCGGCGGCGGGAAGGCGGAGCCAGGGGCCGTCGGAGCCGTCGAGGTCGTCGGAGCCGTGGACGAGGGTGCTGCGGGTGCGCAGGCCGGCGACGTCCTCGCGGAGCAGGGCGCCGAGCACGCGGGTGAGGAGTTCGGCTTCGGCAGTGTCGGGGGGCGCGGGTGCGCCGGTGGTGGCGGGTGCGCCGGTGGTGGCGACGGCGGACACGGCGGCCTCTTCGGAAGCGGCGTAAGCGGCGGAAGCAGCGCAAGCGCAGTCAGCGGAAGCGCAGGCGGTCATGGCTGGATCTCCCAGCGCTGCGCGGCGAGGAAGTCGGCCACCACCCGGTCGACGGTCTCCAGTGCGGTGCCGGTGGCGCGGAGCACGCCGAGGTAGTCGCGGTTCGTCCGGTACAGCTCGTGGCGTTCTCCCGGCTTCCGCAGCGGACGGTACGTCAGATGCACGCCGTCGACGACGAGTTCGGTCGCGTCGGGGGCGGCGACGAGAGTGCCCGCCCGGTCGGCGCAGGGGTACTCCAGGCGGGCCGCGCCGTCGCGCCGGGTGTCCAGGTCGGCGGGCAGCGGCTCGCCGAGGTGGGTGCGGAGGATGTGCTCGAAGAGGGGGAGGTCGAGGAGCTGGGCGAGCAGCAGGTCGCACTGGTCGCCGATGGCCCGGTAGTTGACCTCGATGATGCGGGCCCGGCCCTCGTGCACGACGAACTCGGCGTGGCAGGCCCCGAACCCGACGCCCAGCGCGTCGAGTTGGGCGAGGATCTGGGCGACGACCGGCTCGGGGTGGGCCGGTACGAACGTCATGCGCTTCTCGACGAAGTACGGCGGCGGGGACAGCTCGGTGTGGAAGCCGCCGAGGACGTGCCGGACGTGGCCGTCGCCGAGGGTCTCCAGGGTGTACAGCTCGCCGGGCAGATACTCCTCGACGACCAGGGTGAGGCCCGGGCGCCGGGTCAGGATCTCCTTGCCGCGGGCCGCGAGGTCCTCGGCGGTGTCGACGAGTACGACGTCCTCGCTGGCTACGCCTTCGCGGGGCTTGACCACGCAGGGGTACGGAGCGTCGGCGACGAGGGGGCCGGTGAGGTCGGCCGGGTCTGCGATCTCGACGGACCAGACGGTGTCCACCGCGGCGGCGGCCAGATGGCGGCGCATCTCGCCCTTGTCCTTGCCGCGCAGGGCGGCCCTCCAGTCCTTTCCGGGGAGCTCGAAGTAGTGGGCGGCGAGGGCGGCCTGGGTCTGGAGGTGGTCGCTGTTGGTGAAGACCGCGTCCGGGCGGTGGTGGGTGGAGATCCGGGTGACCACGGCACGGAAGTCACGTACGTCGCAGTCGAGGATCTCGATCGCCTGGTGATGTGAATATGCGTCGCGGTGGCCGTCGGGCTGGTCGGTGAGGATCGTGACGTCCAGGCCGAGCCGGACGGCGGCGGGCAGGAAGCCCTCGGTGACGGAGTCGGTGGGGTTGAGCGCGAGCAGGTACAGACGCATGGGGTGGTGCACAACTTCCGCTAGCGGGTGGGAGGTCGGCAGAGCGGGCCCTTCTCGTGGTGGGGCCCGCCCCGGGGAACCGCGGGAGTTACCGCTTGGGGAGCACCTCGCCGACGCCCTTCGCGATGTCGGCGAGCGACGCCACGACTGCTTCACACCCCGCCTGGTCATCAGCACGCGATCTTGCAGTTAAGGTAAGGCTTACCTCCCCTGACTGCCAAAACCTCTTCACGCTCTGGAGTTACCGATGACCGCGGCCCACCTGGAAAACGCCCAGGCCGACACCGCCACACAGGTCCCGGAACTCCTCGCCGCCGTCTACCGCCGCCTGGACGCGGTGTGCGAGGCGCTGTCCGTACGCGTGGCGGAACCCGGCCGCCCGACCGACCGGCAGCCGCCGTCCCACGGCGCGCGGCCACCGCAAGTGGCCACGCGTACCATCGGCTTGCTCGACGGTCAGGAGAGTGTGCGGGCCTTCGTCGAGGCGGAGGCCGTCCGCATCCAGGACCGCTACGACCACTCCGCGCCCCGGCATGTCGCCGCCTCCCGCGCCCTGCACGACTACGCCTGGTCGGTCGGCCTGCTGATGAGCGGCGCCTGGTACCTGGAGCGGCGCGTGCCCCGCATCGCCCCCGACGACATACGGGTCGATCTCGCGACGGGCGTGTTCGAGATCCGGCCCGGCTCCGACCTCGCCTGTCTGCCGGACGACCCCGCGACGGCCCTGCCCGGCACCCGGGCCGTCGCCCATCAGGAGTCCCTGCGGGCCGAGTTGAGGGCCGCCGTCGCGGACCACATGGGCCCGGTGCTGGACGCGATCGGCCCGTACGTCCGCCGGGGTTCGCGCGCGCTGTGGGGTCTGGTCTCCGACGACCTGGTCTCCGGTCTCTGGTACCTGGGCCGTATGCGGGGCGACGAGGCCGCCGGTGTCCGGGCCGCCTCCGC
This sequence comes from Streptomyces sp. NBC_01314, assembly GCF_041435215.1. NCBI lineage: Bacteria > Bacillati > Actinomycetota > Actinomycetes > Kitasatosporales > Streptomycetaceae > Streptomyces > Streptomyces sp. NBC_01314. The sequence continues at coordinate 10,294,193 of NZ_CP108394.1, read as the reverse complement.
GGTACTCCCGACCGCCCACGCGCCCTTCCCCGGCGGCGCCGACTTCCGTTCCCTCCGCACGAGCGACGGCCGCGAACACCCGACCCGCACCCGCAAGGGCTGCTGCCTCTACTACACGATCCGCCCGGCCGAGGCCTGCGCCACCTGCCCCCGCACCTGCGACGCGGAACGGCTGCGCCGGCTGGAGGGCTGACCGTGCGGTCGGCCGGTGGCCTCTGCTCCCCTACTCCCGCTACTCCCGCTACTCCCGCTACTCCACGGAGTTGATCGCGTCGACAGCGTCCGTCTGCCGGGAGTTGACGGTGTGGGTGGCGCCCAGCCGCTTCGCGGTGTCGAGCTTCCGCCCGTCGATGTCCACCGCGATGATCCGTGCCGCCCCGGCGACCCGGGCGCCCATGACGGCGGCGCCGCCGACCCCGCCGACACCGATCAAGTCCACGGTGTCGCCGCGCCCCACCTGGCCGGTGTTGATGGCTGCGCCGATGCCGGCCATCACCCCGCATCCCAGCAGTCCGGCCGCCGCCGGTGAGGCCTCGGGATCCACCTTGGTGCACTGCCCGGCCGCCACCAGCGTCTACTCGGCGAAAACGCCGATGCCCAGGGCGGGCGAGAGTTCGGTGCATCCGTCGTCATGCCGGAGTCCTCCGTTCCGAATCGGTGGCCCGTGCCAGATGGCCGCGCAGGCTGAAGCCGGGTTCGGCGACATCGTCGAAGGTGACCTCGATGTCCGCGGCCAGGAGGCGTCGGGCCGCCATGTGGTCGGCGGGGCGGTTGACGGACTCGACCGCGATCAGGGCGGAGTCGCGGAAGCAGAGCACCGAGAAGCCCTTGCCCTTGTCGTCGCCCAGCACGGCCGTCCGGTCGTGGCCGGTCGACAGGCCGGCGATCTGGAGCCTCAGGTCGCCCTGGTAGCTCCAGAACCAGGGCAGCGCGTCGTACGGACGCGGCGCGCCGGTCAGCCGGGCGGCCAGGCAGCGGGCCTGGTCGGCGGCGTTCTGTACGGACTCCAACCGGATCCGCCGTCCCCCGGCATCGGGGGCGCCGTGCGGGGCTCCTTGCGGGGCGTTTCGCAGGTCGCCGTGCGGGGCGGGGAAGGCCGCGCAGTCACCGATCGCCGAGATGTGCGGGTCCGCGGTGGCGAGGCGGTCGTCGACGACGATGCCGTTTTCGCTCTCCAGGCCCGCCAGGGTGGCGAGTTCGACGTTGGGGAGGACGCCGATGCCGGTGACGACCAGGTCGGCGGGGATCGTCACCCCGTCCGCCGTGCGGACGCCGGTCACCCGGCGGTCCAGGCCGATCAGTTCGACGGGCGCGGTGCCCATCAGGAGCCGGGTGCCCAGTTCCTGGTGCCGCTGCGCGAAGTGGGCGGCGGTGGGCGCGGAGACCGCACGGCCCATCACCTGCTCGGCGATGTCGAGAACGACCGGGCTCAGCCCCACGGCTCGGCAGGCGGCGGCGAACTCCAGGCCGATGAACCCGGCGCCGATCACCACCACGTTCCGCGCCTCGCCCAGCCGCCGCCGCAGCTCGTCGGCCTCGGCACGGGTCCGCAGGCTGATCACCCCGGCGAGACCGCACCCCGGCAGCGGCAGCGAACGGGGCCGCGTGCCGGTGGCCAACACCAGGTGTGAATAAGGGAGTTCGCTGTCGTCGTCGAGTGTCACCCGGCGCCGCGCCCTGTCCAGTCCCACCACCCGGCGCCCGACGATCAGGTCGATGTCACGGTCGGCGTAGAACCGGTCGGCGCGGAGGGCGAGTTCGCCGTAGGGCAGTTTTCCGGCGAGGTACTCCTTCGACAACGGAGGTCGCTGGTACGGGAGTTCGGGTTCGTCTCCGATGATCGTGAGGGGCCCGGTGAAGCCCGCGTCGCGCAGTGACTCGGCGGCCTGGACGCCCGCCTGGCCCGCGCCGACGATCACGATTCCGGGTTCCCTGGTCGTCATGTCTGGGCTCCCGGCACGTGTATCGACAGGTCGCGCGTCAGGTCGGTGAGGGTCAGTCGGCAGCTGAGTCGGCTGTCGTCCCGCCGGGGCTCGGCCGTGCAGTCGAGGAGTTCGTCCTCGTCGGCGGTCGGCTCCGGGAAGAGGGCGGCTTCGGCGGCGTAGACGTGGCAGGTCGCGCACATCAGGTTGCCGCCGCACTCGGCGACGATGCCCCGGACGCCGGCCGCGACCGCACCGCGCATGACGGTGGTGCCGGGCGGCAGGTCGAGCACGGTCTCCGTGCCGTCCTGTTGCACGTAGGTCACCTTGGGCATGGTGAGGTCTTCCTCTCGTTCCTGTCGGGGTGGTGCGTTCCGCCTCGGTGGGACGACAGCCGTACTGGTCAGGCCGTCGCCACCGGACTGACGACGAAGTTGCTGAAACCGCCGTTGCGCTCGGCCGTGCCGCTGATCGCGTCGTTGACCCGCTCCAGCGGGAACACCTGGTGTTCGAGCGGACTGAGGTCGAGCAGCCCGGCGGCGACCAGGTCGGCCATCGCCTGCCCCTCTCCCGAGGTGAACCAGGCCGAGCCGATCAGCCGGAGCTGCTGGTCCATCATGCGGTGGACGTCGACCGGGACATCACCGGCGATGGCGCCGATGTTGACCGCGACACCGCCGCGCGCCAGGGCCCGCATACCCGCGCGGAACGTCTCGTGCGGGGCGCCCGGTCCGAGCGCGTCGATGTAGATGTCCGCGCCGTAGCCCCCGGTCTCCGCGCGGACCCAGTCGTCTAGCGGGCCGTCGTCGAGGGAGTGCAGGTGGAAGCGGCCGGGAGCGAGCTTGTCGACCTGCTCCAGGAGGTTTCGGTCGCGGCCGGTGCCGTAGACGTGGGTCAGTCCGAGGGCGGGCGCGAGCAGGGCGGCAGCGATGCCGAGGGTGCCGCTGATGCCGTTGATCAGGATGGTCTTGCCGGGGCCGGCGCCGGCCTTGCGCAGCGCCGAGTACATGGTGCCGATGTAGCCGAAGCGGGCGGCGGCGTCGAAGGAGAGCTGTTCGGGCAGTTTCACCAGGGCGTAGGCGGGGGCGACCATGTACTCGGCGAGGCCGCCCTGGTAGCGGTCGAGGAGTCCGAGGGCCGACTCGGAGAAGCCGAAGTAGCCGGCGAAGGCGTAACTGGCGCAGTTGATCGAGTCGTTGTTGCGGCAGGACCGGCAGGAGCCGCAGCTGCGGCCCGGGTTGACGTACACCCGGTCGCCGACCTCGAAGCCCTCCACGCCCTCGCCGACCGCGTCGATGACTCCGGCCGGGTCCAGGCCGAAGATCGCCGGGAGGGTCGGGAGCGGGCTGTGCGGGAACCAGGTCGTCCACATCGTCAGGATGTTGGCGAGGTTGGGCACGATGTTGACGGCGTGCACGGCCACCCGTACGTCACCGGGTCCCGGCACGGGGACGGGGACCCGCTCGATCCGCATGGCCTCGCCGACATCGTGCATACGTGCTGCCCGCATGGTCTCCGTCACGGTCTCTCCTGGGTGTGCGGCTCTGATGTGGTGGTGTCGCCGGTCGTCGTGGGGTCGCTGGTGGGGGTGCCACCACCGGCCGGGAGCCGGTCGGCGGACAGTGCGGTGAGGTCGCCCAGCGCTTTGCGCCGGAGTTTTCCGGTGGCCCCTCGGGGCAGTGCCGGGACGACGCAGAGCCGTCGCGGCCACTTGTGCCGGGCGAGCCGGCCTTCGAGGTGGCCGCGGACGTCGTCGAGCGTCGGCTCGGGCGCGCTCGCCACGACGTACGCGGTGACGAGCTCGCCCCACACGGGGTCCGGGGTGCCGCCGACGGCGACTTCGAGGACGCGCGGGAGGTCGGCGAGGGCGTTCTCGACCTCCGCCGGGTCGACGTTCTCGCCGCCGGTGATGATCAGCTCCTTGGCGCGTCCGACGACTTCGAGCCGCCCCCGCTCGTCGTACCGGCCGCGATCCCCGGTGTGGAACCAGCCGTCGGCGTCGGTCACGGGCAGCGGTCCCGTGCTCGTCCGGTACGAGGACGCCACGGACGGTCCGCGCAGCCAGATCTCGCCGACACCGTCGACGGGTGCGGCCGCGCCCTTGTCGTCCACGACGATCAGTTCGACGTGCGGCACGGGAGGCCCGGCGGAGGTCGGCCGGTCGGCCACCTCGTCGAGTACGGCGTAGGTGACGCCGGCGCTGGACTCCGTCAGGCCGTACGAGTTGACGACCCGGACGCCGCGTTCGAGGAGCCGGGTGGTCGTCGACGACATCGCGGGCGAGCCGCCCGCCAGGACCCAGCGCAGCGAGTCGAGGTCGGGGCCGTCGAAGCGGGCGTGCCGGGTGAGGAGGGACAGCATGGCCGGTACGGCGAAGGCGGCGGTCACCCTGTGGTCCCGCACCAGGTCGACGAAGAGGCCGCCGTCGAACTTCGGTGCCAGGACGACGGTCCCGCGCTCGGCCCAGGTGTACTGCGGCAGCCCGCCGAGGACGGCCACATGGGCCAGCGGTGTGGCCACCAGGACGACGTCGTCCTCGGTCACGGGCAGCCGGGCCATCCCGTTGACCATGCTCCAGTGGAGGTTGTCATGGGTGAGCTGGGCGCCCTTGGGCCGTCCCGAGGTCCCGGAGGTGAACGCGATGATCGCGATGTCGGAACCCGCGGGCGGCGCGTCGGCCTCCACCGGGGGCGTGTCGGGGGCGCTGATCTCCTCCCACGTCAGGCGGAGTTCCGTCCCCGGCGCCAGCGTCTCCAGGAAGGCTCCGTCGGCGACGATCGCGCGCGGCTCGGTCTCCTCGCGGACGACGTCCAGCTCCCGCCCCGTCATCTGGGGGTGGACGGGGACGAGGACCGCGCCCATCCGCGTCACGGCGAACATCGTGGCGATGGCCTCGGGCCGGGCCTCGCCCCGCATCACCACGCGGTCGCCCCTGCGTACGCCCCGCTCGGCGAGGCGGCCGAGGGCGCGGCGGACCGAGAGGTCCAGTTCCGCGTAGGTCCAGGTCCGGTCCTCGAAGACGAGGGCGACGCGGGAGCCGGCCGCGGCCGCGTTGGCGGGGAGCCGGGCGCCGAACCAGGTGCCCGGCGGGGTGCCGGCGTCCGCGGCGCTGATGTTCTCGGACAACGTCGCTCCTAGTGGTTCTGGCCTAGTGGTTCTGGCGTTTCCAGCGGACGGGCAGGTTCAGCAGTCCTCGGAAGACCCATCCTCCGAGCTCCACGATGCGGTCCGGGTCGAGTTCGAGGCCGGGCAACCGCCGGAACAGGGTGGGCCAGGCGATCTCGCCGACCTCGTGGCGGGCGACCCAGGTGCCCATGCAGAAGTGGGGGCCGCCACCGAAGGCGAGGTGGCCCCGCTGCTCACGGTCGATGTCGAAGCGGTCGGGGGCGGGGAAGACGGCCTCGTCCCGGTTGGCCGCGCCTATCACCAGGGCGACCCGTGAGCCGGCCGGGATGCGGACCCCGGACAGCTCGATGTCGTCGGTGGTCTGGCGGGGGTACATGCCGATCGGGGAGATCCAGCGGACGGTCTCCTCGAAGACGTGCCGCCACCTGGCCGGGTCGGCCTCGACGGTTGCGCGCTGCTCGGGGTGGGTGAGCAGCGCCCAGACTCCGGCGGTCAGCACATCGCGGGGTTCGTTGATGCCGCCGCCGATGATGACCTTGATGTTGTTCTTGATCTGCTGGAGGGTGGGCGGGTCCTCGGCGTGCAGCATCGAGGAGATCACCGAGCCGTCGGGCTCGTCCCGCAGCCCTCGTACGGCTTCGTCGACGGCCTCCTCGACGGCGCCGGCCGCCGCGAGGGCGCGGTCCCAGACCTCGGGGACGTCGGCGTAGTTGCTGTTGCCGTCCATCATGTCCTGCGACCAGCGGATCATGTCCGCGGCCGGGACCCGCGCAATCCCCAGCAGGTGCGCCAGGTTGGTGGCGGCGAAGGGGCCGGCGAAGTCGGCGAACAGGTCGGCCTCGCCCTGGTCGGCGAAGGAGTCGATCAGCTCGTCGGCGGTGCGCTGGAAGATCGGGCTCCAGTCCGTCTTCACCCGGCGGGGGCGGGCCGGCGGCTCGGCGGCGGCCCGCAGCCTGCGGTGCTCGGGGTCGTCCTCGCGGAGCATGTTGGCGCCCATGACCTTCAGGACGAGGGAGTCCTTCTCGCGGGAGCTGAACAGTTCCGGGTGCTGTTCGGCGAAGACGACGTCCTCGTGCCGGGTGATCAGATAGCGGCCGGCGGCGGGGACCCAGGCCACGGGGGCCTCGTCGTGGAGCCTGCGGTAGATGGGGTAGGGGTCGTCCCAGAGGTCTTCGAGACGGATTCCCCGGGCGAAGTCGTCGGCAAGGTGGTTCGTCCGGTCCTGCTCCTGGTGCGCGTGTGTCGTCACGACGCTCCTCCCGTGGTGTCGTACGTGGTCCCCCGGACGGGCCGACCCTCGGTTGCGGCCCGCCCGGGGTGCTCAGGGTGCTCTCCGGCGGGTGCTGGTGGTGCTGGGCGGGACGTGCGCGACACGCCGTGGGCCTAGCGGTAGGCCGCGAGGCCCGTGACGGACTCTCCGACGACGAGGGTGTGGATCTCCTCGGTGCCTTCGTAGGTGAGGACCGTCTCCAGGTTGTTGGCGTGGCGGAGCACCGGGTACTCGGTGGTGATGCCGTTGGCGCCGAGGACGGTGCGGGCCGAGCGGGCGATGTCGAGCGCGGCGCGCACATTGGCGAGCTTGCCGAGGCTCACCTGCTCGGGGCGGAGCTTCCCGGCGTCCTTGAGCTTGCTCAGACGCAGGGCGAGGAGCTGGGAGCGGACGAGCTCGACCTGCATGTGGGCGAGCTTGCCCTGGGTGAGCTGGAAGCCGCCGATCCGCCGTCCGAACTGCTCGCGGGTGGTGGAGTACTCCAGGGCGGAGAGGTAGCAGGTGCGGGCGGCGCCGACGACTCCGCAGAGGATGCCGAAGCGGGCCTCGGACAGACAGGACAGCGGTCCGCGCAGCCCGGTGACGCCCGGAAGCACCGCGTCGGCGGGCAGTCGTACGTCCTCCAGGTGCAGTTCGGCGGTGACCGAGGCGCGCAGGGAGAGCTTGCGGTGGATCTCGCTGGTGGTGAAGCCGGGGGTGTCCTTGGGGACGAGGAAGCCGCGGATGCCTTCCTCGGTGCGGGCCCAGACGACCGCGATGTCGGCGATGGAACCGTTGGTGATCCACATCTTGGTGCCGTTGAGGACCCAGTCGTCGCCGTGGCGCCTGGCCTGGGTGCGCATACCGGCGGGGTCGGAGCCCTGGTCGGGTTCGGTGAGCCCGAAGCAGCCGATCGCCTCGCCGGAGGCGAGCCGGGGCAGCCACTCCTGCTTCTGCTCCTCGGAGCCGTAGCGGTGGATGGGGAACATCACCAGGGAGCCCTGGACGGAGACGAAGCTGCGCAGCCCCGAGTCGGCGGCCTCCAGTTCGCGGCAGGCGACCCCGTACGCGGTGGCACTGGCGCCGGCACAGCCGTAGCCCTCCAGGTGCATGCCCAGCAGGCCCAACTTGCCGATCTCCGGGCCGAGTTCGGCGGTCGGGAAGGTACCCGCCTCGAACCAGTCGGCGACGTGGTCGGTGACCTTGTCCTTGACGAAGGCGCTGACGGTGTCCCGGATGAGCCGTTCGACCTCGTCGAGTTCGGCGTCGAGGTCCAGGGCGTCGGTGGGGTCGAGGTGCGGCATCAGGAGTTCCTCCGGGCGCCGATGAGGACGAAGAGCGCGACGGCGGGGGTGTCGGAGCGGTTGCGCCAGGCGTGGCGGGTGCCGTTCTGGATGACGATGTCGCCCGGGGCGAGGGTGGTCTCGTTGCCCGCGTCGAGTTCGAGGACGATCTCGCCCTGGAGGAGGACGCCGTAGTCGACGGTGTCGGTGGTGTGCATGCCGGGCGCGTCCGGCTCGAACAGCTCGGCCAGGCCGGGGCTGGTCTCCAGGCGCTCGGCGGCGGACGCGGCGAAGTCGAAGCCCTCGGTCAGATAGACGGAGTCCGGCGGGATGACGAGGTGGATGAGCCGGGTCTCGCCGGGCGCGGGCAAGTAGGAGGCGACGGCGGGGGTCGGGTCGTTGCCGTCGAAGGGTACGACCGGCTCGGCGGGTGTCGACCACACCAGGGAGTTGGCGAAGCCCGGCGTGTGCTTCAGCTCGTAGGTCCGCGGGGCGGGGCCGTCCTGGACGACGGCGGCCTGTCCGTTCTCGTTCGGACCGGTGACGATTCTGCGGGGCATGGTCGTACTCCTCGTTGGGCGTGCGGGCGGGGCGAAGGGGAGTCGGGTCGCGCGGGATGGGGCGGAGCGAGGGGGACTCGGGCGGCTCGGCCTCGGTTCACGGGCCGAGGGAATCGGGCGGGGTGTGGGCCCGATGGGGCGGGCGAGCTGGGACCGGAAGGATCGGGCCGAGTCGGGATCGGAAGGATCGGGCCGAGCTGGGACCGGAAGGGTCGGGCCGAGTCGGGAGCGGCTGTGCGGTTGTCGGCGCGGCTTCCCACATCCCTCGCAGCGTGGGGCGCGTGCCCGGGAAGCGTCAGGGGCGCGGGGAGCCGCGCGACCAGCCCCCACCAGCCCGCACCCGCCGACGCACCGAACCCCCGAGCTGTGGCGCGGCCGGAACCAGAGACGCGCGGCCGGAACCAAGGACGCGGGGCCGGCTTCAGAGACCCGTGGCCGCCGCGAAGGCGCGCAGCTCGCGGACGATGTCCGGCCCCGCGGGCTGGTACGCGACCGTGGTGGCGCCGGACGCCTCCAACTGCTGGAGACGGTGCCGGATCTCCTCCGGCGTGCCCGTGGCGGTCGCCGCCTCGATGACCTTCGGGGTGATGAAGGGCCGCTCCTCGGGGGTCACGCCGATCAGGTGTTCCCGGTGGGTCTCTATGTGGCGGCGCTCCGCCGGGACCGTGGCGAGCCAGGCCTGGTAGCCGCGCACCTCGTCCGTGCCGGCGAGCGGCCCGAAGTCGCCGAGGTGCAGGGCCAGTGCCGCGCCGGGTCCGGCGGCGTCGACGACGCGCGCGTCGGACAACTCCTCGCCGTCGTCGAGGATCGTGCCGTACGCGGTCACCACGACCCGGCCCTCGAAGGGAATCGGTTCGGAGCTGTGGCTCGGGTTGGTGACGACCCCGTCGGCGACCCGGCCGGCCACGGCGAAGCCCTTGGGTCCGTGTGCGGCGGCGAGGACGGGTACGTCCCTGACCGGGGCGAGTCCCGAGTGGCCGGGGAACGTCAGGGTGATCCTGGCGCCCTCCCAGTCGATCTCCTCGCCGGCCATCAGGGCGCGCAGCGCCACGATGTACTCCTCGACCTCCGCCCAGCGGGCGCCCCGGCGGCCGAGCAGCGCGGCGCTGGTGAAGCCGGCGCCGACCACGACGTCCACCCGGCCCGGAGCGAGAGCCGCGAGGGTCACCGCGGCGGCGGCGTTGTCGACGAGGTGGCGCAGTTCGGGGGTGACCACCGCGACACCGAGGCGGATCCGGGAGGTGCGGTCCGCCGTGCGGCCCAGGGTCATCCAGGCGTCCGCGAACAGGGACGGCGAGTCGTACACGTAGGCGTAGGTGAAGCCGAGTCGCTCGGCCTCCGCGATGTGGTCCGGGGTGGCGGTGGTTGGCGCGAACAGACAGCCGATGTCCATCGTTCCTCGCAGCGGGTGCGGGGCGTCATTGCCCAGGAAGCGGAACAGGGTGGGAAGAACCGGTGGAACGTGTGGAGAACGTAAGCGTCAGAGTTCTAATCGTCAAGGGTCTTACGACTTTGCGGGAGAGGTCTCCCGAGTGTGACCCGAGGGGTGCCCGTGGCCGGCGGCAAACCACCGGCCGGGAGCGTGTGAGCGATCCGGAAGCCGCCGAACGGCGGACTACGCCGGATGTTCCTGGTTCACCATCTTGCCCAGCAGGGTGACCAGCTGGGAGATCTCCTGATCCTCCAGGACCCCCATCCAGGCGTGCTCCCGCTCGGTCTGCCCCTCGATGGCCTTGTGCAGCATCGTGAGGCCGGACTCGGTGAGCGAGACCCGGACGAGCCGCCGGTCGCCCTGCTCACGGCGGCGCTCGACCAGGCCTCGCTCTTCGAGGGTGTTGATGGCGCTGGAGACGCTGGCGCGCGAGGTGCCGGAGATACGGGCGATCTCCCGCTGCTCCATGTCCCCGAAGACCCAGAGGGTGTTCATGATCCGGAAGCCGGCCCAGGTCATCCCGAGCGGCCGGTGCACGGATGCCTCGAAGTCCTGCACGAGGCGCGCGACGAGCCGGGTGAGCTGGGTGACCAGCGCGACCCCGTCCAGCTGACGGTCCGTATGGCCCATCTCCTGGTGGCGGGTCCGCACCTTGTCGAAGAACTCGCGGGAGCGCGGATGGTCGACGGCGTCGACGGATTCACCTACGTGATCGTCCGACACGTGAGGGCTCCCTTCGTCCGGACCGCTCGCATCGTAACAGCGCGTGCCGATCTCACCGGCTGATCGGATTGCGCATCGTACCCACACCCGGAAGCTCGGTGGTCAGCGTCATCCCGGGCTCCAGGTACAGGCGCGGAACGCGCCGGACGCCGCAGCCGGCCGGGGTGCCGGTGAAGACCAGGTCGCCGGGTTCCAGGGTCACATGCCGGGAGAGCCAGGAGACCAACTCGGGGATGGGGAAGATGAGGTCGGAGGTACGGCCGCGCTGGACCTCCAGGTCGTCGACGTGCCCGACGATCTCGATGTCGTCGGGGTCCTCGAACTCGTCGACGGTCGCCATCAGCGGGCCGGTCGGGCTGTAGGTGTCGTAGGACTTGGCGAGGGTGAACTGGTTCAGCGGCTTGCGCCACTGCTCCCGGCGGTCGGTGACGTCCTGCCCGGCGGTCACACCGGCGATGCCGTCCCAGACCACGCCCGGTTCCACCGAGCGCATGGTCCTGCCGATGACGATCACGACCTCGGCCTCGAAATCGCACTTGTCGATGCCCTCGGCCACGATCACCGGGTCGTACGGCCCGGTCAGGGAGCTGCTGAACTTGCCGAAGACCGTAGGCTGTTCGGGGATCGGCAGGTCCGACTCCTCGGCGTGGCCCCGGTAGTTGAGCGCCACGGCGAGGATCTTCGGGGCGCGCGGGGAGACCGGGCCGAGCAGCTTCTCGTCGTACTCGGCGAGGTCGGCGTCGCCCGCCGCCCCGGCGAGCCGGCGCAGCTCCTCGTGGTTCGCGAGGTCGTAGAGCACGGCGGGGTCGGGGCCGAGCGCCCCGTTGCTGGCCTTCTCCACGTCGAGGGCGCGAGCGCCGACGACGATGGTGGCCCGGCCGGCGAGGTTGGCGAGCTTCATGGGGTCTTCTCTCCTACGAGGACAGGGAGGGGCTGGGAGGCGGTGGGCGCGGGCAGCGGGAGTTCGGCGCGGAGCGCGGCGATGTCCGGCTCCGGCCGGATACGGAAGGCGTTGATCGCCATCGCCACTGTCTGGTACTGGCCGACCGTGTAGACGAGGTCGATCAGCTGCTCGGTGGCGAGCCGGTCCCGCAGTCGCTTCCAGGTGGCGTCGTCGAGGTCCGCCACGCCGACGAGCTGATCGGTCGCGAGCAGCAGGATCTGTTCGGTGTCGTCGAAGCCGGCCGGCTCCGTGGTGCCGAGCGCCCGGATCTCGTCGTCGGAGACCCCGGCCCGGCGGGCGATGCGGACATGCTGCAGCCACTCGTACTCGGCCCGGGTGAGCCAGGCGACCCGCAGGATCACCAGCTCGCGGGCCCGGACGGACAGCGTGTTCTTGCCCAGGACGTGATTGCCGAAGACGAGGAAGCGGCGCAGCGCGTCCGGGTGCGCGGCGAGCGTCGTCCAGATCGCGTAGATGTCACCGCCGGCCTCGGCGTTGCGGTACGGCTCCAAAGCCGTCAGCGCCTTCTCCGGGATGTCCTTCTCCGCCACGGGGAACAGGCGCGGCTCAGATACAGGCATGGGGTCGCCCTTCGTGACGGCCGGCGCCGCGATGACGGGCGGCCGACGTCGTCGTGACGGCCGTCGAGCCGTCGTCGGATGCCCCGACCGTAGATAGATAGAACTCTAACAGTCAAGGGTCATGCGAACCTTCCGTCGGAATTCGTCAAGGGCTTGATAATAAGAACTCTGACAACTAGCTTCGAGCGGCGGGCGGCCCATCGCGCTTTCACCGGCGGGGCCCCGACCAGTGGAGGTTTCGATGAGTGTTCGCAGCCTGGGTTATCTCGGCATCGGTACGCCCGACCCGGACGGCTGGGTCGCGTACGCCAGTGACGTGATCGGCACCATGCCCGCCGGCCCGTCCGGCTCCCCGGGGCAACGGCTGCTGCGCCTGGACGAGCACCCCTACCGGTTCAGTGTCGAGGCCGCCGGGACCGGCGGTGTCACGTACATCGGCTGGGAGGTCGGCGACCGGGTGGGGCTCGACCGCGTGGTCGAGCGCCTGCTCGCGCACGGCGTCGAGGTCCACGAGGGTACGGCCGGGGAGTGCGCCGAGCGGCAGGTGGACCGCATGCGATGGTTCGACGGGCCGTGCTCGGTGCGCACCGAGCTCTTCGTCGGGCGCCGGGTCGCCGCGACGCCGTTCGTCTCCCCGCTCGGGGTCACCTTCGTGACCGGCGATCAGGGCATGGGGCATGTGGTCCTCAAGTCCCCGCAGGCGCTGGAGGCGGTGGACTTCTACCGGGACGTCATGGGCTTCCGGCTCAGCGATGTGACCCATCTGCCGCTGGGCGGGACCTTCTACTTCATGGGCTGCAACCCGCGCCACCACAGCATCGCGTTCGTCGCGTCCCGCAAACGCGAGGGCACGCACCACGTGCTGTGCGAGGTGTCGGGCACGGACGAGGTCGGGCGGGCCCACGACCGGGCCCGTGAGCACAAGGTGCCGCTGATGGCGACGCTGGGACGGCACTCCAACGACGGGATGTTCTCCTTCTACATGCGCTCCCCCGCCGGTTTCGGCATCGAGGTGGGAGCCGAGGGCCGCCAGGTCGACGACGAGACCTGGGTGAGCCGCGTCTACACGGCCGACATCTGGGGCCACCACGCCGTCGCGGACGGCGACGACGGATACGCCGGGACGATCGCGGCCGTCCGGACACCTGCGACGGACGGGACGACACGATGAGCGCGCTGCGCAGCTACGTACAGGACCGGTGGCACACCCCCACCGAGGAAGGCACACCCGTCCACGACGCCGTCACCGGCGAGGTGGTCGCCCATGTCTCCTCCGCCGGTGTCGACATGGCCGCCGCACTCCACCACGCCCGCTCGGTCGGCGGCCCGGAACTCCGCGCCCTCTCCTTCCACCGGCGTGCCGCACTCCTGGCCGACATCGCGACGTATCTGCGGGGCCACCGCGAGGAGTTGTACGCGCTGTCCGCCACCACGGGCGCCACCCTCTTCGACTCGAAGTACGACATCGACGGCGGCATCCGGGTCGTGCAGTACTACGCGGCCCTGGGGAAGCGTGAACTGCCCGGCGGTGACGAGGGGCTGGTCCACGTCGAGGGCGAGCGGGAGAGCCTGAGCCGTGACGGCAGCTTCCTCGGCGGTCACATCGCCACCCCGCTGCGCGGCGCGGCCGTCCAGATCAACGCCTACAACTTCCCCGTCTGGGCACCCCTGGAGAAGCTCGCCCCGGCGGTGCTGGCCGGTGTGCCGAGCCTGATCAAGCCCGCCACGCAGACCTGCCCGCTCACCAGCCGGATGATCGAACTCGTCGTGGAGTCCGGCCTGTTGCCGCCGGGCAGCCTGCAGTTCGTGTGCGGCAGCGCGGGCGACCTCCTCGACCATGTCACCGAACAGGACCTGGTGTCGTTCACCGGATCGGCGGCCACGGCGGAACGGCTGCGGACCCATCCGGCGGTCGTCCGGCAGGCCGTGCGGTTCAACGCCGAGGCCGACTCGGTCAACTGCTCGGTCCTCGGCCCGGACGCCACGCCCGGAACCCCCGAATTCGAGCTGTACATCGACCAGTTGGTCACCGAGATGACCGTGAAGGCCGGGCAGAAGTGCACGGCGATCCGCCGCGCCCTCGTCCCGGCCGAACTGCTGGACGCGGTGAGCGAGGCGGCCGCCGCCCGGCTGGCCGAGGTCGTCGTGGGCGACCCGGCCGACCCTGCCGTGAGCATGGGCGCGCTGGCGAGCCTCGGACAGCGCGAGGAGGTGCGGCGCTGTGTGAAGACGCTGCTCGACTCGGCACGGCTCGTGTCGGGCGACCCGGACCGGGTGGACTTCGTCGGTGCCGACGGGGAGCGCGGAGCCTTCCTCGCTCCCCTGCTGCTGCGCTGCGACGACCCGGGCGCCACCGCTCCGCACGAGGTGGAGGCGTTCGGCCCGGTCAGCACGTTGATTCCGTACACCTCGCCCGATCACGCCGTCTTCCTGGCAGCCCGCGGGCGGGGCAGCCTCGCCGCGTCCGTGGTCACCGGTGACGCGGACTTCGCCCGCCGGACGGTCGTCGGCCTCGCCCCGTGGCACGGCAGGGTCCTCGTCCTGGACACCGAGTCCGCCAAGTCCTCCACCGGCCACGGCGCCCCGCTGCCCGCGCTGATCCACGGCGGCCCCGGGCGCGCCGGCGGCGGTGAGGAGATGGGCGGCCTGCGCGGTGTCCTCCACCACATGCGGCGCACGGCCGTGCAGGGAGGTCCCGTGATGCTGACGGCGCTCACCGGGCGCGCGTAGCCGCACCACGCGGAGGCGCACCGCGTGCGAACGGACGGAAACCCGCAACGCCGTACACCGCTTGAGAGACGGAGAGCGTTCCCATGACCTTTTCCCTGGCCACCCTGCGCGTCGACGGGCGCCCCACCCCGGTCCTGTCGATCGAGGACCGCTCCTGGGCGCTGGCGGACGTCGCCCCCGAGGCCCTGCGGCCGGAGCCGGCGCGCGGACTGATGAACGTCTTCGACCACTGGGAGCGGACCGAGCCGGTCCTCGTCGCGGCGGCCGAGCGGCTCGCCGACGGCACCGACACCACGGCACCGCTGCCCGCCCCGGCCACGCTGGAGGACACCCTCACACCGCTCCAGCACCCCCGCAAGGTCGTCATGACCGGCGCCAACTACTACGACCACATGGAGAAGGACGGCGGTCACACCGACTGGGAGAAGGACACGAAGATCCCCCTGTTCTTCTTCAAGCCGCCGACCACCTCGCTCGTCGGGCCGGGCAAGACCGTGCGGTATCCGGAGCAGACGGAGAAGTTCGACTACGAGCTGGAACTCGCCGTCGTCATCGGGAAGCGAGGGCGTCGCCTGACGCCGGAGAACGCGATGGAGCACGTCGCCGGCTACACGATCGCCATCGACCTGTCCGCCCGCGACTGGCAGCGGCACCCCGGGCACCTGGTCGGATTCGACCTGTTCGGCGGCAAGGCCTTCGACGACAGCTGCCCGCTCGGCCCGGCGATCGTCCCGGCCCGATACGTCGACGAGAACGACCTGCGCCTGCGGTTCTGGCTCAACGGTGAGCCCAGGCAGGACGCCAACACCCGCGACATGATCTGGTCCATCCCCGAGCAGCTCGTCAAGATCACCGAGCACCTGACGCTGGAGCCGGGCGACGTGGTGTCCACCGGCACCCCGGCCGGCGTCGGCCTCGGCACCGGGCAGTGGATGAAGCCCGGGGATCTGCTGGAGGGCGAGATCACCGGACTCGGCCGCCTCACCGTCGAGATCGTCGAGGCGAGCGCCTAGTCCGCGCCTCGTCCCGCACCCCACTCCGTCGGCAGCGATCAAGGGGGAACGACGTGCCTCCGCGCTCCCGTCGCCACACTCCACCCACCCGCGCCGGCACCGAAACCGGGGTGCCGAAGCCCACGATGCCGGTGCTCGCCCTGGCCTACGCGGTGGCGCCGCCGGCCACGGACAGGTATCTGTCGGCCTTCCCCCCGATGATCGACGACCTGGACACCGGGGCCAGTGGTGTCACGTCTACGGCCTCTCCACCGGCATGTACGCGAGGTGGCCGGCGGTCGACTCCTCCGGTTCCACCTCCACCGGCGCCGTCGACCGCGGGATCGTCGGCAGGTTCGACCCCCGGGCTCCGCTGCGCACCGGACCGACCTCCATGGCCGTGTGCTGTGCCCTGCTGTGCGCACCGGCGGCGGCCGGCCTCCAGCAGTGCCTCCGCGCTGCTGGGCGCGCCGCAGTTCGGGGCGGCGGCTCTCGTCGCACCACTCGTGGGTCCGGGCGGCGAGGGGACGGCTCTGCCCATTACGGCGTCCATGATCGCCTCGGCCTGTGCGGCGTGTCCGGGCGGTCTGCCGCTCCCCCGAGGCGACCGCGACCTGCGCGAAAGCACTGTCGCCGAAACTTTCGAACCCGCCCCGGAGCCCCGTGCCGATTGACGCCGCTCGCCGCAGATAGCAACACTCATCGACGGGTTTCCAACAGGAAGCGTCAAAAGGTCGCAGCGCTGGAGGTCGGCTTGCAGGACTACGCCGGATACGTCTTCGTCTACTTCACCGGCGAGGGCAGCCCGGACGGCGAGCAGATCAGGTTCGCGCTCAGCCGGGGCGACGACCCGTTGCGCTGGCGCGAGCTCAACGGCGGTGCGCCGGTGCTCACCTCGGAACTCGGGACCCGGGGCCTGCGCGATCCGTTCGTCGTCCGCGCCCCGGAGGGCGACCGCTTCCACCTGATCGCCACCGACCTCAGGATGCACGGCGAGCGGGACGGCGACTGGGAGCAGGTGCAGCGCACCGGCAGCACCTCCCTCATGGTCTGGGACAGCACCGACCTGGTGCACTGGACCGACCCCCGACTGGTGCGCGTCGCCCCCGACACCGCCGGCAACGTCTGGGCGCCCGAGGCCTGCCACGACCCCGACCTCGGCGCGTACGTCGTCTTCTGGGCGTCGAAGGTGTACGCCGACGACGACCCGGACCACACCGCGGACACCCACAACACGATGCTGTACGCGACCACCCGCGACTTCCGCGTCTTCAGTGAGCCCCGGCTCTGGAACGACCCCGGCCACTCGGTCATCGACTCGACGGTCGTCCGTCACGACGGCACCTACTACCGGTTCACCAAGGACGAGCGCGGCAACTCCCCCGCCGCGCCCGGCGGCAAGTTCATCACCGTCGAGAAGTCGGCCGGGCTGCGCGACACCTCGTACGCCTTCGTGGCCGACCGGATCGGTCACGGGGCCGTCGAGCAGGGCGAGGGGCCGATCGTCTTCCGGTCGAACACCGACGACCACAAGTGGTACCTGTTCATCGACGAGTTCAGCGGGCGCGGCTATGTCCCCTTCGAGACCACCGACCTCGGCTCCGGCGAGTGGACACCCTGCGAGGGTTACGCGCTGCCGCCCGGCGCCCGGCACGGTTCGGTGCTGCCGGTGACGCGGGCCGAGTACGAGCACCTCCTCGCCGCGTACGCGCCGAAGGCGTCCGTCGTCGACGCCACCGTCCCGGGCGGTCCGAAGGCGTACGCGCTCGTCGACGACGCCGCCTCGAAGGTCGTCCTGCCCCTGCACCCGGGCACCCGACTCGACGGTCTCGCACCGGAGTTCGACCTGTCGGCGGACGCCCGCATCGACCCGCCCTCCGGCACCCCCCGCGACTTCCGCACCCCGCGGCCGTACACCGTCACGACGGCCGACGGGACCGGTCGCACCTGGACGGTCGAGGCCGTGCACATGCGCAGCCCGCTGCTGCCGGGGCTGCATGCCGACCCCAACATCCAGGAGTTCGGCGGCCGTTACTACATCTATCCGACGACGGACGGCTTCGAGGGCTGGGGCGGGACACGGTTCAAGGTGTACTCCTCGGACGACCTGGTCGCCTGGGAGGACCACGGAGTCGTTCTCGACCTGGAGTCCGACGTGAGCTGGGCGGACCGCTATGCCTGGGCGCCGGCGGCCGGGGAGCGGGACGGGTCGTACTACTTCTACTTCTGTGCGAACCAGCAGATCGGTGTGGCCGTCGCGGACAGCCCGACCGGCCCCTTCCGAGACGCCCTGGACCGTCCGCTCATCGGGGCCGACGACTACGAGGGCCAGATGATCGACCCCGCCGTCTTCAAGGACGACGACGGCACGGCCTATCTCTACTGGGGCAACTGCGAGGCGTACGGCGTGCCGCTCAACGCGGACATGGTGTCCTTCGACCCGGCGCTGGTACGGCGGTTCACCCCGGACGACTTCCGCGAGGGCGCCTTCGTCATCAAGCGGCGGGGCGTCTACTACTTCATGTGGTCGGAGGACGACACCCGCAGCGAGGACTACCGCGTCGCCTACGCGACCGGGCCCTCGCCGCTCGGCCCGTGGACGAAGAAGGGCGTCATCCTGCGGAAGCGTCCGAAGTACGGAATCCTCGCCACGGGCCACCACACGGTCGTGAACGTCCCCGGCACCGACGACTGGTTCATCTGCTACCACCGGTTCGCGATTCCCGGCCCCGGCACTCCGCGCGGCGACGGCATGCGCCGTGAATCCACCCTGGACCGGCTGGTGTTCGCGGCGGACGGCTCGATCGAGGAGGTCGTGCCGACGCTGGAGTCGATCGGGCCGGTGGTCAGTCCAGGGTGACGCGGGCGGCGACCGGCAGATGGTCGCTGCCGGTGGCGGGCAGGGTGCGGATGTCGGCGACGACCGCCGAGCGGGCCATGACCTGGTCGATCCGGGTCAGCGGAAAGGCGGCGGGGTAGCTGAAGGCGAAGCCCCGCTCCGCCACGTTCATCCGTGCGGTCAGGGGCGCCAGCCCACGGTCGTCGACCGTGCCGTTGAGGTCGCCCAGCAGGATCACCGGGTCCCGCTTCTCGGCGGCGACGGCCCCGCCCAGCAGGCCGGCGCTCTCGTCACGCCGTTGGGAGGCGAGTCCACCCGCCCCGACGCGGACCGAGGGCAGGTGCGCGACGTACACCGCGATCTCGCCGCGCGGCGTACGGACCACCGCCCGCAGCCCGCGGTTCCACTCCTCCGCAATCCCCTTGGGTTTGATGTCCAACAGCCGGGCCTCGCCGAGCGGATGCCTCGACCAGAGTCCGACGGTGCCCCGGACCGCGTGGTACGGGTAGTCCGGGGCGAGGGTCCGCTCGTAGACCGGCAGCGCCGTGGGCAGCAGCTCCTCCAGCGCGATGAGATCGGGCTCGGCGTCGGCCAGGGCGCGGGCCGTACCCGCCGGGTCCGCGTTCTCGTCGCTGACGTTGTGCTGCACCACGACCAGATCGCGCACGCCGGGCTCCGCCCCGGGCAGCAGCAGCCCGCCGAAACCGTACGTCCAGGCCGCCACCGGCAGCAGGAGAGCCAGCAGGGCGACCGCCGACCGGTGCAGCAGCCCCAAACCGAGCAGGGCCACGGCCACCAGGCCGAGCCAGGGCAGGAACGCCTCCAGCAGACTGCCCGCGCGGCCCACGGAGTTGGGAACCGCTCGGGGGAAGAGCAACAGCCCGGCCGTCAGTACCGCGACC
Source organism: Streptomyces sp. NBC_01314 (assembly GCF_041435215.1). Taxonomy (NCBI): domain Bacteria; kingdom Bacillati; phylum Actinomycetota; class Actinomycetes; order Kitasatosporales; family Streptomycetaceae; genus Streptomyces; species Streptomyces sp. NBC_01314. Next base: position 10,274,911 of record NZ_CP108394.1, on the reverse strand, counting down.
ACTGTGGCCACCCGTCCTGTCGCGGGGCGGTCCGGCCTCACGCGGTCGCCGTGGTCGTCGACAGGGTCTCGCGCGCGTACTGGGCGAAGGCGCGCGCCCGGCGGGTGGGCGAGACGCTCGCGGCATGGGCGATCACGACTCTGACCTCCTCCAACGGGTCACTGATCGGCACCGACGCCAGGGGAAGACCCTCGAAACTGGTGGCGTCCGGCCAGCGCTGGATCAGCATCGAGTAGCCGAGGCCGCGGGCGACCAGGCTGCGTACGGCCTCGATGCTGGAAGTGCGGTAGCGGATGCTCGGTTTGACGCCGACGCTGTGCATCCAGCGGTCGGCGTTGCCCGGGGCCGGTGGCGCCGCGTAGACGATCAGGGGCTCGTCGGCGAGTTCGGTGAGGGAGACCGCGTCACGGCCGGCCAGGGGGTGGCCGGGCGACAGGATCACGTAGGGCCTGCCCGCCCGGACCGTGGTGCACGACAGGCCCGTCTCGGCGCCGGTCTCGTACAGGAGGGCCAGGTCGCAGGCGCCGTCGAGGAGGGACTGGCGGATCTCCTCCTGGGAGCCGTCGACGAAGTGCAGGTCGACGCCCGGGTGAAGGCGGGTGAAGCCGTCGACGAGGGGCGGGATGAGGAACGGGGAGAGAGTCGCGTAGCAGCCGATCGTCAGCCGTCCCGCGAGCTGCCCCTCCTCCGCCCTGGCGTCGGCCTTGAGGTCCTCGGCGCGGGCGAGGACGGCCTGTGCGTGCTCCAGGACCCGGGTGCCTGCCTCGGTGAGGAAGACGCCCTTGGCCCGCCGCCGCACCAGGAGTTGCACTCCGAGCCGGCGCTCCAGGTCGGCGATCGCGGTGGAGATGCCCGCCTGGGAGGCATGGCACTGCACGGCGGCCGCGCTCATGGAGCCCGTGTTCGCCACGGCCACGAAGTACTCCAGCTGTCTGAGCGAGAAATCAGCGGTCATGGGGTGTCCTCAGTCGTGCGGTGCCTGCCCGCTGACCCGGTGGTCCGCGTGGCTGAGCGCTTCCACGACCAGGCGCCGCAGATGCCCGTCGGCGAGGCTGTAGTGGATGTGACGCCCCTCCCGGCGGGTGTCCACGAGCCCGGCGAGCCGCAGCTTCGCCAGATGCTGGCTGACCGCCGTGCGGGACGCCTCGCAGCGGTCGGCCAGTGAGCCGACGTCCGACTCTCCCTGCGCGAGCAGCCACAGCAGATGCAGCCGGGTGGCGTCGGAGAGCATCGCGAACACTCCGGTCGCCTCGGCGAGCCGCGCGCTGTCGGGGGCGCGCAGATGCGCACCGGACACAGGTGACAGGGCGTGGCGTTCAGGCATGAGCCCAGCGTAGGCGCTCCGCTGGGGGCGCGGGGGTCGACTCTTGCCCGCGGCGCCGTCGTGGCCGGTCGCGCCCACGTGGCGGAGCCGCACATGTCACTGCCCCGCGTCCCTTCAGGGCGCCATCATGTGCACAGGTGCGCACATGATGGTTACACTTGGTCTGTATCGACACTCGACGCCGCGCCGAGGGGAGCCGTTCGTATGCTCGCCGTTCTGCGTCATCGCGCCTACCGACGGCTTTTCGGCGCTCAGGTCGTCGCCCTGGTGGGTACGGGGCTCGCGACCGTCGCTCTCGGGCTGCTGGCCTACGATCTGGCGGGCGCCGACGCCGGTTCCGTTCTCGGTACGGCTCTGGCGATCAAGATGGTGGCGTACGTGGTGATCGCTCCGGCCGTCGGCGCGGTCGCCGACCGGCTGCCGCGCCGGGCGCTCATGGTGACGGCGGACCTGGTGCGCGCCGGGATCGCCGTGTCCCTGCCGTTCGTCGGCGAGGTCTGGCAGGTGTACGTCCTGGTCTTCCTCCTCCAGTCGGCCTCGGCCGCGTTCACACCCACGTTCCAGGCCGTCATCCCCGACGTGCTGCCCGAGGAGCGCGACTACACACGGGCGCTGTCGATGTCACGGCTCGCGTACGACCTGGAGAGCCTCTTCTCCCCCGCGCTCGCGGCCGCCCTCCTGTCCGTCATCACCTACGACCGGCTGTTCACCGGCACCGCCCTGGGTTTCCTCGCCTCGGCCGCGTTGGTGGTCTCGACCGCCCTGCCCGAGCGGGCCGGCGCCACCGTCCCGCGAACGGGTGGCGTGTACACCAGGGCCACGGCCGGGACCCGCCTCTTCCTCGCCGTCCCCGGGCTGCGGGCCCTGCTCGCCCTGAACCTCGCGGTCGCGGCGGCCGGGGCGATGGTGACGGTCAACTCCGTCGTCTACGTCCGCGATGTGCTGGACCTGTCGGCGGGCGCCGTACCGCTGGCGCTCGGGGCGTACGGGGCCGGGTCGATGGCCGTGGCCCTGGTGTTGCCGCGTCTGCTGGACCAGGTGCCGGACCGGGCGGTGATGGTGCCGGGCGCGCTGTCGCTGGCCGTCGTCTTCGCCGGGCTCGGGGGTGTCACGGCCGCTCAGGGCGGGAGTTGGCGGCTGCCCGCGCTGCTCGTGCTCTGGGCCGCGTTCGGTGCCGCGTCCTCGGCGGTGCTCACGCCAGCCGGACGGCTCGTCCGCCGCTCGGTGGCGCCCGGGGAGCGTACGGCCGCGTTCGCCGCGCAGTTCTCCCTCTCGCACGGCTGCTGGCTGCTGACGTATCCGCTGGCCGGGTGGCTGGGAGCGGCGGCGGGGCTCAACTGGGCGGTGCTCGCGCTGGGTTCGATCGCCCTGGGTGCGGCGCTGCTGGCCGTACGGCTGTGGCCGGCGCGGTCGACGGCCGACGCGGCCCCCGCGCCGGCGGCCCATGTGCACGCGGACCTCCCCCTCGGCCACCCCCATCTGGTGGGCGCCCTGCGCGTGCCGGCGGGCTGGCGGCACAGCCACGGCCCCATCACAAACGGGCCGCACGCGCGCTAGGCAGCGGGCGTGGCCCGGCCTGTCAGCGGGAAGCGCCCGCCGCGGGCCTGGTGGACGACGACGTCATCGGCGGAGTCGACGGCTTCCCGGCGGACGACGAGTTCGACGACGAGTTCGTGGGGCGCCGGGCCCCCTCGCCGCCGAGGTCCGGCCGCCGGCCGTTTGCCGGGCCGGGCCCGAGGGCGAAGGCCTCGAAAACGCCGGCGAGCGCGTCGTCGGTCAGGCGGCAGTGCTCCACGGCATTCCTCGACGACCTCACTCGTCAGAGCGCCGCCGCCGACAGGCCGTCAGACGCTGAGCGCCTCCCGGACGGTCTGCTCGGCCCCCGTACCCCCCTCTCCGGAGGAGGTGACCCGGCCCGCCTCCAGCACGTAGTACCGCTGCGCCGCCCGCATGGCGAAGCCCACGTGCTGTTCGACGAGGAGGACGGAGAGACCGCCCCGGCGGGTCAGGGCGAGGATCGTCTCCTCGATCTCGGCGACGACGGAGGGCTGGATGCCCTCGGTCGGCTCGTCGAGCAGGAGGAGTCTCGGGCGGGTGATCAGGGCGCGGGCGAAGGCGAGCTGCTGGCGCTGGCCGCCGGAGAGGAGACCGGCCCGGCGGCCGGACAGCTCCCGCAGGACGGGGAACAGGTCCAGGGCCTCGGCGACCGCCTCCCTGCCGTCCGGGCGGCCGTCGGCGACCAGTTGCAGGTTCTCGGCGGTGGTGAGGTGCGGGAAGGACTGCTGGCCCTGCGGGACGTACGCCATGCCCCTGGCCACCCGCTGGTGCGGGGCGAGGTGGGTGATGTCCTCGCCGTCCAGCAGGACGGTCCCGCTCTTCGGCTTGAGCAGGCCCATGGCGGCGCGCAGCAGGGTGCTCTTGCCGGCGCCGTTGTGGCCGAGGACGGCTCCGACGCCGTCTCTCGGGACGGACACGGTCACGCCGTGCAGCACGGTCGTACGGTCGTAGCCGGCGTGGACGGAGTTGATCTCCAGCATGGGTGTCACGCCTCCTCGGCGACGGGGACGGGAGCGGCGACCGGTTCGGCGGCGGTCACCGACGCGGGCTCGGGTCCGGACCCGGGCTCGGGCTCGGGCTCGGACGCGCGGCCGAGGTAGACCTCCTGGACCTTGGCGTCGGCCTGTACCTCGGTGACGGAGCCCTCGCTGAGGATCCGGCCGGCGTGCAGGACGGTGACGCTGCGGGCGAAGGAGCGCATGAAGTCCATGTCGTGCTCGATGACCACCACCGTGTGGTCCTCACCGACCCGCTGCAACAGCGCGCCCGTGGCCTCGCGTTCGTCGTGGCTCATACCGGCGACCGGCTCGTCGAGCAGCAGCAGCTTCACGTCCTGGACGAGCAGCATGCCGATCTCCAGCCACTGCTTCTGGCCGTGCGCGAGCACACCTGCCGGACGGTCACGCAGTTCCGTGAGACCGGTGGTCTCCAGGGCCCTGGTGACCTCCTCCGGTACGCCCTTGCGCCGCCTGAGCATGGTCAGGGGGCCACGTCCGGCGCCCGCCGCGATGTCGAGGTTCTGCAGGACGGTCAGCTCCTCGAAGACCGTGGCCGTCTGGAAGGTACGCCCGATGCCCCTGCGGGCGATCCGGTGCACCGGTTTCCCGATGAGTTCCTCGCCGCCGAAGCGGACCGATCCGGTGGACTTCACCAGTCCGGTGACGGCGTCGACGAGGGTGGTCTTGCCGGCGCCGTTCGGGCCGATGAGGAAGCGCAGGTCGCCGGGGCGGATGTCGAGGTCCACGCCGTCGACGGCCTTGAAGCCGTCGAACGTCACCCGCAGGTCGCGGACCGTCAGTCCCTCGCCGCTCATGCCGTTCCTCCTGTCGGGGCCGAGGTCGGAGCCGAGGCCGGGGCCGTGATGGGGGTGGTCGTCATGGGGGTACGGCGCCGGCGGACCACGCTCGCCAGGGAGGCAAGGCCGCCGGGCAGGAAGCCGACCGCCAGGACGAACAGCAGGCCCTGGAGGTAGGTCCACGCGGCAGGGAAGGCGTCGGAGAGGGTGCTCTGCGCCCAGGCCACCGCGATGGCACCGAGCACGGCACCCACCAGGGAGGCCCGGCCGCCCACCGCCGCGCCGATGACGAAGCCGATGGACGGGACGATGCCGATCAGGGCCGGCGAGATGATGCCGACCGCCGGGACGAACAGGGCACCCGCGAGGCCCGCCATGCCCGCCGCTACGACGTACGCGACGAGCTTGACGTTGGCGGGGTCGTAGCCGAGGAAGCGGACGCGCTCCTCGGAGTCCCGCACGGCGACGAGGAGTTCGCCGTAGCGGCTGACGAACAGCTGACGGGCGGCGGCCATCAGCAGCAGGAGCACGGCGGCGATGACGAAGTACACCATCCGCTGGTTCACCGGGTCGTCGAGGTCGTACCCGAAGAAGCCGCGCATGTCGGTGAGGCCGTTGGTGCCGCCGGTGGTGGCCTGTTGGCCGACGAGCCAGATGGCGAGGGCGGCGGCCAGTGCCTGGCTGAGGATCGCGAAGTACGCGCCCTTCACCCGGCGACGGAAGACGAAGAAGCCGAGCAGCGCGGCGACCGCCATGGGCAGCAGGACGGTCATGGCGAGGGCGAAGGCAGGGTTGGCGAAGGGCTGCCACCACCAGGGCAGGGTGTCGCCGGTGCCGTACAGCTGCATGAAGTCGGGCAGAGTCTGGCCGGTCTCGGCCGCGTCGGCGAGCTTGAGGTGCATGGCCATGGCGTAGCCGCCGAGGCCGAAGAAGACGCCCTGGCCGAGGACGAGCAGGCCGCCACGCCCCCAAGCAAGGCTCACGCCGACCGCCACGATCGCATAACACAAGTACTTGGCGAGGAGGTTGAGCCGGAAGTCGGAGAGGGCGAGCGGGGCGACCCCGATGAGCAGGACGGCGCCGACGAGGAAGGCGCCGGGGACGCGGAAGCGGTCCAGGAGGGAGCGCGACGGCTCCGCCGCGGGTGCCATCCTCTCGAGGGAGGGCGTGGGCGTCGTCATGCCAGGCTCCGGGTGCGCAGGGTGTACAGGCCCTGGGGTCGCCACTGCAGGAAGGCGACGATCGCCACGAGCACGATGACCTTGGCGACGCTGACCGTCGTCGAGTACTCCAGTACGGACTGCAGGACACCGAGTGCGAAGGCGGTGATGACGGCGCCCTTGAGCTGGGCGACGCCGCCGACGACCACGACCAGGAAGGCGTCGACGATGTAGTTGGTGCCCATGGTCGGGCCGATCGGGCCGACCAGGGTGAGCGCGACACCGGCCACGCCCGCGAGGCCCGAGCCGATGAAGAACGTCGTACGGTCCACGCGCTGGGTCGCGATGCCGGACACCTCCGCGAGGTCCCGGTTCTGCACGACGGCCCGGATGCGGCGGCCCAGCGGGGTCGTGCGCATGATCAGGGTGAGTCCGAGGACGCAGAGCAGAGCGAGCCCGAGGATGAACAGCCGGTTGTTGGCGAAGGTGATGCCGCCGACGGAGATGTTGCCGGTGAGCAGGTCCGGGGCGCGGGTCTGGACGTTCGGGGCGCCGAAGACGTCACGGGCCAGCTGCTGGAGCATCAGGGAGACACCCCAGGTGACCAGCAGGGTGTCCAGGGGTCTCGTGTAGAGACGCCGGATGAGCAGCCATTCGAGCAGCGCGCCCATGGCTCCGGCGACCAGGAAGGCCAGCGGCAGGGCGAGAAGCAGGGAGACGCCGGCGCCGCTGATGGACTTCTGCAGCACGTACGTGGTGTAGGCGCCGGCCATGATGAACTCGCCGTGCGCCATGTTGATCACGCCCATCTGACCGAAGGTCAGGGTCAGGCCGAGCGCGATGAGCAGGAGGACGGCGCCGATGCTGATGCCGGTGAAGGATTGATTGAGGATGACCGTCATGGGGCGGCTCCGGGTCCGGGGCGGGGTTGTTCGGCGGGTGCGGGTCCGGTGGGGGCTGGTCGCGCGGTTCCCCGCGCTCCTGATAAGTCAGGGGCTGCGCCCGTGCTTTTTTCAGGGGCGCGGGGGCCCTTTCTTTCAGGGGCGCGGGAAACCGCGCGAGTAACCCCACTCACCGTCGGATTCAGGACAACCCGGCCGCCCAGTCGTAACCCTTCAAATACGGGTCCGGCTTGATCGGCTTGCCGGAGTTCCAGATCTCCTCGATCAGACCGTCCGAGCCGACCCTTCCGATCCGGGCCGTCTTGTAGACGTGTTGCGTCGCGCCGTCGACCGTGACCTTGCCCTCGGGGGCGTCGAGTTCGATGCCGCCGGAGGCCTTCTTGACCTTCGCCACGTCGAAGGAACCGGCCTTCTCGACCATCTCCTTCCATAGGTAGACGGAGATGTAGGCGGCCTCCATGGGGTCGCTGGTCGGCTTGTCCTTGCCGTAGGCCGCCTGGTAGGCCGCGACGAACTTGGTGTTGGCGGCGCCCGGGGTGGTCTCGTAGTAGTTCCAGGCGGTCAACTGGCCTTCCAGGTACTGGGTGCCGATGCTCTTGACCTCCTCCTCGGCGATCGACACCGAGAGGACCGGCAGGCTCTTCGCGGTCAGCCCGGCGGACTTGTACTCCTTGAAGAAGGCCACGTTGCTGTCGCCGTTGAGGGTGTTGAACACGGCGTCCGCGCCGGCGTCCTTGACCTTGTTGACGATGGTGCTGAACTCGGTGGAGCCGAGCGGCGCGTAGTCCTCGCCGACCACCTTCATGCCCTGGGCCTCCGCGTACGCCTTGATTATCTTGTTGGCGGTGCGCGGGAAGACGTAGTCGCTGCCCACCAGGTACAGCCGCGTCAGGCCCTGCTTCTTGAGGTAGTCGAGGGCGGGGACGATCTGCTGGTTGGTGGTGGCGCCGATGTAGAAGATGTACGGGGACTGCTCCAGGCCCTCGTACTGCACGGGGTAGAAGAGGAGCGACTTGTAGCGTTCGAAGACCGGCTTGACGGCCTTGCGGCTGGCGGAGGTCCAGCAGCCGAAGGTGGCGACCACCCTGTCGTCGGTGATCAGGGCTTCCGCCTTCTCGGCGAAGGTCGGCCAGTCGGAGGCACCGTCCTGGCTGATGGGCTTCAGCTTCTTGCCCAGGACGCCTCCGGCGGCGTTGATCTCCTTCACCGCGAGCAGCAGCGCGTTGTGCACGGTGACCTCGCTGATGGCCATGGTGCCCGAGAGCGAGTTCAGCAGGCCCACCTTGACGGTGTCGCCGGAGGTGTCCGCCTCCGCTCCGGCGGCCGACGACGTGCCGCTGCCCGTCTTGGCGCCGCACGCGCTGAGGGCGGCGGTCGTGCCGAGCGCCGACGCGCTCACGAGGAGACCCCGTCTGCTGATACCGATCCCGGACATCAATACCTCCTAGGTCGCTGAAGTGCGACCACAGCCTGCGAGGCAACTGTTTCCCATGCGTTTCGGCGCAATTGAAGAACAGTTTCTGGAGGAAGTATTTTTTTGAGGCTGCGAAATACTTGTTACTTCTCACAGAAAGGATGCGCTTCTGATCCCTCTGTCAGGAGCGGGGGGCGAGGTTAAGCTTTGGCATCACCGTCGCGGGGGCGGCTGAAGGCGAGTTGAGGAGTGCGATGGCGAGGCGGCCCGAGGAACTGCTCCACCTTCTGACCCGGGCCGAGCGCCTCTCCGTACGCCGAGTCCAGTCCGTGCTCGACGAGTTCGACAGTTCCGTCGAGGCCTGGCGGGTACTCGATCTGCTCTCCGACGGGCAGGGTCACAACATGACGGCTCTCGCCGAACACGCCTTCCTGCCGGCGCCGAGCCTGACCAAGCTGATCGACCAACTCGTCGACCAGAACCTGGTCTTCCGCCGCGTCGATCCCGTGGACCGGCGCCGCGTCCTCGCCCACCTCACCCCGCGCGGCCTGGAGCGATGGCAACTGCTCGCCCGCGAAGTGCGCGCCGACTGGGCCGAGTCGGAGCCGCTGACCGACGAGGACACGAAGCTGCTGGGAAGCCTGCTGGGTCGGCTGGCCCGGACCCTGGAGGGCGACGGACCCCCCGACGGCCGGGGAGGGGTCAACGCAGGTCGTGCGGAGCGCGCAGCTGGGCGAGGACGTTGAAGTCGCAGCCTTCCGCCCTCGCGAGGTAGATGCGCTGGCGCACATGCCGCCCGTCCAGGCCCAGCAGGCCACGCGGACCCTCGTAGGAGACGGTGTCGGCGGCCGCCCCGATGGCGGCCACGTCCAGGGCGCGCGCCCGTTCGACGAGCGCGGCGAGCAGCAGGACGCCCTCGTAGCAGGACTCGCCGACGCCGCCCGGCGTGGGCGCCTCCAGACCGAAGCGGCCGGCGTACTGGCCGTGGAAGTCCAGGGTGTTCCGGTCGGCGAGCGAGGCGAAGAAACCGGCCGTGCTGTACAGGTCGAGGGTGGCCTCGGGGCCGCTGCCCATCAGCATGTTCTCGTCCATCAGCGTGCTCAGCCGCAGGCACCGCCGGTCGAGCCCGGAGGCGGCGAAGGCCCGGTTGAAGCGGACCGCGTCGCTGCCGACCAGGAGCATCAGGACCCCGTCGGCGTCGGCCCGCTCGATACGGCGCAGGACGTCCTCGAAGTCCTCGGTGCCGAGCGGCAGATACGCCTCGCCGCTGACCCGGCCCCGGCACGCGCGGGCGTAGCCCCGGGCCGCCCGTGCGGTCCGGCGGGGCCACACGTAGTTGTTGCCGACGACGAACCAGCGGCGCACACCGCGTGACTCGGCGAGCAGCCGCATCGCGGGCAGCAGTTGCCAGGAGGGCGTCTCGCTCGTCATGAAGACGCCCTCGGTGCGCTCCCCGCCCTCGTACAGGGCCGTGTACACGTACGGCACCCGGTGCGCGATGCGTGGGGCCACGGCCTGCCGGACGGAGGAGATGTGCCAGCCGGTGACGCCCTGCACCGCGCCCGAGGCGACCAGTGCCTCGACGTCCTCGGCGACCCGCCGCGGCTCGGCCCCGCCGTCGACCTCGATCAGCCGCAGCTCCCTGCCGAGCACTCCCCCGGCCTTGTTGACCTCCTCGGCGGCCAGCCGCGCGCACGCGCCGCAGGTGGGGCCGAAGATCCCTGCGGGGCCCTGCATCGGGTAGACGAGCGCCACGTTCAGGGTCGAGTCGTCGGCCGTGAGCCGCTCTGGGGTGTGGAGGCGCGGCGGTGGCCGGTTCATGGGTTCATGATGGCGTGATCGTCGTCGGCGCCCCAGGCGGTGCCACGGATCGAGACCGATTCGTAGGCCGGGGCGGAGGGTGGGTCACGGGGGCGCGGGGGCGCGGGGGCGCGGGGGCGCGGGGGCGCGGGGGCGCGGCTGGATGTTCAGCCCGTCGTCCACTTCTCCTCGATCCGCCCGAACCGCCACACCAGCAGCGCGACCGCCCAGGTGACGAAGAACAGGCCGACGACGACGTAGCCGATGATGTTGAGGTCGAGGCCGACGACCCAGTCCCAGAACGTGCCGCGCAGATGGGCCTTCTCGGCGACGAGGCCGAGCAGTTCGACGGTGCCGATGATGAGGGCGACGGCGACCGAGAGGCCCGTGATGGTGAGGTTGTAGTAGACCTTGCGGACCGGCTTGGAGAACGCCCAGCCGTAGGCGAAGTTCATGAACGAGCCGTCGATCGTGTCCAGGAGGGACATACCGGCCGCGAACAGGATCGGCAGGCACAGGATCGCGTACCAGGGCAGTCCTGAGGCCGCGCCCGAACCGGCCAGAACCAGGAGCGCGACCTCGGTCGCCGTGTCGAACCCGAGGCCGAAGAGCAGACCGAGCGGGAACATCTGCCAGGGACGGGTGATCGACTTCATCAGCCGCCCGAGGACGCGGTTCATGAACCCCCGGCTGTTCAGCCGCTCCTCCAGGGCGGCCTCGTCGAAGGAGCCCGAGCGCATCTCCCGGAACACCTTCCAGATGCCCACCATGATCACCATGTTGATGATGGCGATGACATAGAGGAACGTCCCGGAGACGGTGGTGCCGATCCAGCCGGTGAGGTCGTGCAACCCGGAGGCGCCGTTGCGCACAGGGCCGGCGAGCGCCTTGACGCCGAGGGTGAGCAGGAAGGTGAGGACGAAGACGATCGACGAGTGGCCGAGGGAGAACCAGAAGCCGACCGACAGCGGGCGCTGCCCCTCGCCCATCAGTTTGCGGGTGGTGTTGTCGATGGCGGCGATGTGGTCGGCGTCGAAGGCGTGCCGCATTCCCAGGGTGTAGGCGGTGACGCCCATACCGATGCCGAAGGTCCTGCTGCCGACGCTGTAGTGCTCGGGGGCGACGATCACGACCAGCGTGAACCAGCCGATGAGATGCAGCGCCAGGATGAACCCGGCCATACCGCCGAGACTCGCCCACTCCCCGCGCGTCATCGAGTCGCGGATCCGACGCCATGAGAAACCGCCCTTCTCGGTGGTGGCCGAGGGGGCGGTGTCGGTAACAGGAGCCATGGGGGCGTGCGCCTCACTCGTCGTGCCGTGTGCGTGCCGTCGGACCCCTTCAGCCTTGTGCGGCGGGATGGTAACTGCAAGAGGGTCGCAGTAAAGCCCCTGCCACATTTCGGTCAGGTCAGAGTCCTTCGATGGACGGCGCGGTCGCACGAGCTCCCGAGCGTGCGGACCTGTCAGGTGGTCCCCTCCCGACGGGACCGGAACCACCACAGACCGCCGCCGAGTGCGAGGAGGACGGCCGCGCCGATACCGAGCGGCACGGCGAGGGAGACACCGTCGTCGCCGTCGGCGCTGTCCGCAGCGGGCTCCGCCGACGCCGTGGAGGCCTTGGCACTCGGTTCGGGGGACGGGGAGGGGGAGGCCTTCGTGGGCTCCTCCGACGGGGTGGGGCTGACGACTTCGGCGCCGGGTGCGGCGGCCTTCAGGTCCAGACGGGGTGCCGGGTGACCGTGCCCGTGGCCGTCCCCCTCGGATTCCTCCTCCAGTTCGATCCAGCGGTCCACCTTGCCGTCGCTGTACGACTGCAGGGTCTTGAAGGCCAGAGACTTGGCGTCGGGCAGCTGCCGTACGGTGACGGCGTACTCGACGTCCTCCCCCACCGCGAGCTTCGTGCCCGAGACGGTGTAGCCCCGGCCTGTGGGGGCGAACTTCCAGCCGTCGGGGCCCTCCTCGTAGGTGATGTCGGAGGGGACCAGGCCCTTGGGGAGGATCACTTCCAGCTTGGTGATGCCGGCCGAGGCGGACTCCGACTCCGCGGAGAAGGTCAGTTCGACGTTCTGGTCGAGGGCTCGGGCGCCCTCCGCCTCGACCTCCGTGTGGGCCACGGCCGGCCCCGCGATGGCGACGGTGACCGCGAGCGCGGCTGCGGTGAGAACGCCGAGACGGCGCGAACTGCGTACCAAGGTCGGGCGGTGCACTGCGGACTCCCTGTGCCGACGGCGTGAAGGGTGCATTCAAGCGCAGGGCAGGACCTGTGGCCAAGGGCGACCACCTGTACGAACAGTTCCCGCCATCCGCCGCCATCCGTCGCCATCGGGGTTCGCTCGTGTGCGGCGTGGGGGCGGTGGGGCGTGCGCCGGGGTGTGAGCTGTTCCACGGCGCCCGCGCGCCCCTGGTCTCCGCTTGTCAGCGTCCTTATGTGGGCACTACTGTCACCACGCCTTGGTGAACGGGAAATCCGGTGTCATGCCGGTGCGGCCCTCGCCACTGTGATCGGGAAGTCCGGCTCCAGTCCTCACGGACAGCCACTGGGTCTTTGTGACCCGGGAAGGCGGAGCATGGGCGGTGTCACCCGTAAGCCAGGAGACCGGCCAAGGCGCGTCAACCATCCACGAGGTGCTGGAGAGGGTCTGCTGAGCCATGCACATAGCCGAGGGTTTCCTTCCTCCGGCGCACGCGATCGCCTGGAGCGTCGCGTCCGCGCCATTCGTCGTCCACGGAGTCCGGGCACTCACCCGTGAGGTCAAGGAGCATCCCGAGAGCACGCTGCTGCTCGGCGCTTCGGGTGCCTTCACCTTCGTCCTGTCCGCGCTGAAGCTGCCGTCGGTCACCGGGAGTTGCTCCCACCCCACCGGCACCGGCCTTGGCGCCATCCTGTTCCGGCCACCGATCATGGCGGTCCTTGGCACCATCACCCTGCTCTTCCAGGCCCTGCTGCTCGCGCACGGCGGTCTGACCACGCTCGGCGCCAACGTCTTCTCGATGGCGATCGCCGGCCCCTGGGCGGGGTACGGGATCTACCGGCTGCTGCGGCGGTTCGACGTGCCGCTGATGGTCACGGTGTTCTTCGGCGCGTTCGTCGCCGACCTCGTCACCTACTGCGTCACCAGCGTGCAGCTCGCGCTCTCCTTCCCCGACCCGAGCAGCGGCTTCCTGGGCGCGCTCGGCAAGTTCGGCTCCATCTTCGCCGTCACCCAGATCCCCCTCGCGGTCAGCGAAGGTCTCCTCACCGTGCTGGTGATGCGTCTGCTGGTGCAGTCGAGCAAGGGCGAACTGACCCGGCTCGGCGTGCTCCTGGCCGGCAGGCGCGACGGCACCGAGACCGAGGCCGAGACCCAGGCGGTGGCCCGATGAACCGGAACACGAAGATCAACGTCCTGCTGCTGCTCGTCGTGGCCGCGCTCGCCGTCCTGCCACTGGCCCTCGGCCTCGGCGACCACAAGGAGGAGCCCTTCACGGGCTCCGACGGCGAGGCGGAGACGGCGATCACCGAGATCGAGCCGGACTACGAGCCGTGGTTCTCGCCCCTGTACGAGCCGCCCTCCGGTGAGATCGAGTCGGCGCTGTTCTCCCTGCAGGCGGCGCTCGGCGCGGGCGTCCTCGCCTACTACTTCGGTATCCACCGGGGCCGCCGCCAGGGCGAGGCGCGGGCCCGGGCAGAGCTGGACGGGGCCGGGGACACCACCGCGGCCGGGACTGCCGAGGCGGTTCCGGCGGGCGCGACGGTCGCGGCCGGCACGGCAGTTGTGACGGCCACGGCAGCCGCGAAGGCCTCGCCCGGCGACGAAGGCCCGTCCGGTGCTGCCGGGGAGTCCCCCGCCGGGCGGGGCTGAGCCCTCGTGCTGCCGATCGACGCGGCGGCGCACAGCAGTCGCTGGCGCCGCCGCCATCCCGTGGACAAGGCCGTGCTCGGGCTCGGCCTCACCGTGCTCGCGATCTCCCTGCCGCCCTGGCCCGGCGCGGCCCTGGTCCTGCTGACCGCGCTCGTCGTCCTGCTGGGCCCGGCGGGCGTGCCCGGCCGTCGCCTGTGGCGTGCCTACCGGGTGCCGTTGGGCTTCTGCGTGACCGGCGCGCTGCCGCTGCTCGTCCAGGTCGCCGGGCCCGACGGGTTCCTCACCCTGGCCGACGGCGGCCCGGCCCGCGCCGGGGAGCTGCTGCTGCGCACCTCGGCCGCCTCCCTCGGCGTCCTCCTGTTCGCCTTCACCACACCCATGTCGGACCTGCTGCCGCGCCTGGTGAAGGCCGGGGTGCCCGCGCCGGTCGTGGACGTGGCGCTGGTCACGTACCGCATGAGCTTTCTGCTCCTGGACTCCGTGCGCCGGATCCGGGAGGCACAGGCCGCCCGGCTGGGGCACACCACGCGGGCCGCCACCTGGCGTTCGCTCGCCGGTCTCGGCGCCACCGCGTTCGTACGGGCCTTCGACCGCGCGGCCCGGCTGCAGACCGGGCTCGCCGGGCGGGGGTACGACGGCACCCTGCGTGTCCTGGTACCCGAGGCCCGGGTCTCGGCCCGCTTCACCCTGGCCAGCGTGGCGCTCCTCGCGGCCTTGGCCGTCCTCACCTTCGTCCTGGAAAGGCCGCTGCCATGAGCGAGCCCGAGCTGGTCGCCCTGCGGGGCGCGTCCTTCGCGTACGAGGACGGTCCGGCCGTGCTCAGCGATCTCGACTTCGAGGTGCACGAGGGGCGCGCGCTCGCCCTGCTGGGCCGCAACGGCAGCGGCAAGACCACACTGATGCGGCTGCTCAGCGGCGGGCTGCGGCCCCGCACGGGCGAACTCTCGGTCGAGGGGCGGCCGGTGACGCACGACCGGAAGGGTCTGACCCGGCTGCGTACGACGGTCCAGCTGGTCGTCCAGGACCCGGACGACCAGCTGTTCGCGGCGTCCGTCGCGCAGGACGTGTCGTTCGGGCCGCTGAACCTCGGGTTGTCCGACGCGCAGGTGCGGACCCGGGTGGACGAGGCGCTCGGCGCGCTCGGCATCAGTGCCCTCGCCGACCGGCCCACCCATCTGCTCTCCTACGGGCAGCGCAAGCGGACCGCCATCGCCGGCGCGGTCGCGATGCGGCCCAGGGTGCTGATCCTCGACGAGCCGACCGCCGGGCTCGACCCCGACGGACAGGAGCGGCTCCTCGCCACCCTGGACGAGCTGCGCCGGTCCGGCACCACCGTCGTGATGGCCACCCACGACGTCGATCTCGCCCTGCGCTGGGCCGACGACGCGGCGCTGCTCACCCCGTCCGGCGCGCGCACGGGCCCGGTGGCCACGATGCTCGCCCGCACGGACCTCCTCCAGCAGGCGGGGCTGCGGTTGCCCTGGGGGATCGCGGTCACGCAACTGCTCCGCGAGCAAAGGCTGTTGACCGGTGAGGAGTCCGGCCCGCGCACCCCGGAGGAGCTGGCCTCCATGGCGGGGGCGCGCGTCGCTCCCCCGATACCGGCCGACGGCTGAGGAGCCCCCTCGGAGTCTTCGGCGGGGCCGCTCACACGCGCAGGCCGTAGACGCGGACGGCGGTTCCCGCGAAGACGTCCCGGTGTTCCGACGGGCCCAGTCCGGACATCAACGCCCCTGCCGCGTCGAGGACTTCGAGGTAGTCGGAGGCGAGCCGGCAGACGGGCCAGTCGGAGCCGAACATCAGCCGGCCGGGGCCGAAGGCGTCCAGCACGGTGTCGGCGTACGGGACGAGGTCCGCGACGGACCAGGTTTTCCAGTCCGCTTCCGTGACCAGGCCGGAGAGCTTGCAGACAGTGTTCGGAAGGGCGGCCAGTCGCCGTATCCGCCCCGCCCACGGCTCCAGTTCGCCGGAGGTCACGGGCGGCTTCGCCAAGTGGTCGAGGACGAAGGTGAGTCGGGGGAGGCGTGCCGCCGCCTCCACGGCGGCCGGGAGTTGGTGGGGCTTGACCAGGAGGTCGTAGACGAGTCCCGCGTCGGCGACGGCGGCCAGGCCCCGCAGGACGTCCGGGCGTACCAGCCAGCGGGGATCGGGTTCGCCCTGCACCTGGTGGCGGAGGCCCACCAGGTGCTCACCGCCGGGCCCTTCGCGCAGCTCGGCGAGGGCGGCGGCGACATCGGGCGACGTGAGGTCGGTCCAGCCGACTACCCCGGCGACCAGGTCGCTGTCGGCGGCCAGGGCCAGGAACTCGGGGGTCTCCTCGGGCACGGTGACCGTCTGCACCAGCACCGAGGCGGTGACACCGGCGGCGCGCGCCTCCGGTTCCAGGTCGCGGAGGGTGAAGTCGCGGCGCAGCGGGGCGAGTTCGGGGCCGGTGATCCAGTCCTGGTCGCGGACGGAGAGGTCCCAGACATGGTGGTGGGCGTCGACGATCACGGGGCGGGCGCCGGTGCCGGTCGGCGCTTCCGCGGGTGCCGCGCCGCTCACAGTTCCCACACCACGGGCAGGCCCGCGTCGGAGCCCTCCGCCGAGTAGTCGTGGACGATGTCGAGCAGGTCTGCCATGCGGGCCTGCCAGGCGATGTTGACCGGGAGTTTCTCCAGTTCGGCGATCATCGCCGCGTAGTCCTCGACCTCCAGCAGGTGGAACAGGTCGGTGCCGCTGCGCCAGATCGTCCACCGGCTCACCCCGGCGGCACGGATGGCGGTGGTCAGCTCCTCGGGGACCTCGCGGTGGGCCGCCTCGTACTCCTCGACGCGGTCCGCACGGACCCTGGTGTGCAGGGCGATCCTCACGACGGCTCCTTCGGCGACGGGGTTTCTTCGAGAGTCGTGGGCACGGGGGCTTCCGGGGCGAGCAGGCCCTCCGCGCGCAGCTCGTCCCAGAGGGCGGCCGGGACGGGGTGGCGGGCCTGCTCCACGGTGTCGCGGACCTCGGCGGGTGAGCGGGCTCCGGTGAGAACGCTCGCGACGGCCGGATGGCCGAGCGGGAAGCGGAGGGCGGCGGCGCGCAGGGGCACACCGTGGCGTTCGGTGACCGCCTTCAGGCGCAGGGCCCGTTCGAGTACGGGTTCCGGGGCGGGCGCGTAGTCGTAGGTGGCGCCCGGCCCGGGGTCGGTGAGCAGGCCGGAGTTGAAGACGCCGCCGATGAGGACGCTCCGGCCGCGGGCGGCGGCCTCGGGGAGCAGTTCGGCGAGGCCTTCCTGTTCCAGGAGGGTGTAGCGGCCGGCCAGGAGGACGACGTCGATGTCGGTCTCGCGCAGGAAGCGGGCCGGGAGCGCGGACTGGTTCATGCCGACGCCGATGGCGCCGACGACGCCTTCGCCGCGCAGTTCTTCGAGTGCCGGGTAGGCCTCGTCGAGGGCCTGTTCGGCGTGGTCGTCGGGGTCGTGGAGGAGGACGACGTCCACCCGGTCGAGGCCGAGGCGGCCCAGGCTGGCTTCGAGGGAGCGGCGGACACCGTCGGCGCTGAAGTCCCAGACGCGGCGCAGGGTCGCGGGGACGGCGAAGCCGTTGGCCAGGTCGTCGCCCGCGCCACCGCCTTCGCCGTTCCCGTCGGCGGGCACCAGCAGACGTCCGACCTTGGTGGAGACGGTGTACGAGTCCCTGGGGCGGTCGCGCAGGGCGGCGCCCAGGCGGCGTTCGGACAGGCCGAGGCCGTAGTGGGGGGCCGTGTCGAAGGTGCGGATCCCGGCGTCCCAGGCGGCGTCGACCGCGGCGGCGGCCTCCTCGTCGGGCACCGGGCGGAAGAGGTTGCCGATGCCCGCGGCGCCGTACGACAGCTCGGTGACGCGGACATCGGTGCGGCCGAGTGTCCTGGTCCTCATGAGCCCGCCGGGCGGATCCGGAGGCCCTGCATGCCGCCGTCGACGGCGAGGGCGGTGCCGGTGACGGAGGCCGCGGCGGGGCTCGCCAGGTACACGATGGCGGCGGCGACCTCGTCGGCGGTGACCAGACGGCCCAGGGGCTGGCGGGCGTTGAGGGCGGCGCGCTCGGCCTCGGGGTCGTCGGCGGCGTCGAGGAGCCTGCCGACCCAGGGGGTGTCGGCGGTGCCGGGGTTGACGCAGTTGACGCGGATGCCCTCGCGGACGTGGTCGGCGGCCATGGCGAGCGTCAGCGAGAGGACGGCTCCCTTGCTGGCGGAGTACAGGGCGCGCTGGGGCAGGCCCGCGGTCGCGGCGATGGAGCAGGTGTTGACGATGGCCGCGTGGGACGAGTTCCGCAGATGCGGCAGGACGGCCCGGCTGACGCGCACCGAGCCGAGGACGTTGACGTCGAGGACGCGGTGCCACTGTTCGTCGGGGTTGTCCTCGACGGTGCCGATGGCGCCGATGCCCGCGTTGTTCACGAGGATGTCCAGGCCGCCGAGCCGCTCGGCGGCCTCGGCGACGGCGGACCGTACGGAGGCGTCGTCGGTGATGTCGGCCTTGAGACCGAGCAGCGGGGCCGAGGCCCCGGAGGGGTCGATGTCGAGGACGGCCACCGCGGCGCCCCGTGCGGCGAGCAGCCGGGCGGTGGCCAGCCCGATGCCGGAGGCGCCCCCGGTGACGATCGCCCTGAGCCCGGCCAGTTCGCCCCTCGGCTCGGTGGGTTCACCGGTCGTTCCGGTCGGTTCACCTGTCTGCCCGGTCATGCGACTTCCTCTCGTCCGGCGAGGTCGGCGGCCCAGAACGTGCCGTCCGGGTAACGGTATTCGGCGAGCGACTCGGGGTGCATGGTGGCGGAGAAGCCGGGGGTGAGAGGGGCGACGTAGTGGCCCTCGCTCATCACCACGGGGGCGGTGAAGTGCTCGTGGAGGTGGTCGACGTACTCGATGACCCGGTCGTCGGTGGTGCCGGAGAGGGCCAGGTAGTCGAACATCGACAGGTGCTGGACCAGTTCGCACAGGCCCACGCCGCCAGCGTGCGGGCAGACCGGCACCCCGAACTTCGCGGCGAGCAGCAGGATCGCCAGGTTCTCGTTGACGCCGCCGACGCGGGCCGCGTCGATCTGGAGGATGTCGAGGGCCTCGGCCTGGAGGAGCTGTTTGAAGACGATGCGGTTCTGGACGTGTTCGCCGGTGGCGACCTTCACGGGGGTGACGCCCCGGCGGACGGCGGCGTGGCCGAGGATGTCGTCGGGGCTGGTGGGTTCCTCGATCCAGTACGGGTCGAGGTCGGCCAGGGCCCGGGTCCACTCGATCGCCTCGTCGATGTTCCAGCGCTGGTTGGCGTCGATGGCGATGCGTACGCCGTCGCCGACTGCGGCGCGGGCGGTGCGCATACGGCGCAGGTCGTCGGCGAGGTCGGCGCCGACCTTGAGCTTGATCTGCGTGAAGCCGTCGGCGACGGCCTGCTTGGCCAGCCGGGTGAGTTTCTCGTCGGAGTACCCGAGCCAGCCCGGTGAGGTGGTGTAGCCGGGGTATCCGCGCGCCAGCAGGACGGCCTCGCGCTCCGCGAGCCCGGTCCGGCCCTCGCGCAGCAGCCGGAGGGCTTCCTCGGGGGTGAGGGCGTCGGCGATGTAGCGGAAGTCGATCTGGGAGACCAGCCACTCGGGCTCGGCGTGGGCGAGCAGCCGCCACAGGGGCTGTCCGGCATGCTTGGCGGCCAGGTCCCACACGGCGTTGACGACGGCGCCGATGGCCATGTGCATCACGCCCTTCTCGGGACCGAGCCAGCGCAGCTGACTGTCCCCGATCAGGTCGCGGTTGACGGAGCCGGGGTCGGCGCACAGCTCCTCCACCGAGCGGCCCAGGAGATGCGGCCGCAGAGCGCCGATGGCGGCGACCTGGACGTCGTTGCCACGGCCGATGGTGAAGGTGAAGCCATGGCCTTCGAGTCCGTCCCCGGCATCCGTGCGCAGCACGACGTAGGCGGCGGAGTAGTCGGGGTCCGGGTTCATGGCGTCCGACCCGTCCAGCTCCCGCGAGGTGGGGAACCGGATGTCGTAGGTGTCGACCGCGGTGATCCGGGCGGGGGTTGCAGTCACGGGGGTGCCTTTCACGCTTGGCCGAAGGTCTGGCGCTGGCTCCCGAGCCCGTCGATCTCTAGCTCGACGGTGTCACCGGGGCGGAGGTAGGGGGTGCCGGGCAGGCCGAGGGCGACTCCCGCGGGCGTACCGGTGTTGATCACGTCGCCGGGCTCCAGGACCATGTACCGGCTGAGGTACGCCACGATCTCGTGGACCGGGAAGATCATGTCGCGGGTGTGCCCGTCCTGGCGCTTGACGCCGTTGACGCTCAGGCGC
Organism: Streptomyces sp. NBC_01314; assembly: GCF_041435215.1. NCBI lineage: Bacteria > Bacillati > Actinomycetota > Actinomycetes > Kitasatosporales > Streptomycetaceae > Streptomyces > Streptomyces sp. NBC_01314. Next base: position 10,254,834 of record NZ_CP108394.1, on the reverse strand, counting down.
AGCCCGAGGTCCTGCGGGTCGCCGGCCTCGTCGGCGGTGACCAGCCACGGGCCCATGGGGTTGAAGGTCTCGCAGGACTTGCCGAGGTCCCACTGCGAGGAGTACTCCAGCTGGAACTCGCGCTCGGAGACGTCGTGGCTGATTACGTATCCCGCGATCACCCCGGCCGCCTCCTCGGGGCCCTCCAGATACCGGGCCCGCCGTCCGACGACGACTCCCAGCTCGACCTCCCAGTCCGTCTTGACCGAGGCGCGCGGGATCAGCACCTCGTCGTACGGGCCCACGACCGTGCCCGGGTCCTTCATGAAGACGACGGGGCGGGGCGGGATCGCCGCGCCGGTCTCGGCGGCGTGGTCGCGGTAGTTCAGGCCGACGCAGATGATCTTGCCCGGGCGGGCGACAGGGGCGCCGATCCGCAGGCCGTCGGTGTCGAGGCCGGGCAGTCCGCCCGTCTCGACCGCCGCGCGGACCCGGTCGACTCCCCCGGAGGCGAGGAAGGCGCCGTCGATGTCGGAGGCCACGGAGGACAGGTCCAGCAGCCGGCCGTCGTCGGTACGGACGGCGGGCCGCTCCTCTCCCGGGGGGCCGACGCGTAGCAGTTTCACTGGGGCAGCTCCCATGCCATTTTGGGGTTCGCTCATTCATCGGAGGAATGGCGCACCGTGACTTTAAGGGCAGTTCGGCGCCCTGACAACGTATTCCTCGGATGTATTTGATCGGCAGGGAGCTGTTGCACAGGTCACAGATACGGCATATACCCATTCATCCCCATGGTGATCGCCACGCGCCCCCTCCGTCGAGCACACAACTCGTTGGGCGAGACCTCTTGTCAACTCCGGCAATGCCGTCGTAACGTCCACGACGTCCGAGATACATCGGAGGAATCGCGCCACTGCAGCGTGGCCGTCCGTACTCCGCTTCTCGTTCACCGGTTGACCTCAACCCCTCCCCTCCGACGGTGCGCGCATGCCTGTACCGGAGGGCGGCCTCCCCGTCCTGGCTAAGGAGAACCCGGCCATGAAGCTCGCTCGCACCCGCTCCACCGTCGCAGCGGCCTGCGCCGTCGCGGCCCTCACCCTCCTCACCGCGTGCAACCGTGAGAGCTCCTCCGGGTCGGCCGGCTCGGGCGGTGACAAGCCCGCCATCGGGATCGACCTGCCGCGCTCCGACTCGGACTTCTGGAACTCCTACGCGGAGTACCTGAAGAAGGACGTCAAGTCCGAGGACATCAACGCGCTGCCGCTCAGCAACTCGCAGAACGACGTCACCAAGCTGGTCGCCAACGTGCAGGTGTTCCAGAACACGGGCGCCAAGGCCGTCGTCATGGCCCCGCAGGACACCGGCGCCATCGCCTCCACCCTCGACACCCTGGCGTCGAAGAAGATCCCCGTGGTCAGCGTCGACACCCGGCCCGACAAGGGCGACGTCTACATGGTCGTCCGCGCCGACAACCGGGCGTACGGCACCAAGGCCTGCGAGTTCCTCGGCGAGCAGCTCGGCGGCAAGGGCAAGGTCGCCGAACTGCAGGGAGCCCTGGACTCGATCAACGGGCGCGACCGCTCCGAGGCCTTCGCGGAGTGCATGAAGACGAAGTTCCCCGACATCAAGGTGTTCGAGCTGCCCACCGACTGGAAGGGCGACGTGGCCTCCGCCAAGCTGCAGAGCCTGCTCGCCCAGCACCCCGACCTCAACGGCATCTACATGCAGGCCGGTGGCGTCTTCCTGCAGCCGACCCTGGCCCTGCTGGAGCAGAAGGGCCTGCTCAAGCCCGCCGGGGAGAAGGGGCACATCTCGATCATCTCCAACGACGGCATCCCGCAGGAGTTCGACGCCATCCGCAAGGGCCAGATCGACGCCACGGTCTCCCAGCCCGCCGACCTGTACGCCAAGTACGCGCTGTACTACGCCGAGGCCGCGGCCGCGGGCAAGACGTTCAAGCCCGGCAAGACCGATCACGGCTCCACGATCATCGAGATCCCCAACGGCCTGGAGGACCAGCTGCCGGCACCGCTGGTGACCAAGGACAACGTGGACGACAAGACCCTGTGGGGCAACAACGTCGGCTAGGTCGGCCAGCCGCACCAGGGCCGACGACAGGGCGGAGGGACGCGGCCCGTCCCTCCGCCCGCACCCCCTCGTATCCACCCCACGAAGGACGGTATCCACCATGGCGGACACCGCGACCACCGCGGCGAACGGCGGTGGGGACCCCGCCGCCGGGAGCCCCGCCCCGGTGGCCGAGGCCACCGGCATCAGCAAGAGGTTCGGCGCCACCGTCGCGCTGCGCGACGCCCGGATCACCATCGCCCCGGGAGAGTCGCACGCGCTCGTCGGCCGCAACGGCGCCGGCAAGTCGACGCTGGTGTCCATCCTGACCGGACTGCAGCACCCCGACACCGGCACCCTGCGCTTCTCCGGCGAGGCGGCGCCCGCCGTCGGGGACATCGACGCCTGGCGCTCCAGGGTCGCCTGTGTCTACCAGAAGTCCACCATCATCCAGGACCTGACCGTCGCCGAGAACCTCTTCCTGAACCGGCAGAGCGACGGCGCGCTGCGGCCCATCCGCTGGAAGCACCTGCGCGCGCGGGCAGAGGAGCTGCTCGCCGGATACGGCGTGGACGTGAAGGCCGACGCGCGGGCGCGGGACCTCACCGTCGAGCAGCGGCAGTTCGTCGAGATCGCGCGGGCCCTGTCGTTCGGCGCGCGCTTCATCATCCTCGACGAGCCCACCGCCAAGCTCGACGCCCGCGGCATCACCCGGCTCTTCGACAAGCTCCGCGACCTGCAGCGGCAGGGCGTCGCCTTCCTCTTCATCTCGCACCACCTGCAAGAGGTGTACGACCTCTGCACCACCGTCACGGTCTACCGCGACGCGGCCCACATCCTGACCGCGCCCGTCGCCGGACTCGGCCATCAGGCGCTGGTGGAGGCCATGACCGGGGAGAGCACCGTCACGGCGGCCGCAGCCGTCGCACACCGCGCCCCGGTACGGGCCGACGCCCGAGAACTCCTGACCGTCGAGGGCCTCACCCTGCCCGGCGCCTGCGAGGGCCTCTCGCTCACGGTGCGGGCGGGCGAGGTCGTCGGCCTCGCGGGCGCGGCGGCCAGCGGCAATGTGCGGGTGGGCGAGACGATCGCCGGGCTGCACCGCCCCGCCGAGGGCACGATCTCGGTCGGCGGGCGGCGGGTACGCGGCGGCAGTGTGCCGTCGGCGCTCGCCGTCGGGGTCGGGCTGGTCCCGGAGGACCGGCATCTGCAGGGCCTGGTCAACAACCGCAGTGTGGCGGAGAACGCGACGCTCACCGTCACCGACCAGCTCGGCCCGTACGGCACGGTGCTGCCCGCCCGAACCAGGATCTTCGCCCAGCGCATGATCCGGGACCTCGACATCAAGACCCCGGGCGGGGCCACGCCCGTGTCGGCCCTCTCGGGCGGCAACCAGCAGAAGGTCGTCGTCGCCCGCGCCCTGGCCACCGACCCCCATGTGCTGGTGGCCATCCGCCCCACCAACGGGGTCGACGTCAAGTCCAAGGAGTTCCTGCTGCGCCGGATCCGGCAGATCGCCGACGGCGGGAAGGCCGCGCTGATCGTCTCCGACGAACTGGACGACCTGAAGGTGTGCGACCGGCTCGTGGTGATGTTCCACGGGCGGGCCGTCGCCGAGTTCGACCGCGGCTGGAAGGACGAGCACGTGGTCGCCGCCATGGAGGGCGTGGCCGGCCGCGCGGAACCGCCCGGCGAGGGCGTGTCCGGCCGGACCGGAACATCCGCCACGGCCTCCGGAGCCGCCTCCGCCGAGGCCGCCTCCGCCACCACATCGGACACCACCTCGGACACCATCGAAGAGCACGGAAGGTAGTCATGTCCGCCACCACTGATGTCACCGACCCCGCCACGAGCGTGGCGCGGGAGACCACCGGGGACACCCGTCGCGGGCTCGGCCTCGGTCGCTTCCGTGAGCTGTCCCTGGTCCCGGCGATCCTCGTCCTGGGCCTGATCGGGTTCATCGTCTCGCCGGCCTTCCTGACCGCCGACAACCTCATCGGTGTGGCCCAGCAGTCCACCGAGCTGAGCCTGCTGGTCCTGGCCACCGCACTGATCCTGGTCTGCGGCCGGATGGACCTGTCCCTGGAGTCCACGATCGGCGTGGCGCCCGTCATCGCCGTCTGGCTGGTCCTGCCGACCAGCGGCTCCCGGTTCACGGGCCTCGGGCTGCTGCCCGAGTGGACGGCCATACCGCTGTGTCTGCTGGTGGGCGTGGTGATCGGGGCCGTCAACGGGTTCCTGATCCTGAAGCTCCGCCTCAACGGGTTCATCGTCACCCTCGGCATGCTGACCATGCTGCGCGGTCTCCAGGTCGCCCTCTCGGAGGGCCAGTCCATCGTGGAGCTGCCGTCCTCCTTCAGCTACCTCGGCAGGGCGTCGTGGCTGGGGGTGCCGGCCGCGATCTGGATCTGTGTGGTGCTGTTCGCCCTGGGCGGGAGCGCGCTGGCCTGGCTGCGGCACGGGCGGGCGCTGTACGCGATCGGCGGCAACGCGGAGGCGGCCCGCACCGCCGGTATCCGGGTGGACCGGATCGTGTGGGCGGTACTGATCCTCGGCAGTGTGCTGGCCGCGTTCGCCGGCATCCTCTACAGCGGTCACTACGGCTCGATCTCCGCCACCCAGGGCAGCGGCTGGATCTTCCAGGTCTTCGCCGCGACCGTCATCGGCGGGGTGAGCCTCAACGGCGGCAAGGGCTCGGTGTTCGGCGCGCTCACCGGTGTGCTGACGCTGCAACTCGTCGTGAACGTCATGACGCTGGCGGGTGTGCCGCCGCTGTGGAACCAGTTCCTCAACGGCGCGATCATCATCGTCGCGCTGATCATCTCCCGCTTCGCCTCGGGCGAGAAGCAGGAGTAGGCCCGGTAGGGCGAGAAGCCGGAGTAGCTCCGGTACGGCGAGAAGCAGGAGTATCCGGCGCAGGGAGGCACCTCGTGGCACTGACGGACGAGGCGATGGACAAGATCAAGGCGATGATCGTGGCCGGTGAGCTGGCACCGGGCTCCCGCCTGCCGAAGGAGGAGGTCCTCGCCGCCCAGCTCGGCCTGTCCCGCAGTTCGCTGCGGGAGGCCGTACGGGCGCTGACCGCGATGCGGATCCTGGTGACCCGGCAGGGCGACGGTACGTACGTGTCCAGTCTGGAGCCGCATCTCCTGCTGGAGTCGCTCTCCTTCGCCTCGGACGTCTCCCAGGGGCAGACGGCCCTGCAACTGCTCCAGGTACGGCGGCTGTTGGAACCCCAGGCGACCGGGGCGGCCGCCGCGCTGCTCACCTCCGACGACCTCCGGGAACTCGGCACCATCCTGGAGCGCTCGCGGGCCGCCGCCACGGTCGAGGAGTTCGTCGGCCACGACATCGCCTTCCACCTGCGGATCGTGGAGGCGGTCGGCAACCCGGTGCTGTCCATGCTGCTGCGGGTGCTCTCCACCCGTACCCAGCGGGCCCGGATCGTGCGGGGCACCCGCACCGAGCGGGCCGTGGAGCACGCCCACCGCGAGCACGACGAGATCCTGCGCGCCCTGCGGGCCCGCGACGCCGCGCTGGCGGTCTCCGCCGCGACGGTCCATGTCGCGGCCGTGGAGCAGTGGATGGCGGCCGGGCTCGACGAGAACCCCCTCTGCGCGATCGAGGACTGACCACGGGGCGGCCCGGCTCCGTCACGGCCACCGAACCTCCGACGGTGGCCGTGACGGGCCCTCACATGTCGGTGGCGTCCACCAGTTCGCCGAGGTCGACGAACTTGAAGCCCGTGGACGTGCGGGTGCCGCCCTCGCCGTCCGGGCCCCCCGGGGTCTCGTGGCCGTCCTGGACGACGAGCACGCCGCGCGGATAGCGGCTGCCCAGCGAGGCGTTGAGGACGGCGGCGCCGTCGCACTCCTCCACACTGTCGAGGGTGTCCGACGCGGCCCCGAGCCGGAAGCCGCCCTCGTACTCGTTGCCCTCGCTCACCTCACGGTCGTACAGGGCGAAGGTGTTGTCGCCCTGGCTGGAGGCGAGCAAGTAGCCGTCCCCGCCTGGCTCCTGATAGATCGTCAGGCCCTCGACGTCGGCCGACAGCCGCTTGCCGCCGTAGCCGGGGTCGGCGCCCGGCGCGCACTCCTCGGTCTCCTCGTCGTACGTGCCGGGGACGCCGTACTCCCTGGTCCTGTCGACCAGGACCGGCTTTCCGGTGAGGTCGGCGCGCAGGCGCCAGATGCCGATGTCCTCCTGGCCGGCGTAGAGGGTGCCGGTGGCGGGGTCGACGGCCATGCCCTCGACCTGCGGGAGTTCACCCGGCTCGCCGCAGGGGCTCCATGTCGTGCCGTCGGGCAGGCGGAAGGAGGCGGGCAGATCGAGGGTGCGGATCTTGCGGTAGCCGACCCTGCCGTTCGCCGCCGGGACGAGTTCGAGCAGGGCGAGACGGGTCCGCTCGCGTTGGCTGACCAGGGCGTACGAACGGCCGGTGGCCTTGTCCGTCCAGGTGGCGAGGCCGTACGCGGTGCGCTGGTCGTTGATCTCACTCTGGCCGGCGGAGAACACGGGGGCGGCGGCCGGGTCGGTGACGTCGGTCAGCGGGCCGTTCGGGCGGGCGGGGTCGATGCGGTAGATCCGCAGCCGGTCGTTGCCCCGGTCGCTGACCACGGCCACGTCGGCCCGGCCCGCGGAGGTGCGCAGGCCGGCGACGAGGTCGACGTTGTTGTAGCGGCCGGGGGCGTCGTCCTCCGTCGGCGGCTTCGGGGCGCGCACCGACTGCACCAGGCGGGCGTCCAGGTCGTAGACGCGCAGCCCACCCTCCTTCGCGGTGGCGACGACGAGGCTGCGGCCCGGGTCTGCGGGGTTCCGCCAGATCGCCGGGTCGTCGGCGTCGGAGTCGCCGCCGGCCTCGTCGTCGTACAGCGCGGCCGACTCGCTCGTCGCGGTCACCGTCGGGAGGGCGGACGCACCCGCTCCCGCGGGGGTGGCCGCCAGGAAGGTGGTCAGCACGGTGCCGGACGCGAGGAGGGCGACTCTTCGAGCGGTGCGGAACGTTCTCACAGGCGTTCGCTTCCTTACCGTCATGATGCCGTCGATTGTCGGGCACACGCAGATGGTGCGCAGAGAAGCTTGCGCGCAGGAGGACGTGACCTGTCCATGGCGACATGGTGAAACGGCCGTGGTTCGACTGAAGTTGGCCCGGACGTCTCCTGATCCGCCTCACTTGAGGTAGCGCGCCGGGCGGGTGCAGACATGGAGCACATGTTCCAGCGGTCCACGGCGGAAGCACCGGGTCCAGACGGATGCCAGGAGCATCGCGACCACGCTGTGGACGAGGAGGTCGACGAGTGCCGGTCCGGTCTCGTCCGCCATGCCGAACTCCCGGATGGCGAGGATGTGCAGCACATACGCGGTCAGGGCCGTCATGCCGACGGCACGGACGGGGGCGACAAGGCGGCCGACGCGCGGAAGCCGGTCCATGGCCGTCACGCACAGCACCACGACCAGCAGCGCGACACCGGTGTTACCGAGGATGGAGAAGGTCGTCTGGCTGTGCGGCGCGCCCACCAGGAGCCAGGCCGCCGGGGTGTCGTCGACGAGGTGGCCGACCGTGTCGGACCACCAGGCCGAGGCGGCCGAATCGCCGTCCGTGGCGGCGGCGACGGTGGCCCGCGCATGCGGGACGAGGCGGAGCGCCAGCCAGGAGCCGCCGTAGCCGAGGACGGTCAACACGCCGCCGGTCAGCACAAGTTGGGTGCGGGCCGCGCTCCGGGTGAGGTCGAGGCGGGCTACCGCCATGCCTGCGAGCATGAACGACGCCCAGGTGAGCACGGGGTATTCGCCGGTGAACAGCAGTTCCATGAAACCGTCCGTGCCACTGACCCGGGCCAGCGGGTCGGAGGCGATGACCGTGTCCGCCCAGCTTCCCTCCTCGATCGACAGGCGTACCACGTACAGGACTTGGGGCATGGCGAGCGCGCCTCCGGCGGCGAGCAGCGCGAGCGTCCGGGCCCGCAGCCGGTACAGCGGGAGCACGGCGAGGAAAGCCAGCCCGTAGAAGGCGAGGATCACGTCGACGTCGGTGTCGAGGGCGGTCAGGGCGAATCCCAGAGCGATCAGGACGACGGAACGGATGGCCATTCGGGCCACCGCCTGCCGTCCGGCGCGCCCGGTGCGCGGGTACGGGCGGCCGGTGATCAGGACGAGGGTGAAGCCGGCCAGCAGCGCGAACAGCGCGGAGGAGCGGCCCCGCGCCAGTTCCATGACGAACCCCAGCGGCCCGCCGACCGCGGGGTCGGGGCCGACGTGGGCGGCGTACATACCGAAGACCGCGAGCCCACGGGCGAGATCGATACCGACGAGCCGCCCGGTCGACGGCCCGCGGGAGACTGCGGCGGATGCGGATGCGGATGCGGATGCGGATGCGGATGCGGCGGGCGCGGCGGGCGCTGTGGCCGGCTTGGACGACAGGTCCGACGACGTGTCTGGTGTCATGGCCTTCAGCGTCGGGGGCGCGCGGGGCGCGAGCCCATCCGGCGGGTGACTGGAAGGTCCCCGCCGATCAGCCGAAGTCACCCCCGCCAGGTGACCGGAGACCGGGAGGAAAGGGAACCCGGCGGCGGAACCGGACGTCGTAGGGGTTTGGAGCCGCTGCCGCCGCAGGGAGTTCGAGAGCGTCCCGGTGAGCAGGGGTGAGTGAGAGGTCCAGGGGTGGCCGACGGCGAGCGGGGCACAGGTGATCCGGGTACTGGTGGTCGACGACGAAGCCCTGATCCGCACGGGTTTCCAGCACATCCTCAACTCTGCGGACGACATCGACGTGGTGGCGGCGGTCCCCGGCGGCCGGGCGGTCCGGGCCGTACGGGAACTGTGCCCCGAGGTCGTCCTGCTGGACATCCGTATGCCGGACGTGGACGGGCTCACCGTCCTCGCCGCACTCCGCAGACTCCCCCGCCCTCCCGTGGTGGCCATGCTCACCACCTTCGGCATGGACGAGTACGTGGCGGCCGCCCTGCGCTCGGGGGCCGCCGGCTTCCTGCTCAAGGACACCGACCCGGAACAACTTCCCTATCTCGTAAGGACGTTGGCGGCCGGCGGTGTCGTCCTGTCGTCGCGGGTGACCCGTACCGTGGTGGACGGCTATCTGGACAACGGCCCTCGCGAGGCCGCCGTCCGGCTCGCCGACCGGCTCACCGAACGGGAACGCGCCGTTCTCGTCCTCATCACCGAGGGGCTGTCCAACACCGATATCGGTGACCGGCTGCATCTGAGCACCGGGACGGTCAAGGACCATGTGAGCGCGCTCCTCACCAAGTTGGAGGTGAGCAGCCGGGTGCAGGCGGCGCTGCTGGCCGAGCGCGGGGGCCTGCTCAGGCCGTCGCGTTCCGTCGGCGGCGAACGGCGGGGCGGATGAGGCCGCCCATCCGCACCCCGCACGGACCGGCGATGGACACCGCGCTCGTGGCGGCCTCGCTGCTGGACGTGTGGATCCACGACGTGGGCACCCATCACCCCCGGGAACTGGCGGCCGCCCTGCTCGCGGCCCTGGCGCTCGTCATGCGCCGCCGGCTGCCGCTGGCGACGTTCCTGCTCACCCTGCCCACCGCCCTGTTCACGGACGCGGTGTTCGCGACGCTGGTGGCGCTGTACACCCTCGCCTCGCGCACCCACCACCGGGTGCCGCTGGCCGTGTGCGCGCTGGGATTCACGGTCTGCGACCTCACCTGGTGGTCATGGCCGTCACCGGAGTTCGCCGACCTGTCCGACCGGCAGGCCCTGATCCCCCTCTCCTACAGCGTGGCGCAGGCGACCGCGCCCCTCTTCCTCGGGCAGCTCGTGCAGGCCCGCCGGGAGCTGTCCCTGCGTCTCGTCGAGGTCTCCGAGGCACGTGAGCACGAGCGGCTGCTGATCGCGCAGAACGTCCTGGCGCGGGAACGCGCCCAGCTCGCCCGGGAGATGCACGACGCCGTCTCCCACCAGGTCAGCCTGATAGCCGTCCGTGCCGGCGCCCTCCAGGTCGGCAGCCGGGACCCCGACGCGAAGGAGGCCGCGGCCACGATACGGCTGCTCAGTGTGCAGACCCTGGACGAGCTGCGGCACATGGTCGGCATACTGCGCGCCTCCGGCAGCCGCCCCACCGAGCTGACCCCGCAGCCCTCCCTGGCCGATCTCGACCGGCTCGTCACCGGCAGCGGTATCGACACCGTCCTGCGGACGGATCTGCCCGCCGACCTCCCGCCGCCCGTCCAGCGCGCCGTCTACCGCACCGTCCAGGAAGCCCTCACCAACATCCGCAAGCACGCCCCCGGCGCCACGGCCACGATCCGCGTCCGCCAGCGGGACGGCACCCTCCACGCGACCGTCACCAACACCGCGCCCAGCCGCCCGGCCCTCTCCCTCCCAGGGGCCCACCACGGTCTGATCGGCCTGCGCCAGCGAGCCGAACTCCTCGGCGGAACGGTCGCGTCCGGACACCTGCGGGACGGGGGCTACGAACTGCGGCTGGAGCTGCCGGTCGACGGCGCACCCTGAGCCGCCACCGGGACGATCCGGGGAACGCCACCGGCGCGCTCACTCCTCCGCCCGGCGGTCGCAGGAGAGGCCGTCGATCGGTGCCGGGTCGGTCGGCGCGTTCATGCCGGTGTCGTTGGGGTGCAGGTGGTCGCCGTTGTCGAAGAACGGCAGGATCCGCTCGTGGTCGTTGGGGCTGCGCAGGACGCAGCGTCGAACTCACCGCCTGTACGGCCGAGTCGACCTCCCGCCGTACGCCCTCTGCCGCCGCGTCCCACTGGCCTACCGGGTGGCGTCGGTGAGGAACGGCCGCTCCCGGCCGGGGCCGTCGCCCAGAGCGCCCCGAAGCGGCCGTCGCCGAGCCACCCTCGCCCTCGCCTTCGCCTTCGCCTTCGCCTTCGCCTTCGCCTTCGGGCAGCATCAGGGAGCCGACGGGTCTCGTGGGTGCGGCGGTGACGGAGGCGGATGCCTCGCCGAGGTTGAACAGGGCGACCGTGAAGCCGCCGTCGAGGTTCTTGGCCGCCCGGACCTGCTGGTCGCCGGAGGGGGCGAGGGGCCTGGCGGGCAGGGTGGCGCCCTGGTTGAACCGCGATGACCTCCTTGTACGCTGCCTGCTACGCGACGCCGACGGGCCGGCCCCGGACCCCGCTCCACCCTGTCAAGCGGAACGTTTCGTCCAGTCGATCAGGTCGGTCGACTCGTTCCGGCCACCCCGGGCGATCCGAACGGTCCGCCCTGTCCGAACGGTCCGCCCTGTCCAGCCAATCCGTCCGCAGCGCGAGGATGCCCGCCCCCAGCGCCGTGACGATGAGATGAGTCCGGTTCTTCGCGCACAACTTCTCCCTGATGCTGCGCATATGGGCGGCCACCGTGCGGGGTGAGATCGACAGTCTCTGGGACATGTCCGCGTCCGACATACCGTGGGCCGCCAGAAGGAGGATCTCCAGTTCCCGGGCGCTGAGTCGGCCGGAGCTGTCCACTGCCATGGGGTGCCTGCCTTGTTCGGAGGGGGTCGAGGACCCGTGGGTCGTCCGCCTGGTGCGCGGTGACTCTTCCGTGACATCCGGCTCCCGGCCATCGACCATTCGACCGATACCCGGCAGTAGTCATCGACCGATCGGCCTCGGCCTTTCCGCCACGGCGCAGCTTTCGCCGGGAAAGGGGCAACCGCCCGATTCGACCCGGCCGTTCGGTCCGCCGGCTTCCGCGGACGGCCGGACCGGTCACGTGTTCCGTGGCATGCTCGGCCCCGTGAGCAGCACCCCCACACGCGTGATGATTGCCGACGATCAGGATCTGGTCCGGGCCGGTTTCCGTCTCATCCTCGACGCCCAGGAAGGCATCGAAGTGGTCGGAGAAGCCGCCGACGGGCTCGAGTGCGTGGAGTTGGCGCGCGTACTGCGGCCGGACGTGTGCCTGGTGGACGTCCGGATGCCGAAGCTGGACGGACTGGAGGTGACCCGGCTGCTGGCCGGACCGGGGGCGACGCACCCCACGCACGTCGTGGTGGTCACCAGCTTCGACCAGGACGACTACCTCAACGTGGCGTTGCGCAACGGAGCGTGCGGCTTCCTGCTGAAGGACGCCGCCCCCGCCCTGCTGATCGAGGCGGTGCGGGCGGCGGCGCGGGGCGACGCGCTGGTCTCGCCGGGGGTGACGGTCCGGCTGCTGAAGCAGTTGGAGGAGCGGATGCCGGCTCCGGTGGACGGCGCCGGGGTGCCCCGGTCGTCGCTCAGCGCACGGGAGCTGGAAGTCGCCCGGCTCGTCGCGGTGGGCCGCACCAATCAGGAGATCAGCGACGAGCTGTGTCTGTCCCTGTCCACGGTGAAGACGCACCTGGGCCACATCCACCACAAGCTGGGCGTGCGCAATCGGGTCGAGGTGGCCGCGTGGGCCTGGGCCAACGGGACCGTGCGAACGGAGCGTTGACAGGGAGGTCGTGAATGTCCTGTGGATGATCTGTGTCCCTCCCCACAGATCGATCCACCCTCTGCCAGGGAGGCATGCACATGCCTAGCCTCCGGTCGTATGACAACCTCGTCACTCGCGGCACTTTCGGCGCAGGCGACCCAGCCGCACCTCGGCCTGCTGCGGTTACCCACGCGGCAGCTGAAACACCGCGCCCTGTATCCGGCTCTGGGTGTGCTGTGGCTGCTCGACGTGGGCATCATCGGCACGCAGCAGCGCGGCCCCGTCGACTGGTTACCGCTCGTGACGGGCCCCGTCGCCCTGGCGCTGGTGCTCGTCCCGGAACCGTGGCTGAGCATCGAATGGCGGGCGGGGATCTGCGCGGCCGCCTCGACGGTGGTGACACTGGGCACCTCCCTGACGGGGTGGGCCCTGCCCGCCTGGGGGCTGCTGGAGACGGCGTGCCTGCTGGTCCTGCTCGCCCACACCTGCCGCAGCGTCACCCGGCCCGGCATCGTCCTCGCCCTGGCCGCCGCGATGGGAGCCAGCATCATCGACGAACCCCTGCGGACCGGGGGGACGGGCATCACCCTGACCTACCCCTTCCTGCTGACGTTCGCCGTCGGTGGAGCCGTCGGAGCGGGTTGTCACCTGCGCACCCTGGACGCCCGGCGTCGCCGTACGATCGCTGCCGTCCGGCTCACCGAGCGGATGCGACTCGCCCGGGATCTGCACGACTTCGTCGCCCACCACGTGACGGGCATCATCGCCCAGGCACACGCCGCCGGTGTGATCCACGAGAGTTCACCCCAGCAGATCGGCCCCATCCTGGACAACATCGCCGAGGCCGGGCAGCTGACGATGGACTCGATGCGCCGCCTGATCAGGGTGCTCCGCGAGGACGGCGAGCCCAGTGCCATCGAGTCCCCCGAGGCGCCGTACGCCGAACTCACCAAACTGGTCTCGGCGTTCAGCGGCCAGGGCGACGGATCGACCGCCCAGCTGGAGATCACCGGAGTCGCCCGCCAAAGCACGCTGCTGCCCGAGGTGGGCTGCGCGGTCCATCGCGTGGTGCAGGAGGCGCTGACCAACGTACGACGCCACGCGCCGGGCACCCGGGCGACGGTGCGCGTCCATCTCACCCGCGACGGCCTGCTCCGGGTGGACGTGTACAACGAGGGGCCCGAGCGGCGGGTCTCCCGCCCCACGGGAGGCCGCGGCGGGTACGGCCTGATCGGGATGCGCGAGCGGGCGGACGCGGTCGGCGGCGCCCTGACGGCGGGCCCCGCCGACGACGGCGGCTGGTGGCTCATCGCCCACTTCCCGGTAGTTCCAAAAGCCCCGCCCGAGCGCGCGGAGAAGTCCGCCGCATCGGCGTCCGGCCGGCCGGCCGGACGCCATGCCAAGCCGAATGCGCACACGGAGCCCGAGCCGGACATGAGCTGGGACGCGGGTTAGCCGGGCCGGGGCGGGAATTAGGCAATTCTGCGAATCGCGCCGGAACGGCCCACCCCTTAATGTCGAAGAGCCAAAGGCGCCGGGACGGGCTTCTCACGTCCCGCAGAGTGGTGAATCGGCCCGGACCGGGCCCCTTCGAGGGGCCCGTTCCACCCTTTTCCCGTCCACCACTTCGCGAACCGGCGGACCGGTGCCCATCGTCGAGGAGACGCACGAGACGCAGGAGACACATGACTACGGCCGTCGTGGTGGGCAGCGGTCCGAACGGTCTCGCTGCCGCCGTGTTCCTCGCCCGGGAGGGCATCGAGGTCACCGTCCTGGAGGCCGCCGACACCATCGGCGGCGGCACCCGCACCAGCGAACTGACCCCGGGCCTCCTGCACGACCACTGCTCCGCCACCCACCCCATGGCCGTCGGCTCGCCCTTCCTACGGAGCCTCGACCTCGGCCGCCACGGCCTCAGCTGGCGCCTGCCGGACATCGACTGCGTGCATCCGCTGGACTCCGGCCAGGCCGGGGTGCTGCACCGGTCGGTGGAGGAGACGGCCGACGGCCTCGATGACGGCGACGGCCGCAGGTGGCGGCGCGTCTTCCGGCCGCTCGCGGACGGCTACGACGCGCTCGCCGAGGACCTCATGCGGCCGCTCCTCCATCTGCCGCGCCATCCGCTGCGCCTGGCCGCGTTCGGTCCGCGGGCCCTGCTGCCCACCGCCGTGGTGGCCCGGCGGTGGCGGTCTCAAAGCGCCCGCGCACTCTTCGCCGGCGTGGCCGCGCACGCCTTCCGCCCGTTCGACCGGCCGGCCAGCGCCGCGGTCGGCCTGACGATCATCGCCGCAGGTCACCGGCATGGCTGGCCGGTGGCCGCAGGTGGTTCCCGGGCGATCGGCGACGCGCTCGCGGCGCAGCTCACGGAGTTCGGCGGGCGGATCGAGACCGGTGTGCGGGTGCGCTCCCCCGCCGATCTGCCCCCGGCCGACGTGGTCCTCTTCGACCTCGCCCCCCGCGCGGTCGCCGACATCCTGGGCGACCGGCTGCCGGGGCGGGTCGCGCGGGCCTACCGCCGTTACCGCCACGGGCCCGGAGCCTTCAAGGCCGACTTCGCGGTCGAGGGCGGCGTCCCGTGGACCAGCGAGGCGGCCCGCCGGGCCGGCACCGTCCACCTCGGCGGGACGTTCGAGGAGGTCGCCGACACCGAACGGATGATCCACGCCGGGCGCATGCCGGAGCGGCCCTTCGTCCTCGTCGGCCAGCAGTACCTGGCCGATCCGCGGCGTTCGAAGGGCGACCTCCACCCCGTCTGGGCCTACGCACACGTTCCGCACGGCTACGACGGCGACGCGACCGAGGCGATCGTCGGGCAGATCGAGCGGTTCGCCCCGGGGTTCCGTGAGCGTGTCCTCGACATGGCCGTCCGTCCGCCGGCCGCCTTCGAGGACTACAACCCGAACTACGTCGGCGGGGACATCGTCACCGGGGCGAACACCGCCCTCCAGCTGGCGATGCGTCCCCGCGCGGCCCTCGACCCGTACCGCACGGGAGTCCCCGGGATGTACATCTGCTCCGCGGCATCGCCACCGGGCGCCGGCGCCCACGGCATGTGCGGCGCGAACGCCGCCGCGTCGGCCCTGCGTCATCTCGGGCAGCGACGCGGGAAGGAATGACCGGGAAACCACCGCGGCCCGCACCAGTCCCGAAAAGGCCTGGACCTATTCGGTCCAGGCCTTTTCCGTGTCCGCAGGATTCCGGTTCCGTCGATGAATACGGAACTCAACAATAGGTAATTTTATCGATGCGGAGACGGTTGGCGAGACCCTAATGTTTTCCCCAGAAGGGCACCGGAAGAAAAGAACTTCCGAAGTCCCGAACGCGAGAGGATGAAATAAATGAGCAGCATCGAGAACGCGCTGAACAGTGTGGAAATCCCCGTCGAGGGTGTCGTCTACGTCGCCGCTCGCCCGACCCTGGGCACCCCGCGGATCGCCCGGGTGGGCAACAGGTTGGGCGGGCTCGCCCAGGCGGCCGAGGGTGTCGGGGCCATCGGGGCGCTGGCCACCGCTGCGGTCGGTGTCGGCCAGGCCGCGGAGGCCAACAACCTGGCGGCGGAGGCCAACGCCCAGAACGCGGCCGCGCTCGCCGCGGTCGGCGGTGCGCCGCCCGCGGCCTGACAACCGGCGGTGAACCCATAGGAACCCGCTGTCGGACCAGAGGGCTGTTCTGGTCCGGCAGCGGGTTCCGCCGCACGCAAAAAAACGTGCTCAAAAGTACCAGGAATAGAGGTTCCATGAAACTCGTCCGAAGGATCACTTCCGCGGTGCCGGGCAGGGTCGCCTCCGCGGTGCCGGGCAGGGTCGCCTCCGCGGTGCCGGGCAGGGTCGCCTCCGCGGTGTTCAGCCCGATGCCGGTCGGCCGGGACCGTGCGCTGGGCCTGTCGGAGCGGCTGGCCGCCGCGACCAGCCTCACCTCGTCCCTCGAATACCTCACCCAGCGCCACGAGATGGGCAAGGGGGGCATGAACGACTGGGAGATCGCCAAGGACAGCATCGCGCACGCCAATCCTCTGCTGCGTCGACTGGTCGACATCGCCAGCGGAACCCGGACCACGACGGCACTGCACGTCACACGGGCCGCGGTCGCCTCCGCCATGCTGCTGCCGGGCAAGTCGAACTGGCGCGGTGCGGGCAGCCTCTTCCTCGGTACGACCTCCGCCCTCCTCGGCCCTCGCCAGCACTACGGCAGCGACGGCGCCGACCAGGTGGCAACCCTGGTGCAACTCGCCACCGGCGGCGCCCGCCTGGTGCCCTCGCCGGCCGCCAAGGACGCCCTGCTCTGGTACGTCGCCCTTCAGTCCAACCTCTCCTACCTGGTCTCCGGCTGGGTCAAACTGCTCGGCCCGGACTGGCGCGACGGCTCCGCCCTTCCGGGGGTGATGCGCACCCACACCTACGGCCACGAGGGCATGCACACGTGGATCCGGAACAACCCCCGGGCCGCCAAACTGCTCGGCCACAGCGTGCTGGCGCTGGAGTGCCTCTTCCCGCTCGCCTATCTCAAAGGCGGCAAGCTGACCCGTCCCGTCCTGGCGAGCGCCGCCGCGTTCCATCTGGCCAACGGCTACTTCATGGGACTCGGCAGGTTCGCCACCGCGTTCCCCGCGATGCACCCCCTGATCGCCTACACCGCGGCTCCCCGCACCCACCCCGCCGTCGCGGGACGCGACGACCGCGCTCTGCCGGCCGCCCTCACCGTGCTCGCCGGGGCGACGGCGGCCGCGGCCGTCACCGCCGTACAACGACGGATGCGCGCCACCGAGGGCTGGCGGACCTCGCGCGTGCTGACGACCCGCCACGGCAACCGGCTGCAGTACGAGGAGATGTCGGTGGGGGACTCCGAGCGGCCGGTCTTCGTACTCGCCGCCGGTCTGCTGTCCACCAGCGAGCACTACGCCTGGATCAGCGAGCGCCTGTCCTACGAGAGCACCTACGGCGTCATCACCTACGCCCGCGCCGGATACGCCGGCAGCCGCCGCAGGGCCACCACCGCCTACCAGCTGACGGAGTCCGTCGACGACCTGGTCGACCTGGTGAACGGGGCCGTGGCACCGCACCGCAAGGTGATCCTGGTCGGCCACTCGATCGGCGGGGAGCTCGCCCGCCGTGCCGTCCATCACCTCGGCGACCGGGTGCACGGCGTCGTGTACCTCGACTCCTCGCACCCGCATCAGTTCAGCCGCTCGGCCCAGCAGAGGGTGACCGGCGCCGGCCTGGGCGGCACCTTCGCGTCCATGAGCCGGGCGCTGCGCCTCGGCACCGGGGCGCTCCTCACCCGCCCGTGGTGGATCAAGGAACTGCCCGCCGCCTACCACGACAAGGTCTTCGCCCAGTACGCGGACACGCGGATGTGGTACGCGGCACGCCGCGAATGGACGGCGCTGCAGGAGGACTTCAAGGCCTTCCCCGGGCACCTCGACCGGATCGAGGGTGTGCCCGGCCTGGTGATCTCCGCCCAGCGGACCGTGGACCGCGACCCCGAGCAACTGCTGATGCACCGCGAACTCGCCGAGGCCCACCGCCGGGCACCCAGCGAGACGGTGGTCATCGAGGGCGCGGGACACGACTCCCTGTTGATCAACAGCCGTTACGCCAACCAGGTCACGGACCGCGTCCTCGCGTTCTTCCAGAGCGTCGACGAGCACTCCCGGGCACCCCGGCCCACCCGATCCGTCACGCTCGAGAAGGAGGCCGCGCGGTGAGCACCCTGCGAAGTCTCCCGCTGAGGAATCCGTTCACCGGCGAAGGCGCGGCCTGGCGGATCGCCGGAGCCGCCATGCTGGTCGTCACCGTCGCGGGCCAGCACCCCTTCGAGCAGTTCTCCCGGTTCCGTTCGAAGGACGTGCTGTCCCTGGTGCCGAACTGGAGGTTCTTCGCCCCCAACCCCTGTATGCACGACAGTCACTTCCTGTACCGCATG
This sequence comes from Streptomyces sp. NBC_01314, assembly GCF_041435215.1. Classification (NCBI taxonomy): domain Bacteria; kingdom Bacillati; phylum Actinomycetota; class Actinomycetes; order Kitasatosporales; family Streptomycetaceae; genus Streptomyces; species Streptomyces sp. NBC_01314. The sequence goes on along the minus strand of NZ_CP108394.1, from coordinate 10,236,495 downwards.
GTGGACGCGGACGGCAACGCCTCGCCGTGGCACGACGCGTTCACGACCGAGACGCGCAAGCCCCAGCACATCGTGTGGTTCCCCACCCGCCGCGCGGACAAGGGGGTCGTCGACGCGTGCGCCGACATCCTCCCGACCCTCGAGTTCGGTGGCTTCGAGGCGGCCTCACGCACTGCCGGGTACCGGATGGTCACCGAGCACCTGCGCGTCCTCATCAGGTCCCGGGGCCCCGTGGCCGAGGAGGCCCGGGGCTTCCAGTTCGCCCTGGCCCGCGCCACCGGCTACGACACGCGCCACCGTCCTTCGCTGGTGTTCGTCTCCCCCTTCGTCCCTCTCGACCCGCAGGCCGCCGGCACCCCGCTGACGCGGGCCCCGGCCAAGACTCCAGCAAAGGTGTGATCATGGACATCACCACCCCCTTCATCCTCCTCGGAATCCTGATCTTCGCGGTCGGCCTTCTCAAGGCGGGCCTGCGGTTCGCCAGGGACCGGGCGGAAGCGGAAGAGGACGGCAGGGAGCACGAGTGAACCGGGTGCGGGCGGCCGCCGCGTGGCCGGGGGCGCGGGATGAGTGAGCGGCCGGCCGGCCGGGGGCGGCACACCCGCCCGCAGGACCCGCCGGTGAACCTGGAGAAGGAGGGCACCTCCGGTGGCGGGCGGCGCGCCATGCACCGGGCGGTTCCCCAGCTCAACCTGCACCTGCTGTGGGGCGAGGGAGCGAAACCCTGGCGGGCCATGGGCCGGCACCGCCGCCTGGTCCTGCTCGGCATCGTCCTCGGTCTGCTGGGAGCCGCGACGTCCCTGGCCCAGCCCGCGGTCATCGGCTCACTGGTCGCCGCCGTCGGCGAAGGGCGCTCGCTGACCGGACCGATCATGGTGGGCGCGGCACTGTTCATCGCCGACGCCACCCTGGGCGCGCTCCACTCGTACGTCATCGGGCTGGCCGGGGAGAACATCGTCTACGACATCCGCCGGACCCTGGCCTCCCGGCTGCTGCGCTCCCGGTTCAAGGCGTACAGCGGCCTGCAGCAGGGCGATGTGTTCTCCCGGATGGTCAGTGACACCATGCTCGCCCGCTCCACCATGACGCACGCGATCGACAGCATCCTCAACAACAGCTTCCTGGTCATCGGCGGGATCGCCCTGATGGCGTGGATCGACACCGTGCTGCTCACCGCCACCCTGGTCTGCCTCGGCGCGACCAGCATCGTCTCGCTCTATCTGGCACGCGGGGTGCGGAAGGTGTCGGTGCTCAACCAGACCGACCTGGGCACCTTCGGCTCCGCCCTGCTGCGGGTGCTGGGAGCGATGCCCACCGTGAAGGCCTCCCGGGCCGAGGACCGCGAGGCCGAGGGGATCGCGGCCATCGCCCGGCGGGCCCGGAAGTCGGGGATCAAGGTGACGGTGATGTCGTCGCTGCTCGACCCGACCATGAGCATCGGCACCCAGCTCGCCCTGACGGTCGTCATCGGTCTGGGCGCGGCCCGCACCGCGACCGGGGCGATGCCCACCGCCGATCTGACGGCGTTCATCCTCTACCTGTTCTACCTGGTGGCGCCGTTGCTGACGCTGTTCGAGTCGATCGCGCAGTTCCAGATCGGCAGAGCGTCCGTGGAGCGGCTGGCCGAGCTCGGCAAGATCGAGGTCGAGACGGACCCGGACAGCAGCCGGCCGGAGGAACGGCCGCGTGGCGCCCGCCCGTTCAGGCGCGGGTACGAACCCGGGCTCACCTTCGACGGCGTCCGGTTCTCCTATCCGGGCAGCGACAAGGTCGTCCTCGACGGGATTTCCTTCACCGTCCCGGCCGAGGGGCTGACCGCCGTCGTCGGCCCCTCCGGCGGCGGCAAGTCCACCGTCTTCCAGCTGATCGAGCGGCTCTTCGACCCGGTGTCCGGGGCGATCCGCATCGACGGCACGGACATCACCGACCTGCCGCTCAACCAGCTGCGCTCCATCGTCGGCTACGTCGACCAGGACCACACCCTGCTGCGCGGCACCGTCCGGGCGAACCTCACCTACAGCGCGCCGGACGCCGACGACAAGGACATCGCCGAGGCCCTGCGCATGGCCAACCTGACCGAGGTGATCACCGCGCTGCCCCAGGGTCTCGACACCGAACTCGGTGACCGGGGCGCCGGCCTGTCGGGCGGTCAGCGTCAACGCCTCGCGATCGCCCGTACGTTGCTTCAGGCGCCCCGGTTCCTGCTGCTGGACGAGGCCACCGCCAACCTCGACACCGAATCGGAGAACGCGCTGCGCGACAGCATCACGATGATCTCCGGCTTCTGCGCGGTCATCGCGATCGCGCACCGGCTGTCCACCGTCACCGAGGCCCAGCAGATCGTCGTGCTCGACCGGGGACGGGTGCACGCCGTCGGCACCCACGACGAACTCCACCGGCACAGCGACCTCTACCGCCGACTCGCCCGGCTCCAGGAGCTCAGCGACGTGGCGTGATCCAGGAACGACGAGGCGGCACACCCGGATTCACCCGACAGGACCGGATCACACGACTGGATCGGATCACCCGACAGGAGAAGACATCCCGACAGGAGAAGTTCATGAACGACTTTCTGCTCATCCCGTCCGTGGTAGCCCTCGGCATCGTCGGCTTCCTCATCGCCACCCGGGCCGTCAGCGCTCCCGCCGTCATCGGCGTCGCCCTCGTGGTGCTGTGGGGCGCCTGCTCCCAGGCCAGAAGCAACATCCACGCGAGGAACACCCCGTCCAAGAAGCGGAGGCAACACCCATGAGCACCACCACGACGCCCCGTACACCCGGCGCCACGTCGAACGACACCATCGACGACATCGGCTACGGCCGGCAGTTCGGCGACTGGTACCACCGGTTGTTCCCCGACGACGCCTCCGTCGTCGCCGAGGTCGAGCGCCTGGTCGCCCTGCACCCCGATCCGGCCCTGGGCACCGTCGAGTTCGGCGTCGGCACCGGCCGGATAGCGCTGCCGCTGGCGCGCCAAGTCGGGCCGGTCACGGGGGTCGACTCCTCCCCCGAGATGCTCGACGTGCTGCGCCGCGACCTGACCGACGACACCCCCGTCGAGCCCGTGCACGGCGACATCTGCACCTACACGGCCGACCTCACCGTGGGGCTCGTGTACTGCGTCTGCGCGACCCTGTCCATGTTGCTCACCCCCGAGGAGCAGCAGCTGGCGGTGCGTCGCGCGGCCGACCTGCTGGCCCCCGGCGGCAGGCTGGTGATCGAGACCCACAACAAGCCGGCCATCCTCGCCCTGCACGAGGGCAGCGCCCGCGCCACGTACTTCTCGCCCTACCCGGAGCCGGGCACCGGTCTGCAGAGCCACTCCGTCCTCCTGCCGGAGGGGTCGCTGTGGCACCTCTCCCACGTCTGGTACGAGGCCGACGGCACGACCCGCGTCGGCACCGAGATCTCCCGGCTGACCGCCCCGGAGGAGATGGACTCGTACGCCCGCGCCGCCGGCCTCCTCCCCGAGAACCGCTTCGGCGACTGGCCCGCCGACGCGGACCCGTACTCCCTGGACTCCCCCCTGGCCATCTGCACCTACGTCAAGCCTTGACGGCCCCAGCCCTGGCTACGGGTCACGACCGCACGCTCATGTCCGTCGAGGGGGGCCGGGACATGCCCCGGCCCCCCTCCCCACGGCTCGACTGCCAACGTCACAGAGCGATCAGGCCGGCTGTCGTCTCCTTGAAGCCGCAGGCGTCGAAATAGAACGACCGCAGGTGCTCCTCGAAGTCCACGTGGAGCCATTCGCACTGTGCGGCACGGGCCTCGTGCGCGGCGGTCGCGACCAGCGCGGCGCCCACACCTCTGGTACGGCGATGCCGTGCGACCACCGTGTCCAGGACGAAGGCATGGACTCCGCCGTCCCAGACGACGTTGACGAAGCCGATCAGCGAACCGTCCTCCCACGCGCAGACCCAGCCGAGGCTGTGGCGCTCGAGTCGTCCCCGCCAGTCGGTCGCGGCGACGGGGTGACCGAAGCCGTCCGCGTGCAGCGCGTCGAGCGCCGTGTTGTCGAAGTCGCCCCGCCACTCGTACGTGATCGTCATCCCTGGATCGTAGGGTCCGTGCCAGGTCAGAATTTAATCGGTGGGGTGGCGGACAACGATCTGCCACGATCGCCGAATGGGTGCATTGGACGCGGTGGCAGACAGAGTCGTCGGCGGGGCGACCGTGACGTTCCGGCCCAGCGGCTCCTCGATGGTCCCGCTGATACGCAGTCGGCAGCAGGTGGTCGTCGCTCCGGTCGACCCGTCGAAGGTGGAGGTCGGCGACATCGTCCTCGCCCGTGTCGCCGGGACGGTCTACCTGCACTTGGTGTCTTCCGTGGACTCCGCCAGGAAGCGGGTGCAGATCAGCAACAACCGTGGCCATGTGAACGGCTGGACCGGCCACGATCGTGTCTTCGGAATCTGTGTCGCGGTCGACGGTGCGGCCCGCTCGGGAGCCGCGGACAAAACACGCGCACCCGACGCCGACGGCCCGCCCCGAACCTGACACCTTGCCACCCGCGCGCTGCTCATAGCCTTTGTGAAGTACGGTCGGCATCGCTGAACCGAGGTTTCCGCGAAACCGGCTCACCGAGGGACTCGGTCGCGACGCGCGTAACCTTCGCTGCCGCAAGGTCGATACGTACTCCGGATACTCCGGATGCAATGTCCCCGACCGCGCCCGACAGCTCCACAGACCTGATGCACCGTCATCCACGCGGGGGCGTGCATCTGTCGGCCACCGTCATCGAGGATGGCCGGGGCCTGTCCTCGATGAGCGGCGTCCTGGCCGACACCGTCTACTTGCTGCCGGCCTGACGGCACGGCCTCACTTCAGGTGCCGGCCGAAGAATCGGTTCCCGTCGTCCGCCTCGAACCACGGGGTCCCGGTGTGCCCGCCCAGATTGGCGTGCAGCGTCTTCTCCTTGCTGCCGAAGGCGTCGAACAGGTCCAGGGCCCGCTGCCGGGGGTTCCCTTCGTCGTCCCACTGCAGCAGGAAGAACAGCGGAATGGTGACCTCCCGGGCCTCCTCGCGCTGGGCGCTGGGCACGTAACCCCCGGCGAAGAAACCGGCGGCCGCGATGCGCGGCTCGGCCACCGCCAGCCGAATGCCGACGGCGGTCCACCCCGAGTATCCGACCGGGCCGCCGATCTCGGGCAGCGAAAGCAGGGCGTCCAGGGTGGTCCGCCAGTCCGGGACCGCCTTTTCGACCAGCGGGCCGACGAGGGACTCGAAGATCTCGTCGAGCGGCTCGCCGGCCTGCATCGCCCGGCGGAGGTCGGCGCGGGCCTGCTCGTCGGCGGCGGAACGGGGCCGGTCACCGCACCCGGGGGCGTCGATGGTGGCCACCGCGTAGCCGTACGCCGCGGAGTGCCGGGCCCGTGCCACCAGCCGGGCTTCCCCCTTGGGCAGGCCGTTGTTGTGGGCCATCAGGATGAGCGGGGCCGGTGCGGCGGATCCAGGCGTCCACAGGGTGCCGGGGATCTCGCCGAGGGTGAATTCGCGTTCGAGGACGCCGTTGTCGAGGCGCTGTTCGGAAGTGAATCGCATGGTCGTGCCTTTCGGGAGTGCTCTTGAACGGCGCTCCCGGACGACCTACCGCCCGACCGTGACCCCGGAGGGGAGCACCCATGTCGATACTGTGTTCACGGGTACCACCTCCTCGTTCTCTCGCACGGCCTCCGGAAAAGTAGCAGCGGTCACCGCGGCCCGCCAACAGGTTTCCGCGGAGGCTCCGTGGCCGGATGCCACTGGGCGAAACCTGCCACGACCTGATCACCGCGGCCGGAGACGCCCTCCTTGCGCGCGCCCAAGCGGCAGGCACCGTGCGCGCCGGGATCACCATCACCCAACTGTTGAAGCTCGTCGGCGCCATCGCGCTGGCCACCGAGCAGGAGATCGACGGCCCGGCCGAGGCCGACCTCCTGCTGTCGATCGCCATCGACGGCGTACGCGTGCACTGACCCCGGCTCTCACAAACGGTCCTTTGCGCGAGCAGGATCAGTAAACGGCCACCGAGGCCCGCCCGACCCTCGATCGATTCTCAGAACCCGTTCTCCCTCAAATCGGGACGGAACCCTTCTTGACTTGCATTGTGCGAAAATCCGGTCCCATGACTGGGCTTCAGCAACGGTCCCCGGGTGAATGGTCGGACGCGGACGACGTCGAACAGCACGCCTGTCCGAAGTGTGACGCGCAGCCCGGCTCGCTGTGCCGCTCGCGCGGCGGTGCGGTGGCCTCCGCCTACCACACCCCTCCGCTTCACGATGATGCCCCGGCTGAAGAAGGCGCTGAGGTTGCCGACCGCGGCCCGGTCCGCGCGTGGCGGCCGGGCACCCGCCGCCGACCTCGACCGCCCCTGACCTGCCGAGGGACATCCGCATCGGTTACGCGCGCTGCTCGGCCCTCGGGCAGGAACTCGACTCCCAGCTCGACGCGCTCAGCAAGCACGGCATGCCGAGAAACAAGATCTTCAGCGAGAAGATCAGCACCCGCCTGCGGGTCCACCCCCAGGGCTTCGGCATAGTTGCAGGGCGTCCGGTTCGTGACGATCTGCCAGTTCAACGGTCATCCAGGGACGAGACAGGCACGGGCTCCCACGATCATGGAGTTCTCTACGCCCCATGATCCGAGTGGAAGACCGTGCCTGCCGACGCGTCATCACCGATCCCATCCGCCCTTGACCAACTCCGCGATCATCCACGGGTCGCACCCACAGAAGCGCCGGGCCTGCTGGAGCGGCTGGCCGAGGTGCCCGACCCGCGCGGAGTGCGACACGCCCTCGTCGTCGTGCTCGCGCTCACCGCGTGCGCGGTACTGGCCGGGGCGAGATCGCTGCTGACGGTCGGTGAGTGGATCGCCGACGCCCCGCCACAGGTGCTGGAAGCCGTCGGCGTGCAGTGCGATCCGCTGCTTCCCCAACGGCTCCTGCCTGCGGAATCGACGGTCCGACGCCTGCTGGCCCGGATAGACGGCGATGCCCTGGACCAGGTCGTGGGCCGCTGGCTCACCGACCACCGCTCCGGCTCCGCGGGCGGTTTGCGCGCCCTGGCGGTCGACGGCAAGAGCCTGCGAGGGCGGCCAAGGCCAAAGGCCGGAAGATCCACCTGCTCGCCGCCCTGGACCACACAACGGGCCTGGTCCTGGCCCAGCTGGACGTGCACGAGAAAACAAACGAGATCAGGTGCTTCCAGCCGCTGCTGGAGAGCATTGCCGACCTGGCCGGCACCGTGGTCACCAGCGACGCGATGCACACCCAGCGTGAGCACGCCGACTACCTGCTGGGCCGCGACGCCCACTACATCGTGATCGTCAAGGGCAACCAGAAGAAGCTGCGCCAGTAGCTGAAGTCCCTGCCTTGGAAGCAGATCCCGCTCCAGGGACGCACCCGGAACGCTGGCCACGGACGCGCCGGAATCCGCCGGATCAAGGTGGCCACCGTGAACAACCTGCTCCTTCCCGGCGCCCGTCAAGCCGTCCAGATCAAGCGCCGCCGCACCGTCCGCTAGACCGGCAAGACCACCGTGAAGACCATCTACGCCGTCACCAGCCTCACCAGCGAGCAGCCCACCCCCGCGCAACTGGCCTCACTCGTGCGTAACCACTGGCAGGTGGAAGCCCTGCACCACATCCGGGACACCACCTTACCGAGGACGCCTCCCAGCTGCGAACAGGCAACGCACCCCGTGCGATGGCGACCTGGCGCAACCTCGCCGTCGGGGCACTGCGGCTGACCGGCGCCACGAACATTGCTGCGGCTCTCCGCCACAACGCCCGAGAACCCCGCCGCCCCCTCGCGCTCCTCGGACTCGCGTGATCACGAATCGTCAGGCGACTCTGCCGAAGTCATGGGGCTGAACTTCATCGCTCGGCTTGGGAGGGTGCGCTATAAACGGGCCCGTGACATTGATCGTTGAGCGAACAGACGCACGTACGTGGCCTGATGAGCAGTTGCGCGAGCTCTTCAGTGAGGGTTTCCCGGAGTTCATCACAGCCGATCGGCTGGCTAAGCAGTACATCGGCAGGATCAGGGAGTGGTTCGCCGACCTCGATCTCACGCTGGTGGATGAGCGGGGCTTTCCGGTCGCGTCCGGCTGGGGTATACCGATCCGGTGGGACGGGCGGACCGAAACGCTCCCCACCGGCTACACCCAGGCCATCATCCGTGCCGTCGAGGGCCGGGAGCATGGCGTCGACCCCGACACTCTGGTGATCTGTGGGGCGATCGTTACGCCGTCACTCAAGGGACGCGGCCTGGCCGGGGAGATGCTCAACGCACTGCGTCGGCTCGCCGAGGGCGCCGGATGGCCACGGGTCATCGCACCGGTGCGCCCGACGTTGAAGGCGCGCTACCCGCTGGCGTCGGTCGAGGCGTTCATGGGGTGGACCCGCGAGGACGGCATGGCCCTCGATCCATGGATCCGCACCCACCAGCGTCTGGGCGCCCGAATTCTCGCGGCGGCTCCCCAGTCGCAGACCATGACCGGCACGATCGCCGAGTGGGAGCAGTGGACCGGCATGGTGTTCCCAGAGACGGGTGACTACGTGATCCCAGGAGGACTCAGCCTGCTACGGGTCGACCAGTCCGCTGACCAGGGCACCTATACGGAGCCCAATATCTGGATGCAGCACGTCTGAGCCAAGTGCACAGGACGTGGTGGCGTCGCACGGCGTTCTCGATCCAGGGCAGCATCTGCAGCGTCACAACAGAACTACCGGTAGGCGGGCGTGACGGGCAGGTGAGAGGTGATGTGACGCGGGTGTCACAGCGGGTCTGCCTGGCCCCGGAGTTCTACGACGTCGGCCGAACCGGGCGTCAGCCCGTCTTCTCGAAGTTGCAGTCGAGCCCGGCGTCGGGGTCGATGATGACCCGCAGGCGCAACTCGCTCCCGTCGCGGACGAAATGCAGTGCGTAGATGCGGTGGTACAGATTCAGCCTGAGGGTCTGCGGGGTGACGCCCTCGACGCCCTCGGAGAGGGACCACGGTCCAGTGCCGTCGACCCGCCGTGGCTCGTTTTCTATGCCCTCGACGTTGGCAAGGAACTTCCTGGCACTGAAGGTGCCGTCCGCAACGATGTCGAGCGTCGCCCCCGTCCCCGCGCAGTCCCCCTTCCAACGGCCGGTGACCTGGTCCCTGGTGACGGGCGGGGGGTCTTCGTCCGCCGCCGCGACGCAGGCCGTGGCCAGCGCGAACCAAACCTACCGTCGGGTTACTTGTTCCCTGGTGTCCGGGCTAGGACTCCGGGGCGGCGAGTCCCGCGGGTTCAGCGAAACTGAGGGTTCTTCGTCGGGAACCAACGGGTGTTCAGGCTTTCTGGAGGGTTTCGACCCGTGTGTTCTGGGTGAACTCAAGGTGCTGCCTCATCGGTTAAGGGCCTGAGCCGTGCATCACGCTGAACCTCTTCCCAGTAGTGGGCGGCGGCTGTGACGATCGCTTGAAAGTCGTGCAGCGACATGACTGCGACGTGGGGCGTGCGCGTCCCCACGGGCGGTTCGGCCGGGTGGCCTCCCGCAGGTGGTCGTAGCGGCTGGACCACTTGACGGCGGCCCGGCTGGACGCGCCCCGATCCCCCGGCCGCGCCCCCGCCGCCCATCCCGCCCTCCCGCTCCTCAACAGAGCGTGCCGCCTGCCCTTCGACCCCTTGATGAGGACATGATGGGAGGGGGGTGGTCAGGTGATCGAGACGGTGTTGCGCAGTGAGGACCTGCCGGTGGGCGATCGGTTCGAGTGGTGGCGGGAGTTGACCGCACACACGCTCGCGCCCACGGAGATCACCAGCGACCATGCCGATGACTTCCGGGCCTGTGCCCGGCAGTTGGACCTCGGGGCCGTTCAGGTGGCAGTGCTGTCCTATCCGTCCTTGCGCTCGCGTCGCACGCCCGCGTTGGTTCGTCGGTCCGACCCGGAGCTGTATCACCTGGCCCTGACCCTGCGAGGCAGGCAGAGCATCTCCCGCTGCGGGCGTGACGCCTTGGTGGGGGTCGGCGACCTGCTGCTGTACGACACGACGCACCCATGGGACGCCTCGGCCTTCCCCGACAACGACGGTCCGGTCGAGGGGATCGTCGTGAACGTGCCCCGTGCGGCGATTCCTCTTCCGGCGGCGAAGGTGGACCGCCTCCTCGGAGCGCTGTTACCGGGCAATACCGGCATGGGGGCTCTCCTGGCACAGTTCTTGACCCGACTGGCACCTGAGTCCGACACCTGCCGACCGCAGGACGCCATACGTCTGGGCGGGCTCACCGTGGACCTGATCACCGCGTTCCTCGCGCATCACACGGACACCGAAGACGGCGTTCCACCCGAGAGCCGCCACCAGACGCTGATGGTCGGCATCCACTCCTTCATCGAACGCAACCTGGGCGACCCGCAGTTGTCGCCCGGCGCAGTCGCCGGCTCCCACCACATCTCCGTGCGGTTTTTGCACAAGCTGTTCCAGGCGCAGGGCGTCACCGTGAACGCCTGGATCCGGCAACGACGCCTGGAACGCTGCCGCCGGGACCTCGCCGATCCCCAACTGGCCGACAAAACCATCGGCTTCCTGGCCACACGCTGGGGCTTCGTCCACGCTTCCGAATTCACCCGCGCATTCCGCAGGGCCTACGGAATCCCGCCGAGCACCTACCGGCAAGAGGGACTCCACAGCCACCAGTGCAGCGACCGCCAACTCCGGCTGGGGGGCCAGGCGATCTGATGGCCGGGCAGCAAAGAACTCCGCCGGCCCGCAGGTCAGCATGTATTTGGCTGCCTGGTCCCGCATTTCTCGGTCGGGTGATCTGGGCAAATCGGGGCGCCCGTGGGCGTCCATGAACAGGGCTGCGAGAACTGGGGCCCTCAGGAGAGAGGACTGGCGGGACAGTGATCTGGACGGCGTTCTCGACGGAACATCTGTCGGGGACCGAACGATTCAACCACTGGGAAGCGATGATCTCCCAGGCCCACTTTCGCACCATGATGGCCAGCGATCACCTGGATGACTTCCTCGCCAGCTCCCAGGCACTGCACCTGGGCGACATCCAGACCTTCGCACAGAGCTACCCGCCCATGCATGCGCGCCGGACCCCGGCGCTGATCCGGCAAGGTGATCCGGAGGTGTTCCAGCTGTGGCTCACCGTCCGTGGGGAGGTCGGGCTCAGTCAATCGGGCCGACACGTCGACGTCGGCGAGGGCGATCTCGTGCTCTACGACTCCTCCAGGCCCTGCCAGGCCCAAACCGCCGCCCGTGACCGCCCCGACGTCTCCTCACTGATCGTGCAGATACCCCGGGCCAGACTGCCCCTGCACTCCAACACCCTCGACCAGCTCACCCTGACCCGCATTCAGGGACAGACGGGCATCGGCGCGCTCTTCCGCCACTACCTCACCGATCTGATGAACCACGCGCCGCAGTACGAGGAATGCGACGCGCTCCGCCTGGCCAACGTCACCCTGGACCTGCTGAGCGCCATGCTCGCCGAGGCCGCCCGGGCCGAGGACCTCCTGCCGCCGGAATCGCAGCAAACCGTCCTGCGCACACGGATCAACGCGTTCATCCGGCAACACCTCGGGGATCCCGGCCTCACGCCGGCTGCTGTCGCCGCCGCCCACCAGGTCTCCGTCCGCTACCTCCACCGGCTCTACCAGGGCCAGGGAACGACGATCGCCGACGGCATACGCCGCAGCAGACTGGAACGCATCCACCGCGACCTGGCCGACCCCCGCCTCGACGCCCGGTCCATCAGCGCGATCGCCGCACGCTGGGGCTTCCCGGAGCCGACATCCTTCAGCCGCGCCTTCAAGACGCTGTACGGCATCACACCACGCGCCCACCGCCACCAGACCCAGCACCCCGACATGCCTGCAGTGCGCTGAATGCCAACAGCCGTGCACGGGATGCCAACAAGCCCATGAACATGTCAGGCACCATGTCAACGCATATCGCCCCGTTCACTCACGGCCAGACGGAACCAGACGACCGCCGCCGAAAAGCAGTCCTCTGGAATCCCGCTGCGACCGCACACCCACGTCATCCACAGAGAGGTACCGCCTCATGCTGAGCACCACATCACAGCACCGCCCGGTCCGAGCGGCCGTGAATATCCTGCTCGCAGTCCTCATGGCGTTCGGCGTCAGCACCGCGATCGCGCCGTCCGCGCAAGCCGCTCCGCAGGCGGAGTGCTGGACTCCCACGGCCAACGGGGAAGGGCGCGGGTACACGTTCTGGAACGACGGTTACGGCTACAACCTCAAGAGCGGGCCCTACTCGGACGGATGCTGGAACGTCGGGTGGGTGGGCCAAGAAAAGTTGATCTACCTCCACTGCTGGAAGAAGAACTCCTACGGCAACGTCTGGTGGTACGTCCGGGTCGCGGGCACCAACGACTACGGCTGGACGTCGGACAACAACTTCTGGGGCGACTCGGTGGACGAGAACGGTGACGGGCACATCAGCTTCTACGAATGCTGAGACCCGCCCCGTATGGAAGCCGCCCCTTCTGAGCACTCCGGTGCGGAGGGGCGGCCTTCCCCCGCGTTTCCTCTCCGGCCTGCGGGCCAGGTCGGCAGGCGTCCGGCCCCTGCCCGAAACCGGCCGCCGGGCCGGAGCCCTCGTGAGAAAGCGCCCCTTGTCCGCGGTCTGTTCATCCCGGCCGGGCGGGGCGACCTGGTTGCAGGTGAGCAACGGCCATGGGCCGCCGCGCTTGCCTTGGTCGCGGGCAGCTCGTACCAACACGGCGCCCGGCCCTGCTCGGAGGGCATCCGTCGACCTCCCACCCCGGCGCCCTGTCCCGGCCGGGACAGGGCGGGACAGGGCCGCTCCGCCGTCAGCGAGCGCTCGTGGTCTCGATGTCGGCGATGTGGTTGTACCGCTCCACCAGCACGAAAAGCCTGGTCTTCTGCGTCGTCTTCCCGCTGCCGAAAGTCAGGGTGACGATGACCTCATGGCTGTGACCCATGGAGCCGTTGTCGGTCACCGTCCACCGCGCCGGGACGTTCTGGGCACGCAGGACGCCGTCCGCCCCGTTCTTCTTCTCCCAGGCCGCCAGCCGCTTGGCGAAGCCGGGCGTCAGGTAGTGCTTGCGCAGCGCCGTGGCCAGCGTGACGTCCGGGTCCGTGTAGTCGCCCTTCGCGTCGATGTACGCGCCGTAGAAGTCGGCGACCCGGGTCACCGCCTGGCCGGATGTGCCGCTGACCGACTGCGGTGCGGCGGTGGACGCCTTTGCGGGGCCACGGACAGCCGCCTGCGCCGACACCTGTGTCGACACACCGAGTCCGACAGCCAGGACGAGGCCGGCAGCGACGGCCGCGCGGCGGCTCGGACGACGGTGTGCGGGGGACTTCCTGTTCATGTGCGTCTTCCTTCTCTGATCCGTATGTGTTGCTCTCGGGCGGTTCCGGCCTTCGTGCCGAAGACGCCTGCCGACGTGTCGTCACCTCGTCCGCGTCCTGTGCGAGGACGGCCGGCCCGACTGCCCACCTTGGGTACTCGGACACATGGATGCCCCGGTACGTAGGTGCGGGGTGGGTGTCGTTGCCATGCTGCTGCCGGGGCGGTCGTTCTGCCTCGGCCGGTGCGACACCCAGAGCTTCGAAGACGCCGGGCATCCACGACAACAGCTGCCGCCCCGCCTGCAACAGTGGAACCGTCCCATCCCCGCTGAACTGCGGAAACAGGCAGTGCCTGGGATGCCCTCCTGGGATGCGGAAACCGACTCGTGGTGGTCGGCTGGAACCGGAGCCCGTGGTAGGAGTCGACGCCGCCGGCCGGTGGCGCCACCCCGCCCGGCGGCCCGCCGACGCGCGATCGAAGCGAGCGCGCGCCGACATCCCCGGCTGCGTCCGCGCCGCCCATCCCGCCCTCCCTCACCGACGCCCGCGGCCTGAAGGCGTATGCCGGCTCCTCACCCATCGCCCGGGTCTCCGGCAAGCCCTCTCGTTCCCGACCCCCCACACGGCGCATCCGGCAGAGCGGCCCCACACCCATGACGCGCACGCGCGTCTGCGCGCGTGACCTTCACTGCCGCAAGGTCGATACTTCCAACAGATGTTCAGCATGCGTTGAGTCGGCGTCAGTACCGCCGGAGCCTGCCCGCAACCGCCACGACCGCAAAAAATCAATAGCTGACCCAAACCCATTCCGACCTGCGAAGACGCCGGTCAGCGACTCATCCGATATTCCCACCAGGAGGCACCCATGAAGATGTTGATCAATGTCGCGGAGAGCGTTGTCGCGGACGCGTTGCGGGGCATGGCGGCCGCGCATCCCGAGTTGACCGTGGACGTGGAGAACCGGGTGGTGGTGCGGCGGGACGCGCCGGTGGCCGGGAAGGTGGGGCTGGTTTCCGGAGGCGGCTCGGGGCACGAGCCGTTGCACGGCGGGTTCGTGGGGCCCGGAATGCTGTCGGCGGCCTGCCCCGGTGAGGTGTTCACGTCGCCCGTGCCGGACCAGATGGTCCGGGCCGCCGCGGCCGTGAACAGCGGGGCCGGGGTGCTGTTCATCGTGAAGAACTACACCGGCGACGTGCTGAACTTCGACATGGCGGCCGAACTCGCCGAGGACGAGGGCATCCGCATCGCCAAAGTGCTCGTCAACGACGACGTGGCCGTCACCGACAGTCTCTACACCGCCGGGCGGCGCGGCACGGGCGCGACCCTGTTCGTGGAGAAGATCGCGGGGGCCGCCGCCGAGGAGGGGCAGCCGCTGGAGCAGGTGGAGGCGCTGGCCCGGCAGGTCAACGAAAACTCCCGCAGTTTCGGGGTGGCCCTCAGCGCCTGCTCCACTCCGGCCAAGGGCAGCCCCACCTTCGATCTCCCCGCCGGGGAACTGGAGTTGGGGGTCGGCATCCACGGTGAGCCGGGGCGTGAGCGGCGCGCGATGATGACCTCCCGCGAGATCGCCGACTTCTCGGTGAACGCCATCCTGGACGACATGAGCCCGCGCAACCCGGTGCTGCTGCTCGTCAACGGCATGGGCGCCACCCCCCTGCTGGAGCTGTACGGCTTCAACGCGGAGGTGCAACGCGTCCTCACCGAACGCGGGGTCGCGGTGGCCCGCACCCTCGTCGGCAACTACGTCACCTCGCTCGACATGGCCGGCGCGTCGGTGACGCTGTGTCAGATCGACGAGGAGCTGCTGCGACTGTACGACGCGCCGGTGAGGACGCCGGGACTGCGCTGGGGTGTGTGAGGGAGCATGCGGCCGCGCCCGGGAGGGTCTCGCGGGCTGCCCCAACCCTGATTGTCTGTCAGTTCACGTACCAGGCAAGGAGATTACGTGCTCGACGCCGACTTCTTCCGTCGTTGGATGACGGCCACCGCGGCCTCGGTGGAACGCGAGGCCGAGCGGCTCACGGAGCTCGACTCGCCGATCGGGGACGCCGACCACGGCAGTAACCTGCGCCGCGGGTTCACCTCCGTGGCGGCCGTGCTGGAGAAGGAGGCGACGGACACGCCCGGCGCCGTCCTCGTGCTCGCCGGGCGGCAGCTGATCTCGACCGTCGGCGGCGCGTCCGGCCCGCTGTACGGCACCCTGCTGCGCCGCACCGGAAAGGCGCTCGGTGACGCGGCCGAGGTGAGCGAGGCTCAGCTGACGGACGCGCTGCGCGCCGGGGTCGACGCGGTGATGGCGCTGGGCGGGGCCGCGCCGGGCGACAAGACCATGATCGACGCGCTGGTCCCGGCGGTCGACGCGCTCGCCGATTCGTTCGCCGCCGCGCGGGCCGCCGCCGAGGAAGGCGCCCTGGCGACCACGCCGTTGCAGGCCCGCAAGGGCCGGGCCAGCTACCTCGGCGAGCGGAGCATCGGGCACCAGGACCCCGGTGCCACGTCCGCCGCGCTGCTGATCGCCGCCCTCACCACCGCCGCCGGGAGTGCGGAGGCCACCGATGCCTGACGTAGAGCCGGTCGGCATCGTGCTGGTGTCGCACAGTGCCGCCGTCGCCGCCTCGGTCGCCGAACTGGCGAAGGGGCTCACCGGTGCGGGCGCCGCCGTTCCCGTCGCCCCGGCCGGCGGAACCGAGGACGGCGGCCTGGGCACCAGCGCCGAGTTGATCTCGGCGGCGGCCGCCTCCGTCGACCGGGGCGCCGGCGTCGCGGTCCTCGCCGATCTCGGCAGCGCGGTCCTCACCGTGAAGGCCCTCCTCGCCGAGGGCGACGAACTCCCCGCGGACACCCGCCTGGTCGACGCCCCGTTCGTCGAGGGCGCCGTCGCCGCGGTCGTCACGGCCTCGACGGGCGCGGACCTCGCGGCGGTGGCTGCCGCGGCTTCGGAGGCGTACGCGTACCGGAAGGAGTGACCGTCCGGGGGACCCGGCACACGCGTCGGGGCCTGTCGGCCGGTCGGGCGACAGGCCCCGGAGTGTGCGGTCAGCTCGCCGCCCCGCCACGCATCGTCGCCCCTCTGCGCACCGCCACCCCTCCCACCCACTTCCGCGCCAGCTTCTCCCCCAGTTCCACCGCCGCCTCGTGGTCCTCGATCGGGGTCACCCTGGAGTCCTCGAAGACGATGTAGGTGACGCCGGAGGCGGTGCCGCCTTTGCGCGGGTCGGGGCGGATTCCGAGAGCCTCGGCCGTGGCGTACGAGGCCTCGCCGATGATGTTCCGGGGACCGGTGTCGCCGACGACGGCGTACTGGACCCGGTCCTCGAACACGACGGCGGCGACCGAACCGCCCTTGACGCCGTGGACCCGGTAGTCCCACGTGCGGCTCGCGGCGGGGACGACGATGAACGGCAGGCTCTCGGAGCGGAGGTACCGGCCGTCGGACTGCAGGAACGACGTGGCGGGCTGGAACCACGGGTCGGTGTCGCTGTTGCAGCGCGGGCTCGGCCGGCCGTCGCAGTCGATGTCCATGTCCGCCTTCCAGAACACCGCGCCGTCGACACCACAGACCGGGATGTCGGCGGGGGTGCCCGCGTCGCTGCTGTACAGCCCCTCGGAGACCCGGACGCAGCCACGCGCCCTGGCCAGCAGTTCGGCGGCGGTCACACCGCCCTCCCGGTGCACGGGGCGCTGCGGGTGGGCGAGGGCGGGCAGGGCGACCGGGGCCAGCAGGGCGGCGCCGACGGCGGCCAGCGTCAACGAGCGGACACGCACGATGAGGAACCCTCTCCGGGGGGGACATGACGGACACTCACCCAAAGGTGGTGAGGGTCGGAGAGGACGGCCACCGGGAAGGGGCCGGACGGATCACGGCACCCTTTCGCACGGGTGCGCGGCCGAGGGCCCGGGCCCGACTCGGCCCCGGCCGCTCGGCCGCTCTCGTCGGCGCGGGATCGGCGACGACAGCGGCCCGCGCCGTACGACGTGAACAGACCTGCGCAGCAGGCGAGTTCACGCCGTGTCGGAGCCCCAGCATACGTATCCGCCCGCCATGCCGTGAACCGCGTCGCAGCCAACCCGTCCATCGGGCGAAGCATCTGGGCGGCGGCGGATCGCTCCGCACCCACCCCTTGATGCGACCGCGTCAGTCATGCCATACATGAAGATAGGTACAGACCAATCCCGCCGTGGTTCGACCGACGAGGGGAAGGATCATGCGACGCGTTCCCGTGCCGGCACTCGTCCCGGCGTCGCTGCTCTGCGGCTCGCTGCTCCTCACATCCGCCTGCGCGATGGAGGAGAGCCCCGGTCGCCGCCCGCCGCCGGCCCCGCCCGGGGTCACCGCCGAGGCGGGCAGCGCCACCAGCGTGCACGTCATGTGGAACCGGGCATCCGACGAGCCGGAGATCGCCGCGTACGAGGTGTACCGGGGCCGCACGAAGGTGAAGTCCGTGCCGGGCGGTGAGCACATGGTGGACATCACCCGGCTCCGACCGTCCACCACCTACGTGTTCACGGTCCGGGCCCGCGATGCCACCGGGGACCTCGGGCCGCCCAGTACGGAGGTCCGGGCCACGACGCCCGCCGCCGGGCCGACGGACCGCCGGACCCCGACCCGCCCGGGGCGCCTCGGCGGGAAGGCGGTCGGGAGCAGGGTGGTGCGGCTGTCCTGGGGGCCGTCGACGGACGACGGTGACGTGGTCTCGTACGACATCCTGCAGGGCGGCTCGAAGATCCACAGCGTGGGCGGGGGACAGACGGCGGCCGTGGTCACGGGGCTGCGGCCCGGCACCCGGTACTCCTTCACCGTGCGGGCGAGGGACGCGGCGGACAACGTCTCGCCCGTGAGCCGGGCGGTACGGCTGACGACCGCGCCGGGGGCGGACGACGGGCGGGGCACCGCGCCCACCGGGTTCCGCGCCGGCATCCGCCGGGCCGACGGGGCGTACTCCGTCGAACTGTCCTGGCTGCCGCCGCGGGTCGACGGTGTGATCACGGAGTACGAGATCCAGCTCGACCGGCGGCGGGCGACCTCGCTCGTCTGGGGCGGGACCCCGCCCCGAGGCCGGGCCGCCCACAGCTTCTACGTGGGCCGGGAGTCCGGGGTGTCGTACCGGGTGCGGATCCGCGCGAAGCTCCCGGACGGGACCTGGGGCGGGTTCTCGGCGGAACGGACGGTGACCACCGAGGGGTGAGCGACCGCCGAAGCCGTGCGCCGGGTCCCCCGCTCGGCGGAATCCGTCACCTGCCCGGGGGCCGTCCGCATGCGGACGGGGCGAACGGCACGTTGGCTCACCCTGAGGCAGCACGGGTCTCCCGATCCTCGGCGGCACACGGGACGTGCCGCCACCGTGCCGCTGGAGGGCAGACCATGCGTACGTCCCAGCTACTTCTCCGCTTCGGCCCGACCGCGGCCGCCGCCGTGCTGCCGATCGCCCTGACCGCGCCGTCGGCCGTCGCCGCCCCCACGGGGATCTCGGTGAGCACCACCGGATCCTCGGTCACCGTCACCACCAGGGATTGCCCCACGAGCACCAACGGCACGTTCGGTACCGCCTCGCTGCTCTCCAGCGGACAGGCGAACTTCTCCCAGGGGCGTCAGGCGACCCTCACCGGCACGAGCACCACCCAGGCCGCCTCCTGGGCGAACGTCGGCCCGGGTACGTACACCGTGATCGCGGTGTGCAAGGACGGGACCACGGCGGGCACCCAGTCCGTCATCGTCACCGCCGCCACGCCCGCCATCTCCACGACGGCCTCACCGGCACGCGGCGTCATGGGCGGTGTCGGCGGAGCCACCCGGGAGTACGGCACCGTCACCCTGGTGGGCGGCGGAGCGCTGGTGGCCGTGGGCACGGGGGCGGCCGTCTGGTACCTGCGCCGCCGCGCGAAGCCGCATCGTCTGTGAGCCCGGGTGCGCGGTCGTCCCGTGACGCGGACGGCCGCCTACTCGGTCCGTGTGTTCTCCCCACCGCCACCGGTCTCCCCCGGCAGCGTCTCGAACTCCTCCAGGGCGTTCGTCAGCCACTGGATCCAGAAGGTCAGCAGGTCGATTCCCGCCCGCAGGATCAGATGCTGGAGCCGGTCCTGGGCCGTGTCCCGGCCTGGCCCGAAGTCCCGCTTCTCGATCTCCTCGTATTCCGCCAACTGCCGCTGATACAGCGTGAGATGGCGCCTCATGTCGTCCTCAAGACCGGTCGTGCCCACCACCGCGGCGGCGCGCAGCCGGACGAAGAGCGCGTCGCGCCACGGCTTGGGGTCCTGGGGCGCGGAGGTCCAGCGGGCCAGTTCGTCGCGACCGGCCGGCAGGACCTCGTAACTCTTCTTCTGGCCCCGGGCGGGCCGCTCGGAGGGCAGGGCCCTGATGTAGCCCTCGCCCTCCAGTTTCCCCAGCTCGCGATAGATCTGCTGGTGCGTCGCCGACCAGAAGTATCCGATCGACCTGTCGAACCGCCGGGTCAGCTCAAGGCCCGACGACGGCTTTTCGAGCAGGGCGGTGAGGATCGCGTGCGGGAGTGACATGGGCTCATCCTAGGAAGGCGGGGATCACGACAGCCGCACGCGCCTCGTGGCCGGGCCCCCTACAGCGCCGCCGCCAGCTCCGTCCCCTGCTTGATCGCCCGCTTGGCGTCCAGTTCGGCCGCCACGTCGGCGCCGCCGATGAGGTGCGCGGACCGCCCGGCGGCGACCAGGTCGTCGTACACCCCGCGGCGCGGGTCCTGTCCCGTGCAGAGGACCACCGTGTCGACCTCCAGCACCTGGCGGACGCCGTCGACGGTGACGTGCAGACCCGCGTCGTCGATCAGGTCGTACTGGACGCCGGGGACCATGGTGACGCCGCGGTGCTTGAGCTCGGTGCGGTGGATCCACCCCGTGGTCTTGCCGAGTCCGGCGCCGACCTTGGAGGTCTTGCGCTGCAGGAGGTGGACCGAGCGCGGCGGGGCGGGGCGCTCGGGGGCGGCCAGGCCGCCCGGGGCGCGGTAGTCCATGTCGACGCCCCACTGACGGAAGTACGCGGCAGGGTCCTCGCTGGTCTTCTCCCCGCC
Source organism: Streptomyces sp. NBC_01314 (assembly GCF_041435215.1). Classification (NCBI taxonomy): domain Bacteria; kingdom Bacillati; phylum Actinomycetota; class Actinomycetes; order Kitasatosporales; family Streptomycetaceae; genus Streptomyces; species Streptomyces sp. NBC_01314. The sequence continues at coordinate 10,216,158 of NZ_CP108394.1, read as the reverse complement.
GTCGGTCAGGTACTCGGCGACGTCGAAGCCGATACCGCCCGCGCCGAGGATCGCGACGCGGTCGCCCACGGGGGCGCCGTCGCGCAGGACGTCCAGGTAGCTCAGGACCTTGGGGTGGTCGACGCCGGGAAGTTCGGGGGTGCGGGGGGTGACGCCGGTGGCCACGACGACCTCGTCGTAGGCCGTGAGGTCGTCGGCCGTGACGCGCGTGTCCAGGCGTACGTCGACGCCGTGCGCGTCGAGCTGGTGGCGGAAGTAGCGCAGGGTTTCGTCGAACTCCTGCTTGCCGGGGACCTTGCGGGCCACGTTGAGCTGGCCACCGACCTCGCTCGCGGCGTCGAACAGCGTGACCTCGTGGCCGCGTTCGGCCGCGCTCACGGCACAGGCGAGCCCGGCGGGGCCCGCGCCGACGACCGCGACGCGTTTGCGCAGCCGGGTCGGGGCAAGGACGAGTTCCGTCTCGTGGCAGGCGCGCGGGTTGACCAGGCAGGAGGTGATCTCGCCGCCGAAGACGTGGTCGAGGCAGGCCTGGTTGCAGCCGATGCAGGTGTTGATGGCGTCGGAGCGGCCCTCACGGGCCTTGTTGACGAAGTCCGGGTCGGCGAGCATCGGGCGGGCCATGGACACCATGTCGGCGTGGCCGTCGGCGAGCAACTCCTCGGCCACTTCAGGGGTGTTGATGCGGTTGGTCGTCACGAGCGGCACCGAGACCGCGCCCATGAGCTTCTTGGTCACCCAGGTGTACGCGCCGCGCGGCACCGAGGTCGCGATGGTGGGGATGCGGGCCTCGTGCCAGCCGATGCCGGTGTTGATGATGGTCGCCCCGGCCGCCTCGACGGCCTTCGCCAGCGTGACCACCTCGTCGAAGCTGGACCCGCCAGGCACGAGGTCGAGCATCGACAGCCGGTAGACGACGATGAAGTCCTCCCCGACCGCCTCGCGCACCCGTCGGACGATCTCGACGGGGAAGCGCGTCCGGTTCTCGTACGAGCCGCCCCAGCGGTCGTCGCGGTGATTGGTCCCGGCGGCGATGAACTCGTTGATCAGATAGCCCTCGGAGCCCATGATCTCGACGCCGTCGTACCCCGCCTGCCGGGCGAGCCGGGCCGCGTTCGCGTAGTCCTCGATCGTCTGCTCGACCTCGGCGTCGGTGAGGGCGTGCGGGACGAACGGGCTGATCGGGGCCTGGAGTGCGCTGGGCGCGACCAGGTCGCGGTGGTAGGAATACCGCCCGAAGTGCAGGATCTGCATCGCGATCCGGCCGCCCTCGCGGTGTACGGCGTCGGTGATCTGCCGGTGCTGTTCCGCCTCGGCGTCGGTGGTGAGCTTGGCGCCGCCCTCGTACGGGCGTCCGGCCTCGTTGGGCGCGAAGCCGCCGGTGACGATGAGGCCCACTCCCCCGCGCGCTCGGGCCGCGTAGAACTCCGCCATGCGCTCGAAGCCGCGCTCGGCCTCCTCCAGGCCCACGTGCATGGAGCCCATGAGCACGCGGTTGGGGAGTGTGGTGAAGCCCAGGTCGAGAGGGCTCAGCAAGTGCGGGTAACGGCTCATGGGTGTCCTCCGTGCGTGGCGTCGTCATCAAGGTTGTAGACGACGCCACGCCGTTTATGCAACTAGTTGCACAATAGTTGAGGGCAAGGCCACATCAGATCGCGTGGATCCTCGCGCGGGCTTCTCGGTGCCTCAGTGTGACTTCGATCCATAGGTGGCCCCAGCGAGTCCTGTCCTTCTAGCCCCACGCTTTCAGGCAGCGTGTGTCCGACGGGCGGTCAGACAAACGAAAATCGCCTCTGCCGAGTAGCCGAGGGGGATCTCACCCCCCGGCTCTCACAGAACCGTGCGTAACAGTCGCCCGTTACACGGCTCTTGTCGTTCTGGTCGTCAGACCGATACGGCGCCCGTGGTCAGGCGCCAGTGCGCGAACATGCGGGGGTATCGCTGGGCGATCTCCTGCATCTTCACGATGGCCTTCCTCTGGGCCGCGAGCCGTTTGTACTTCTGGCGGATCCAGCGCACCAGGTAGGCGTTGATGCGCATCACGAAGGGGATCAGCTCCCACGGCCTGAAGCGGCTGTAGTAGTTGAGCCAGCCCGCCACCACAGGGTTGATCCTGCGGGCGAGCTCGTGGAAGGACAGTTCGGAGCGGGTGTGCAGGTGCCAGGACCGCAGCTCCCGCCCCATCTTTTTCAGGGCGTCCTTGCTGACCGCCGGGTCGAACGCCAGGAACAGGTTCCCGTGCCGACTCCGGTTCCTCCTGGCGCGGAACGTGTACCCGAGGAAGGTGAACGACGTGTGCTCGTAAGGGCCACGTCGGCGGCCGTCCTTGCAGTAGATGATCCGGGTCTTGTCCGGGTGCAGCCGCAGCCCGACTTCGACCATCCTGTCCGTGAGCGCGGCCAGCACCTGGCGGGCCTGGCGCTCGGTGACGCAGTGCAGCACCGCGTCGTCCGCATACCGTTCGAACCAGACGGACGGGAACTCCCGGTCCATCCAGGTGTCGAACGCGTAGTGCAGGAACAGGTTCGCCATGACGGGAGACACCGGAGCCCCTTGAGGGGTCCCGCGCTCCCGCTCCAGCAGGGAGCCGTCAGGCATGACGAGCGGGGCAGCGAGCCACCGCCGCACGTACAACTTCACCCAGACGGCGTCGGTGTGCGCTTCCACCGCCTTGACCAGCAGGTCCCAGGGCACACTGTCGAAGAACTTGGCGATGTCGAACTCCACCACCCAGTCCCTTTTCCAGCAGAGTTCCCGGCATTTCCCCACCGCATCCAAGGCGGACCGTCCGGGCCGGTATCCGAAGCTGTCCGGGTGGAAAATGGGATCCACCCTGCGCATCAGATGCCGGGCCACCACGGTCTGTGCCACGCGGTCGGCGACAGCGGGAATGCCAAGCATTCTCTCGCCGCCCCCGTGCGGCTTGGGAATGGCCACCGCACGCACTGGAGGCGGAAAGTACGAGCCCGACGACATGCGATTCCAAACCTTGTACAGATTTTTCTCAAGGTCCTTCTCGAAGTCCGCTACGCTCTGTCCGTCCACACCGGGTGCACCCTTGTTAGCCCTGACTTCCTCCCACGCCTCCTTGATTTCCCACTTTGAAATATCAAACGGCTTGGTCGACGATTTCAACTGGCCCATCGAACTCCTCCCGGACGGTGTCCGGTTGATGCGATCAACTCAGCCACGAACGACCCGGCCCCTTCGCTCCACCCCCGTTACAGGGGCTTCATCACTACTACGAGCCGGTCCGCCGGCACGCCCCGCGTCGGTACTCGGCCCCTTGCAGTGACTGCTGCTTGGGGCACTCCCTCTCGCCCGCCGCTTGGCGGGCAGTATCGGGACCTGCCTTCTCCTGTTCCATGCGGAAGCCGCAGACCGGACTCACGTCGCCTACATGCCGGACACCACCTGGCCAATAAGCGGGCACCCGCCAGGCTCATCCCGGAGTTCTGGTCACACCCCGGTTTCGATGCCGTCTATTTTCTTTTCGACACGTCAGCAGCGATTCACTTGCGTTCGTCTTCCCGATCCCCACCTGACGCCTCTTACGACGCCTTTTCCCTCATCGCTCACCACGACAGTCATTAGCTAACGCAGCATGAGGCGGTTTAGAGCCTCCCCCCACAGGGCGGCTCTGAAGGGCCACAAAACCTTCATCTCCCACACAGCATCACTTCCAGAAGTTGCCTACAATCAACTCCCTTTCATGTTCAGGACACAAGACCAGCAAGAATGAGGATTGTCGAGGTCCTTGGTGGCCGTGTTCGGGGCGGGTGGCCTCCGACCCGACCATGGCCGGCTGATTAGCAAGCTGTCGTCGGCGCGGGCAGCGGGTCCTGGCCGCGCTGCACACCGCCCGCGCCGAAGTGCGCGAACGTGTCTGACGGTTGGCCGGTGAAGCGGCGCCGGACGCGGGTGGGCATGTGATCGTGGACCTGGATGGCGTCCACGTCCTGGCGCACTCCGCGAAGCAGGACGCCGCCGCGACCTGGAAGAAGACCTTTGGGCACCACCCGCTGATGGGGTTCGTCGACCACGGCCGCGGTGGTTTCGGCGAACCCGTCGTGGGCCTGTTGCTGTCTGGCAACGCGGATGTCGATCGCGTGGCCGATGCGCGTACTCGGTGCGCTGCGGGCCTGAAGTCGCCACAGGCGCCCGGAGAGTGCCTCGTCCACGGGAACAAGGACATCAACACTCCCTGTTCCCGCCGACAAGAGGCACTTCCTCTACGCCGGGGGCAAGGCCAACGGTCGCCCTACATGAAAGCCCGAGGTCAGTTGTAGACGTTGCATTCTGCGACTGACCACCAGCTGCGCGCAACATTGCCAGTATTGACGATTTTGATGTAGCGAGCCGTCTGCGTCGGGAAGGAGATCAGGTGGACTCGTTGGCCGTCCGCTACGGAAGAGACCTTGGTCCAGTCGGTTCCATCCGTGGACACGTATACGTCTGCGCTCCGCGCATAGTCGCTGACACTGCCGCCGACATCCAACACGATCTTGTCGAAGGTCTGCGTCTGCCCCATGTCCACTTGGATCCAGAGGCCGTCGTACTGCCCTGTTCCGGAGCTGTACCGAGTGTCAGAGTTGCCATCGAGCATGTTTCCGGGCGCATCCCACTGGCTTGCGTCCGAAGCCTTTGCGGTCCAGCCCGCCCGCGGCAGTGCAGGACCTGGATCGATGACGTCGAACGAAGATCCACCTGCATCAACTCCGCTGGTTCCCTTCACGGAAACAGTGACCTTCCCCGCCGGAAGTCCCTTCGGAACGTAGGCGCTGATGCTGGTGTCCGACCAGGTGTCTATTTCGGCATAGCTCGATCCGAAATACACCGTACCCAGCCCCTGTGCATCACCGAAACCAGAACCGCGAATCGTGAACTTGGAGCGCGGCATGCCTCGTTCCGGCTTCAAATCGCTGAAGGTCGGCGATGGAAAGCTCGAAAGCTTCTTGGTGGTGAACATCGCCGAGGTGCCGCTGGGCAGCGTATACGTGTACGAGCCGTCGGTGGATATCTTGAAGCTCTTGCTGCCGGTGGTCCCGTTGAATACTGCGGTGACCTGCTCCCCTTCCTTGCTGGTCCAGTTCTTCAGCTGGAGGCCGTTCGATACCGCTGCCGGAGCTGTGATCGAGCCGGTTCCACGCGCAGACCCGTACACCTCGATGTCGCCGATGCCCCACCAGAAGCCGGAGGCCGCAGTACTGACGATGCGAATGTACTGTGCAGTCCGGGTCGGCAACGTGACGGCTATCTTGCCAATGCCTCCGCTGCCGCTCGCAATCGCGCTGCCCCAATCGACACCGTCGTTCGAAACGTAGATCTGATACTTGGTGACGTAGTCGAACGAGTTGTTCACGCCGGTGTCGATGACGATTTTATTGAAGCTCGTGGGGCTCCCCAGGTCGATCTGGAACCAGTCGCCGCTCGTCGGCCCGTGCCCCAGACTCCACCTGGTGTTGATGTCGCCGTCGATCGCGTTCGCGGCCATACCCCAATCCGGCTGCGCCGAAGCCGTGGCGGTCCACTTGCTGCGGCTCAGTGCCCTTCCTGTCGTCTGGACGGAAGCTCCGATCGGAAGGGAATACGTGACCAGCTTGTTTCCGGTACGGATCGAGTTCTGGTAGGGCAGCAGTACCGGGTCGTACGTGACGGTGACCGGACCGGATGCCGACGTGAACGTGAAGTCGTGTGTCGGGTCCGCGACCTTGGTCGCTGCGGGAGTGTGGCCGCTCCGCGTAGGCCCGGCATACGTGAAGGTGACGGCGTCGCCGGCGTTGAGGGTGTAGTCGAACGAGTGCGTCCCGTCCGCGACGCTGAAGGTTTTCGCGGCGCTGCCCGAGTTGTGCGCGATCAGGACCTTCGATCCGTCCGGGTTCTGGAACGCGACGTTCTCTACGCTGCCTTCCCCGAAGGTGTTCGAGTAGATCCGGTGTGCTCCGGGCTTGACGAACTTGCTGGCGTGGGCGAGGGCGTGGTAATCCACGTTGTAGGTCACCCGCCTGTCGGCAGGGTCGATCGTGAGCAGGCCCCGAAGCATGGGTATACCGGCCGTGTCGCTGTTGAGCGGGCCCCGATCGGGGTCGAGTGCGATGTTCCACAGCATCACCCCGTTCGCCCAGTTGCGTGTGCCGTTGATGATCCACGTACCCAGTGCTTCGCTGAACGCCGTCTGGTCGCTGTCCTGCCAAACGCCTCCGGTGGCTTCCGTGATGAAGGTTTCCTTGCTCGGGTAGTCGTTGTGGACCACTGTCTGGTAGTTCGGGTTGCCGCTGTAGATGTGCCATCCGGTTCCCGCGGTGTACTTGGAGGCTGCGGGGTCGCTGAAGATCGTCTCCGGATACGAGGGCACGTCCCAGTTGTGGTCCCAAGCCAGGATCTTCGTGGAGATTCCGTTGGCTTCGAACGCCTTGCCGATCTCCTGGATCAACTCCGCTTCCTGGTACGCGGACAGGAACATTCCGGGCCAGGTGGGCGTACCCATGGGTTCGTTCTGCGGTGAAATGTAGGAGATGGGCACGCCGGCTTCGCCACAGGCCTGTATGAACTTGACGAAGTAGGTGGCGAACGCTGAGGTGTACTCGCTCTTGAGGGTGCCTCCGATCATGGAGTCGGAGGTCTTCATCCAGCCTGGTGGGCTCCACGGGTTGGCCATGATCTTGATGGACGGGTTGAGTGAGAGGGCCTGCCGCAAGGCCGGAATGATGTACGGCACGTCGTGCTGGATGGAGAAGTTGGACAGCGTCGGGTCCGATTGGCCGGCGGGCATGTCGTTGTAGGAGTAGTTCCCGGACGCGTTGAAATCCGTGGCACCCATGGGGGAGCGGAGCAGGCTGAGGCCGATTCCCTTCGAGGGATCGAACAGCTTGTTCATCAGCTTGGTCCGCTCGGCGGTGGACAGCTTGTCGATGAGCCAGGCGGAGGAGTCGGTCATGGCCGCGCCGAAGCCTTGGACCTTTTGGTACTTGACGCTGTCGTCGATCTTGATCGTGAGCGGGTTGGCCGTTCGCCTCGCCTTGAACAGCACATCGTCCTGGCCGGCGACCCACTTGTCGGCCGATACGTCGGTCAGCCACACACGGACGGAATTGTCACGTGAGGCTTGCTTCAGTTGCGGGGCGGCGATGGCGTTCCCGGAAACCGAGGTCCAGGTGGCGGCGACACCGACGGCGGTGGCCAGGAACTGGCGTCGTCCGAGACCGTATGAGCTCATGGAAGATCCTCCTTCGGACCTGCTTGGTCAGTACTTGGGAGAGGGGGTGGGACGCATTGCCGAGGTGGGGGATCGACCGGTTGGAGTCGGTTCTACGGCGACGGCGACGGCGACGGCGACGGCGCCGTCGCCGTCGCCGTCGGCGCCGCGGTGCCGGTGCTCGGTTCCTTGATCACGAGCGGGTGCAGTTCCCAGGCGTCGATCGCGAAGCCGAGGCGCGTACCCGGTGCGCTGCGGGCCTCAAGTCGCCAGGGGCCTTGCCCTGTGGGGTAGAAGCGCAGGGTGAGGACCTGGCCGGTGGTGGTCAGGAAGATTTCGGCGATGGAGTGGTCGACGACCACGCGCAGCTCGACCGGCTGACCAGAGGGACAGGGCATCCGGTAGGAGCCGCCGCTGGCCCGGGGGTCCAGTGAGGCGTGGTCACGGTCGACGACCAGTTCGCCCGCGTCGGTATCGACGCGGATGTCGAGGTACTCGGAGCCGTCCGGGGTGGTGAGCAGCCGCAGACCGGCGTTTCCGGCGGTCGGCTCCAGACGGGCCGTCAGGTCGAAGGCCCGGCCCACGTTGCCGAGGTCCACCGGCTGCGGGCCGTGTGTCTCGCCTGCGGCGTGGATGGTGTGTTCGCCGCGCAGGGCGAGCAGTTCGTTGGCGGGCTGCTGGCGCAGGGTGCCGTCGTCGTGGACGTGGATCTCGCGGGGCAGGGTGAGGACGCCGGCCCATCCGTCCGCGACGGCCCAGGCTTCGTCGCGGGCTTCCCATGACCAGCCCCACAGCAGCCACCGGTCGCCCGGTGCCCGCAGCAGGGCGGGCGCGTAGCAATCGGGGCCGTGGTCGGCGAGTACCGCTGGGCCGGCCTCGAAGTGGCCGTCATGCTCTTCGCCGATCAGGGCCGCGACCCTCTGCGGACCGGTGGGTTCGGTCCATGTGCTGACGAGGAGGGCGTGGGGTCCGTCGGCTGCCGGGAGGTATTGGGGGCATTCCCAGCCCTCGCCGGTGAGCTGGGCGGTGCCGCTGATCGGCTCCGGACGGCGGGCTGCGAAGGGCCCCCGGTAGGTCCAGTTCTCCAGGTCGGGTGAGTCGTAGAGAAGGGCGGCGGCGCGGCCGTCCGTGAGGGCGGCGCCGACCAGCATCCGCCAGCCGTCGCCGCCCTGCCAGACGTACGGGTCGCGGTACATGGTGCAGCCCTCGGGCAGCTCGGGGATGAGCAGTTCGCCGCGCGGGCGGAAGCTGTTGCCGCCGTCGTGCGAGACGGCGCAGGTGACCGGCTGGTGCTGGAACGAGCGGTCCTCGCGGTGCGCGGAGTAGAAGGCGACCAGCCGGTCGCCGTCGGAGACGGCGTTGCCGGAGAAGCAGCCGTCGGCGTCCACGCCATCGGGGTTCGGGGACAGGGCGATCGGCAGCGGCTCCCAGGTCAGCAGGTCGGGGCTGCGGAAGTGGCCCCAGTGCATGTTCGCGTGGGTCGCTCCGGACGGGTTGTACTGGTAGCACACGTGGTAGTAGCCGTCGTGGAAGACCAGCCCGTTGGGGTCGTTGATCCAGTTGCGGGGCGGGCGCAGGTGCGCGACGGGGTGGTGCGGATCGCGGGGTGTGGTGGACACACGCGTGCCTTTCGGTGTTTCAGATGGAACCCGCCCCGCCGGCCCTCGATTTGGCGGGGCGGCAGGCCGACGGGGCGGGGGTCTTCGAGCCCGTATGCGGGCTACAGGTCCAGATACGGGGTTCAGGTCCCGATGCGGAATCCCGCGCTCAGCTGCTGCTCCCGCCGTGAGCTGGGGCCGACGCGGAGCATGAACTCACCCGGTTCGACCACTCGGCGGTTGTCCGCGGTGACGAGTGAGCAGTGAGCGGCCGGGATGTTGATGGTGGCGTCCACGCTTTCGCCGGGAGGGATCTCGACCTGGGTGAAACCCTTCAGCTCCTGCTCGGCCCAGGTGACGCTGGTGGTCAGGTCGCTGATGTACGCCTGGACCGTTTCCAGGGCCGGACGGCTGCCGCTGTTGGTGAGGCGCACCGTGGCGTCGACGGTGCCGTCGGCGGGGACCTCCGGGTCGTGCACGACAAGGTCGGAGTAGGTGACGGTGGTGTAGGTGAGGCCCTCGCCGAACGCGAACAGGGGGTCTTGGGTGAGGTCCGCGTAGCGGTTGCCGTGCTGGCCTCGCACCTGGTTGTAGAAGACCGGTTGCTGACCGACGTGGCGTGCGAAGGACAGTGGGAGCCGGCCGCTGGGTTCGATGAGTCCGAGGAGGAGTTCGGCGATGGCGCGGCCACCGCGCATGCCCGGGTTGAACGCCTCGATGAGGGCTGCCGCGTTCAGTGCCGACTCTGGGAGCGTGCTCGGCTTGGACTGGGCGAGTACGACGATCATGGGTGTGCCGGTGGCGGCGACCGCGTCCAGCAAGGCGATCTGGCCTCCCTGGAGGTCGAGCGTGGCCGTCGAGCGCACCTCGCCGGTGAGGGCGATGGTGTCTCCCACGACCACGACGGCGTAGTCGGCAGCCTGCGCGACGGCGGTGGCCTCTCGAAGCTGTGCCTGGTCGACCGGGGCGGGGGTGAAAACGTCCGGCTGTGGCTGGCCGTCGGGACCGAGGGACCATCCAGGGTCGGCGGCGGGGCTTGCGATGTCGGCTCCGCGGGCGTGCGTGACGGTCCAGTCGGCGGGTGCGACGGCGCGAAGGCCGTCGAGCACCGTCTCCACCGTCTCGCGGGGATGGCCTTCGGGCATCCATGGGACCTGGCCGGTGGCGCCCGCCCAGTCGCCGAGCATGGCTTCCGGGCTGTCGGCGTTGGGGCCGATGACCGCGATCGTCCGCGGGGTGCCCCGGCTCGCGGCGCGGCCGGTTCCGTCCGAGGTCAGCCTGCCTTCGAGGGGCAGGATGCCCTCGTTGCGCAGCAACACCAGGGAACGACGGGCTGTTTCGAGGTTGAGGTCGGCGTGGGTGCGGCAGCCGATCACCTGCGCCTGCCGTTCGGGGTCGGGGGTGCGGGGGTCCTCGAAGAGTCCGAGCTCGAACTTCAGCCGCAGAACCCGCCGCACCGCGTCATCAATCTGTTTCTCCTCGACCAGGCCGCGGGCGACCGCCTCCTGCGCGCCCTCGAAGAACGCCGGCGTGGCCATGATGAGGTCGTTCCCGGAGTTGACGGCGACCGCCGCCGCCTCGACGTGGTCGGCGCAGGTCCGCTGGTCGTAGACCATCCGGCCGACGTTGTCCCAGTCGGTCACCAGCGTCCCGGTGAAGCCCCACTCGCCCTTGAGCACATCGTTGATCAGCCACTGATTCGCGGTGATGGGCACGCCGTCGATCGACTGGTACCCGAGCATGAAGCCGCGGCAGCCGGCCCGAACGGCCTGCTCGAACGGGGGCAGGAACCACGAGCGCAGCTTGCGCGGGCTGAGATCGGCTTCGCTCGCGTCGCGCCCGCCCATGGTTTCGGAGTAGCCCGCGAAGTGCTTGGCGTACGCCAGCACGGCGGTCGGGTCGCTGAGGCCCTCGCCCTGATAGCCGCGCACCATCGCCGCCCCGAGTTCACCGATCAGGAACGGGTCCTCGCCGAACGTTTCGTTGATCCGGCCCCAGCGCAGGTCCCGGGTGATGCACAGCACTGGGGAGAACGTCCCGTGGATTCCGGTCGCCGCGATCTCGGTCGCGGCCGCGCGTGCCACCCGGTGGAGCAAGGAGGGGTCCCAGGTGCAGGCCATGGCCAGCTGTGTCGGGAAGATGGTCGCGCCCGGCCAGAACGAGTGGCCGTGGATGCCGTCGTCGGCTGTCAGCAACGGAATGCCGAGCCGTGTCCGCCCTGCCAGTTCCATGGCCTGCGGCATCAGCTCGGGAGACACGTGCAGGACCGATCCGGCGAGTTTGGCCGACACGATGTCGGCCAGGTCCCCGTGTTGTGCGTCGAGCATCAGCAGCTGCCCGACCTTCTCTGGCAGGGTCATCCGTGACAGCAGATCCTCGATCCTCGCTTCCACGGATGATTCCGGATCCAGGTACGCCGCAGAGCGGACCGGCTGTCCCACGTTGTTCTCCAAGAGATGAGTCGTCACAGGTCAGAGAGTTGGTTGGCGACTTCGAGCGCTTTGTCGCAAGGACGCTGCCGTCTGCCGTGGTGGAGCTCGGACTGGCGCGGCGGGGCTCGCGCGCTGCCTGCCCGCCGCCCCGGGCTGAACCGGTGCGGCAGGGGGCGACGGGGTGGGAGCAGAGGTGTCACTTCAGGCCGGTGGTGGCGATACCGGCGATGAACTGTCGCTGGAAGAGAAGGAAGACGATCATCACCGGCAGCAGGACGATCACGGCGCCGGCGAGCAGGATGCCGAAGCGGGTGAAGGACTGTCCGCTGCTGGCCAGGGCGAGGCCGACGGGGAGGGTGTACTGGCTCTCGTTCTGCGCCACGACCAGGGGCCACAGGAAGTTGTTCCAGGAGCCGAGGAAGGTGATGATCCCGAGGGTGGCGAGGGCCGGCTTGGTCAGCGGCAGGATGATCTTCGCGAAGATGGCCAGTTCGCGGCAGCCGTCGACGCGGGCGGCGTCGATCAGCTCGTCGGGCAGGGTGGAGATGAACTGCCGCATCAGGAACACCCCGAAGGGGCCGGCCAGGAACGGCAGGATCAGCCCGAGCATGGACCCGGTCAGCTGCATGTTGGACACCAGCACGTACAGGGGAACGAAGGTGACCAGGCCGGGGATCATGAGCGTCCCCATGACCAGCAGGAACACGGCGCGCTGTCCACGGAACTCCAGCTTGGCCAGGGCGTATCCGAGCATCGAGCAGAAGATGAGGTTCCCGGCGGTGACGGCGAGGGCCACGATCACGGAGTTGGCGAACATGCTCGTGAAGTCGAGCGTGCTGAACAGCTCACCGTAGTTGGCGGTCGTGGGCGCCGTGGGGAGCAGGACGGGCGGGACGCTGCGGATGTCGGCCTCGGGTTTGAAGGACCCGGACAGCATCCACAGGAACGGCGCGATCATCAGCAGCAGGGCGCCCGCGAGCGGCAGATACAGCCAGGGCCGGCCCCAGGTCCGGCGGATGCGGCGACGCCTGAGGACGCGGTCCGTGCCCGGTTGTGCCGTGGGGAGAGTGGAGAGGGTGCTCATGGGTCGTCAGTCCTTGTCTCTCAGCACGCGGAACTGCAGCACGGTCAGCGCCACGATGAGGACGAAGATGACGTAGCTGGCGGCCGACGCCATCTCGTAATTGCCGTTGCCGAACTGCTTGTAGGCGTACAACGTGGCCGACAGGGTGGAGTCCAGCGGTCCGCCGTCGGTCATCACGAACGGTTCGTCGAAGAACTGCAGGTAGCCGATGCCCGTGGTCACGGCGGTCAGCAGCAGGGCGGGACGCAGCAGCGGGAAGGTGACGCGCCAGAACCGCTGCCAGGGCCCGGCGCCGTCGAGTTCGGCCGCCTCCATCAGGGACTGGGGCACGGACTGCAGCCCGGCCAGCATGATGATCATGACGGTGCCCAGGTTGCGCCATACGGCCATCAGGATCATGACGGGCAGGGCGAAGCGGGTGTCCGCCAGCCAGGCCGGGCCGTCGATCCCGAACCAGCCCAGGACGAGGTTCACCAGTCCCGCGCGGGGTTCGAGGAGCGTTTTCCACACCACGGCGACGGCCACGATGCTGGTGATCACCGGGAGGTAGAAGCCGACCCGGAAGACGGCCCGGAAGCGGCGGATGCCCCGGTCGAGGGCGACCGCCGCGGCGAGCCCGGCGGCCAGGGTTAGGGGTAGGGCCACCAGGACGAACACGGCAGTGTTGCGCAGGGCCGTGAAGAACTGATCGTCCTGGAAGAGCCGCACGTAGTTGTCGAAGCCGACGAACGACACGTTCAAAGGGGTGCGCAGATCGGCGCTCTGAGTGTCGGTCAAACTCATCAGCAGCGACCACACCACCGGCAGCAGCATGAAGGCCGCGAACAGCGCGAGGAAGGGCCCGGCAAGGAGCCAGGCGGCCCGGGCCTGTCTGCCGCGCGCCGGGCTCCGGAGCGTGAGGCGCCGGCGATCGGCACTCCGCTCCGGCTGCCCGGTGTTCTGCTTGCCGGTGTCGCCCCGCCCGGGGAGCGTATTCGTGGACATGGATGTCATCCGTCCCTACGAGGCGTGCTCATCGCGGCGGCGCTCATCGGCCGGTGCCGATGCTGGTGGCCTTGGACTGCAGCGTCTTCTGCACCTCGGCGACGGTGGCCTTGCCCAGGGCCAGCTTTTCCAGTTCGGAGTCGATGGTGTCGGCGATCTGCTGCCAGGTCGTGATGGCCGGCGGCGCCTTGCTGACCTCGAGCTGCTCGGCGAAGGCCTTCATGTTCTCGTCCTCGGTCAGCTTGCCCTCCGTCCACGCCTGGGGCGCGGGGGGCAGGCTGCCGGTGCCCTTGGAGTAGGCCGCGAGGTTGGCGGGCTCGGTCAGGAACTGGGCGAACTTCCATGCCGCGTCGGGGTTCTTGGCCTCCTTGAACACCGCCAGGTCGCTGCCGCCGGCGAACCCGGCGGGCTGCTCGGAGTACGGCACCGGCATGGTCTTCCACTTGCCGTCCAGCTCCGGGGCGTCCTTGTGGAAGCTGCCGCCGGCCCACCCACCCTCCTGGTAAACGGCGATCAGCCCGTCCCGGAAGCCCTGGACGTTGTCCGACCTGTCGGTCGGCGCCAGGCCCTCCTTCGGGACGCTCGCCCAGTCCTCCAGCGCCTTGGCGACCTCGGGCGAGTCGAAGGTGAACTTCCCGGTCTCGGCGTCGTAGATGTCACCGCCCTGCTGCCACACCATCGGCACCCAGAAGATCCAGGAGTTGAAGCCCATCACCAGCCCGCTGGCATGGCGCAGCTTGGGGTTCTCCTTGCCGGCGGTGGCCTGGATGGCCTCCAGGTCCTTCAGGTATCCGGCCCGGTCGCCGGCCAGGGCGCCCTTGATGCCGGCCTTCGTGGTGATGTCGGTCCGGTAGTAGATCGCTTGGGTGTCGGCGATGAACGGGACGCCGTAGGAGGTGTCCTTGTACTTGGTGGTGTCCCACTGGCCGGGGTAGAAGTCCGACGACTTGATCGACGCCGGGGTGGCCTGGAAGGCGTTCATGGCGGCCATCTCGGCCATCCAGGTGCTCCCGATCATGGACATGTCCGGGGTGTTGCCGCCGGCGACCGCGGTGGTCAGCTTGTCGTGGGCGGAGCCCCACGGGACCGCTGTGATCTTGACGGTCGCGTCCGGGTTCTCCTGCTCGAACTTCTTGGCCAGCTCCTTCAGGTCCTCGTCGGGGTCGCCCATGGACCACATGACCACCGTCCCCTTGGCCTTGCCCGCGGCTATCTCGGCGGGTGCGTCTTTGGCGGGGCCGGAATCCTCGCTCCGGCCGCAGCCGGTGGCCACCAGGGCGGCCGTGACGGTGACACACAGGGTCTGGACGGTTCTGACAGCGTGACGGGTGGTGATACGCATGATGCGGCTCCTTGCCGTTGGGCGAAACAGGCGCGGGGGGCTAAGGGTGAGAACGGGCGGACGCCCGGATGGGTCGGCGCACGGGTGGGGACCGTCTGCGGTGACAGCGGCATCGGCGGTCAGCCGCAGGGCGCGGCTGGAACATCCGACGCGGAGTGGGTAGCGGCCGGGCGGGGTGGGCCAGGCGCGCCGTTCGGTGTCCCGGATCGGGAACGCGCGAGCGGAAGGCTGCATGTGGGCGGTGCCGCATGAACGCGGGCGCAGCCGCCATGGTTGCAAGGAAGGCGAGGCCGAAGTGGGTCGCCGAAGTTTCAAGGAGACGGGGGGCGGTGCGTCACCGGCAACGCACCGCCCGGCTGCGAGGCGCCATCACGTACGCACCGTGATGACGTCGCGTCAGTTCGAGCTCGGCTCTAACGTCGAGCCCCGGATCACGAGGCTGGTGGGAATGATGCGTGAGGGGGCGGCCTCGGGCGATCTGCGCACGTGGTCGAGGAGCAGACGCGCCGCTGCCTCACCCATCTCCCGCATCGGCTGGCGGACGGTGGTCAAGGCCGGATAGGTGTACGACGCCACCTCGACGTCGTCGAACCCCACCACGGCGACATCCCGCGGAATCTTGAGGCCGGCCTCGTGCAAGGCCGCGATCACGCCGGCCGCCGAGGGGTCGTTGTGACCGAAGACCGCGTCGAACTCCACGCCGTCCGCGAGAGCTTGCGCCACCGCGCTCCGGCTGCTGTCGAACAAGAAGTCGCCGCAGATGATGCTGCGCGGTTCGAGCTCGATCCCGGCCTGCGCATAGACGTCGACGAAGCCGCCCAACCGTTCCTGAGTACAGCCGTACTCATCAGGACCGGTCACCACCAGAGGGCGACGGCGGCCGAGGTCCAGCAGGTGGCGCGCCGCCTGCTCACCGCCCTCCCGGTTGGTGGTGGCCACGTAGGGGAATCCCGGCCGCTGGAAGCGGTCGTCGATCAGCACCACCGGCAGTCCGGCCTCGTGCAGTTCCGTGATGGCCGCCAGGGCCCCCTCGGGCTCTATCACCAGCAGACCGTCGAACGACTTGGCAGCGACCTGCAGGCCCAGCCTGCGCAGTGACTCCTCACCGCCGTTCACGGTCAGCATCCGCAGCCCGAAGCCCTCGGCCTCCAGCGTCTCGACGACCGCCTGCACAATGCCGGCCCAGACCCAGGCCAGATCAGGGACCAGCATGCCGATCATCTGCGTCGTGCCACGTGCCAGCCCCACTGCCCCGGCGCTCGGCACATAGCCGAGCTCCGAGATCGCCTTGCGGACCTTCGAGACGGTGTCCTCGCTGATCTCGCCCTTGCCGTTCAGCACCCGCGAGACCGTCGTCTTGCTGACCCCGGCCCGCGAGGCCACGTCGGCGATAGTGACTCCCATGTCACCTCCCCTCCCTTCCTACAGAGGCGGAAGACTTCCCTCCCGCACCGAAGGGACGATCGTACAGAGACCCGTGTAACCGGTACCGGAAGCAGTCCCGGAACCGGTTTCGGTACCGGTTCCGGAAGTGAAGCACCGAGAGGCCCCACCGGTCAACACCCCGGAAACAACTCGTTAACGCAGCCGATCTCGGTCTCGCGCGAGGCCGCGAAAGCCTGCCGGTTGCCACCCAAGCCACCGCTCTGACCTGCACGGTTGCCGACTCCAACCCATCATGGCCGAGCTCGTTGGTGCGGTTCGCGACCGCCGACGACGCCCGACGGACCGCAGACCCGTCCCGGAGCAATCGCGCCCGAACCGTTGACGCACTGGCCGGATTGCCCTTCATAATCGGGCACTCGCTGTCATCGATGACATTCGTCGTCGCTGACACCCCAGTCGGCTGCCTGGACGTCGACGCCGCTGGGATGTCACTTTTCGGTCCGTCCGCGCCGGGGCCGCAGTCAGTGCTGCACCGACGAGCCGCGGGACTAGGAGACACCATGAGCTCTGCACGCGTATCCCGGCATGCCCGCATACGGATGATGGCGGCGGTGGCGACCGTCTGCGCCCTGTCCGCAGCGCCGCTGGCTCCTTCAGCCGTCGCTGCCGACACCCCGCCGTACACCGAGACCTACAGACCCCAGTTCCACTTCACTCCGGAGAAGAACTGGATGAACGACCCCAACGGTCTCGTCTACTACAAGGGCGAGTACCACCTCTTCTACCAGTACAACCCGAACGGCAACTCCTGGGGCGACATGTCCTGGGGGCATGCGGTGAGCCGGGACCTCGTGCACTGGGAGGAGTTGCCGCTCGCCCTGTCGCACGACGACGAGGAGATGGTGTTCTCCGGCAGCGCGGTCGTCGACTGGAACAACACCACCGGCTTCGGCACAAAGAAGAACCCGCCCATGGTGGCGATCTACACCAGCGCCTACAAGAACGGCGGCAAGCAGGCCCAGTCGCTCGCCTACAGCACCGACCGCGGCCGGACCTGGACCAGGTACCAGGGCAACCCCGTCCTCGACATCGGCTCCAACAACTTCCGCGACCCCAAGGTCCAGTGGTACGAGCCGACCAAGAGCTGGCTGATGACGGTGTCGCTGTCCACCGAGCACAAGGTGCGGTTCTACTCGTCAAAGAACCTCAAGGACTGGACGCTGCAGAGCGAGTTCGGGCCGGCCGGCGCGACCGGCGGCGTGTGGGAGTGCCCCGACCTGTTCCCCCTCGCCGTCGACGGGGACAAGAAGAAGATCAAGTGGGTCCTGGTCGTCAACATCAACCCCGGTGGTATCGCGGGCGGTTCGGGCTCGCAGTACTTCGTCGGCGACTTCGACGGCAAGAAGTTCACCGCCGACGACAAGGGCACCTACACCCCGCCCACCGGCACGGTGGTGCAGGACTTCGAGGGCACCAATTTCAGTTTCTGGACGACCACCGGCTCCGCGTTCGGTCAGGGACCGGCAACCGGTGCGGTGGACTGGCAGGGGGCGGTCACCGGCTTCGACGGCAAGGGCCTCGCCAACAGCTTCCACGGCGGAGACGGCGCCACAGGCACCCTCAGCTCGCCCGAATTCACCGTCGACAGCCCCTACCTGAACTTCAAGATCGGCGGCGGGCGGCACCCGTACGAAGCCGGAACCGTGCTGGACACGACTCCGCCCGAGGGCACAGTCCTCGCCGACTTCGAAGGCGGGACCTACGGCGACTGGACGGCGACCGGGGACGCCTTCGGCACCGCACCGGCCACCGGCACCCTCCCCGACCAGGGACAGGTCTCCGGCTTCCTGGGAGACGGGCTGGCCAACACCTTCCTGAACGGCGACGCCAGTACCGGCACCCTCACCTCGCCCGAGTTCACCCTTGACAAGAAGCACATCAACTTCCTCATCGGCGGCGGCAACCACCCGGCCGACTCCGACAACCCCACCGCCGTCGAGCTCCTCGTGGACGGCCAGGTCGTCCGCAGCTCCACCGGAAAGGACGGCGAGGCACTCAACTGGGCTTCGTGGGACGTCGGCGAACTCGCCGGCAAGAAGGCGCAGATCAGGATCGTCGACAACAACAGCGGCGGCTGGGGCCACCTCAACGTCGACCACATCATGTTGTCCGACACCAAGGCCCCGCGCGTCTCCCAGGAGACGTCCGTGAACCTGATCGTCGACGGCGAGGTCGTCCGCAGCGTCACCGGCGCCGACAGCGAGAGCCTGGACTGGGCGTCCTTCGACCTGCGCCCGTACGTCGGCAAGAAGGCGCAGATCCAGGTCGTCGACATGAACTCCGCCGGCTGGGGCCACCTCATGGCCGACCAGTTCACCACCGCTGACAAGCCCGCCAAGTCCGTCGTCCAGCGCGCTGACTGGGCCGACTACGGCAAGGACTACTACGCGGCGGTGTCCTGGGAGAACGCACCGGGCGGCAAGCGCTACATGATCGGCTGGATGAACAACTGGGACTACGGCCAGTCAATCCCCACCTCCCCCTGGCGAAGCGCGCAGAGCGTCCCCAGGGAGATGGCCCTGCGCACCGTCGACGGCCAGATTCGGCTGACCAGCAAGCCAGTGGGCAGCCTGGAGTCCCTCCGACAGAAGCGCCCGGCGACGGCGTCCGGCATCACCGTCAGGAACACCTCCAAGCCCCTGATCGGCCGTGGGGTACAGGGCAAGGCACTCGACATCGAGGCGACCTTCTCCCTCAAGGACGCAGACCGGTTCGGCCTGAAGGTCCGCACCGGAGCAGGCGGCGAGGAGACCGTCATCGGCTACGACACCACAACACAGGAGCTGTACGTCGACCGCTCCCGCTCCGGCGTCGGCGACTTCAACAGCACCTTCCCCGGCGTCCAGACCGCCCCCCTCAAGGCCAAGAACGGCAAGGTCAAGCTGCGCATCCTCGTCGACTGGTCCTCCGTCGAGGTCTTCGGCGGCAACGGCGAAGCCGTGATCACCGACCAGATCTTCCCCGACCCCTCCAGCACCGGCGTCGAGGTCTTCGCCGATGGCGGCACCGCCACCCTCGACCACCTGCAGGCGTGGCAGCTGAAGTCCATCTGGCGGTGAACGAGCCGCGGGTCCGTGCGCCGGTCGGCCATGGGCGGCTTCCGGCGCGCGGCTCTCGGCGAGGCAGGCGGCAAGAAAGGGGCATGGAAGCACTCCCCGCCAAACCTGGCCCGCACCGATGATGCCAGCCTGTGTCTCTTCCTCCCTTCGCAGGACGGCCGAGGGGGAACCAGGCGCCCATGGGCGTTGCCGTGCGGTGCCCAGTTCAGGAAGTGAGGATGGTGAGCGGCACTGAGTACTGGGCGTCACAAGAGCCCGGGCCAGCGTCCGACTACCGTGGCTCCGCATGACCCATACCGAGATCGACATCACCGCAGATCTGGTCCGGGATCTGCTGCTCGACCAGCACCCCGACCTGGCCGGGCGTCCCCTGAAGCTCGGCGCGCGTGGCTGGGACAACCAACTGTGGCGGCTCGGCGACGACCTTGCCGTCCGGTTGCCCTGGGCGACACAGTCCGCGGACGCCCTGCTGCGCAAGGAGCACGCCTGGCTACCCGCTCTCGCCCCGCGCCTGCCCCTGCCCGTTCCCGTCCCGCAGCGCCTCGGCGAGCCCTCCGAGCGGTTTCCGCGACCCTGGATCGTCACCACCTGGGTGCCCGGCTCGCCTGCCGACCGCGCTCCCGCCACACGCGCCGCGGAGGCGGCCGGCACCTTGGCCGCCTTCCTGACGGCCCTTCACCGACCTGCCCCCGAAAAGGCGCCCGTCGGCCGTGGCCGCGGGGGGCCACTGGCCGACCGTGCCGAGCAGTTCGCCGAGCAGTTCGCCTCGGCCATCGAGCTGGGGCTGCTCCCCGAACCGGATGCCATCCGCGCGGTCTGGGAGGACGCCGTTGCCGCGCCTGAGTGGACGGGCCCGGCGCTGTGGATTCACGGTGATCTGCATCCGGCCAACGTCCTCACCGCGGACGGCACCTTCTGCGGCGTGATCGACTTTGGCGACCTCTGCGCGGGCGATCCGGCCTGCGATCTCGCCGCCTGCTGGATACTGCTGCCGGACAGGGCCGCCGACCGCTTCCATGACGCCTACCAGCCGGTGGTGGACGTCGCGACCCTGCGCCGCGCCCGCGGCTGGGCGGTGCTGACAGCCCTCAGCGGCATCCTCATCGGAGAGGCCGGCCTTCATGGCCGCCCCGGCGGCAAGGCCACCTGGGGCCCACCCGCCCACGCCGGACTGCGACGCCTCATCGCAACGATCCGCCGATGAACGCGCTGTCCACCTTCGGTGACAAACGCCCCCAGCGCTCTGTTCGTTGAGACAGACCACACCTGTCCGTCTCACGTGATCTCCGTTGCCCTGGATCGGGGAGCGGCGTCTGTAGGGTGTCGCCATGCCGTATTCGCCGATGCCGCTCCAACTGGAAACCGCTCGACTGAGCTTGCGTCCGTGGACCGAGTCCGACGTCGACGCCCATCGCGTGCTCGTCGCCGAACGTGGTGGTGGCATGCCGACGGTCGAGGACAACCGGCGGATGATCGAGGATCAGCGCGCTGCGTCGGCAGTGACAGGGATTGCTCTGCTGCCCGTCATCCGCCGCGATGTTGGGGACTTCATCGGATATTGCGGGCTCACTGTCGGTCGGGCTTCCGTTGACGAGCCAGAGATCGCCTACGAGCTGTTCCAGCGCGTGCACGGACAGGGCTATGCCACCGAGGCGGCGTCCGTGGTGCTCGACGCGGCGATCGCGACTGGGCGGAAACGGCTCTGGTCAACGGTGCGTCCCTGGAATGCACCATCGTTTCGCGTCCTTGAAAAGCTCGGGTTCAAGCGCGACCACATCTCGACCGAAGACAGCGGCGAACTCGTGTGGCTCACCCGCTTGCTGCCGTAGAAGACGCGTTGCAGTCAGTTCGAACGGACAAGCAGCCCGTCGGGTCGCACAGTTCGCAGCGGACGCCGACAACGCGCGTGCACCGCAGCCACGTGCGAGATCTTCCGCCGCAGGGGTTGGAACTGCTCGCCAAGGAGTGCGCACAAGGCCGAATTAGCTCGATCGTGTGATCGTCCGCTTGCGGGCTTGCGGTGCCCTGGGCTGATCGGGCTAGCGTGATCGTGCGACCTGGGAGACCGGGTACGGCGTCAGCGTGCGGGGCCCCTGCTCCACCAGAGGATGATTCAGGGCCTCCCCGTCGCCTCTGGCCGTACTCAATTGGCCAGGTCGCGCAGGGAACTGGCCTCTGGGCCCGGACTACGCACAGGATGCGTGTCGCCGCCCCGGGGTCGAGTACGCCGGGGACCAGCTCGCCCAAGACCGTTCGGGGCGCGCGGCTGAACGGACTCACCCCCGCTCAGTCCACAGGAACGGCGGTTGCTCGGCCAGCG
Organism: Streptomyces sp. NBC_01314; assembly: GCF_041435215.1. NCBI lineage: Bacteria > Bacillati > Actinomycetota > Actinomycetes > Kitasatosporales > Streptomycetaceae > Streptomyces > Streptomyces sp. NBC_01314. Next base: position 10,194,701 of record NZ_CP108394.1, on the reverse strand, counting down.
GAATGTGGATCAGAGCGAATTGCTGATCAATTCAGTGAGATCGGCGTCGGGATCGCTGACGACACATCCCGCCAGGCGCGCAGTCCCTCGGCTCATGGGTCCCCTGTCACAGTTCGGGTGCGGCAGGCAGGATGATTGCCATGATCCACGCCTTGGATGATGCCACCTCGTTCCACGACCGGTTCGCCACGCACTCCCGCCTGACCGACTTGGCCCTGGCGCCCGATGGAACGTGCTTGATCGCGTCCGTGCAGATCATCAACGACGAGGGAACCAGGCACGTTTCGAGGTTGTGGGAGGTGGACCCCTCGGGCGAGCGCGAGAGTCGCCCCGTGGCCCGGTCCGTGCAGGGTGACTTCGCTCCCGCTTTCGCTGCCGACGGCGCACTGCTGTTCCTCTCCGGCCGCGGAAACACAGATTCCGCCGCCGGAAAGAACGAGAGCCAGGGTGTGGGACTGTGGGCACTGCCGAAGGGCGGCGAGGCAAGGCCGATCGCCCACCACCCAGGAGACATATCCGCCTTCGCCGTCGCCAAGGACGCCTCCACGGTCGCCTACACCGCTGATCTGCTGCCCGGCGCGGTGAATGCCGAGGCATACGCCGAACTTCGCCGTGAGCGCGAGAGCGCCATGGTCAACGCGGTTCTGTACGAGGCGACCACGACCTGCGCCTTTGGCGCAGGCCCCGGCCCCGACGAACCCCACACCTTCGCCCTGCACTCCGACGGGGCTCCGGTGAACGCCGGCAGCCAGGGTCTGGCGGGCACAGGAGATATGGCGCTCTCGCCGGACGGATCGCTGGTGGCCTACACGCGGGCCGCGACGGGCCGCGCTCCCGACACGAATGTCGTGGTGGTCGCCGACGCGGCCACCGGCGTCGAGCGCCACACCTTCTCGCGCCCTGGTCATCAGTACTACCGCCTGGCGTTCACAGCCGACGGCTCGGCGCTGGTCTGCCAGCGCCAGCGAGAGGAGACCTACGACACAGAGTGGCGAGTCACGCTTGTCGCATTCGATGTGGCTTCGGATGAAGAGACCGACCTCCTGCCAGAGTTCGACAACTGGCCGTGGCCGGGACGGGCGGTCCTCTCGCCGATCCGTGGGGACTCCACGCTGTGGTTCACCGGTGACGAGCGAGGCCACTGCCCGATCTTCCGCCGCGACGCCGACGGCACGATCACCCGCCTGACCGCCTCCGGCGCCTACGCCTCGCTCTGCGTGTCACCCGATGGGACCACCCTCTACGCACTGCGCAGCACGATCGACAGCCCGCCTCGAGCGGTTCACCTGGACGCCGTCACAGCCGATCAACACCCCGCCTTCCTCCACGCTCCCGGCGACCTCGACTCGCTTCCCGGCACACTGACCGAGGTGCACGTCGAAGCCGACGACGGTTTCCCGTTGCGCGCCTGGCTCGCGCTGCCCGAGGGCGCCTCGGCCGAGCGCCCAGCGCCGCTGATCACCGCCCCGCACGGTGGACCACAGATGTCCTGGAGCGCCTGGACGTGGTTGTGGAACCCATGGCCGCTCGCGGCCCGTGGCTACGCGGTGCTGCTACCGGATCCGGCGCTGTCCACCGGCTACGGGCAACGCATGCAGGAGCGCGGCCGGGGCCAGTACGGCGGTCAGCCCTACCGTGACCTCATCGCGCTGACGGACGCGGCACTGGCACGCGACGACCTCGACGCGACCAGGACTGGCCTCGCCGGCTGGTCCTACGGCGGCTACCTGGCCAACCGGGCCGCGACCCTCACCGACCGCTTCAAGGCGATCGTCACCCACGCCGGGATGTGGAACCTCGAAGCATTCCAGATCGACACGGACATGCACGCATACTTCCAGAAGATCTTCGGCGACCCACGGACGCAGCGCGAACGGTACGAAGCCAACTCGCCCCACTTCCACGCGGCGAAGGTGACCACGCCGATGCTGATCGTGCACGGTGGCAAGGACCACCGCGTCCCGACGGGCCAGGCACTGAGCCTGCACAGCGATCTGCAGGGGCTCGGTGCGCCCGTCAGATTCCTTTACTTCCCGGACGAGGGCCACGCAATCGGGGCACCGAACCACATTCGCATCATGTACGAGACGGCGCTGAACTTCCTCGACCACCATGTCCTCGGACAGGAGTGGCGGCGCCCCGCCATGCTTTAACTGATGACCTTGTGCCTGACACGCGGTCACCCGGGGGCGCGCCGGGCCTGTGCCCGAGGGATTGAACGAAGGGAGCGTTCCGCTGTGACGCATGCTCACGAGGAAGAAGTCCTGGCCCGCATAGCCAAGGCGCTCGTCTACACCGAGTCCGAAGCGGCCTTCCAGGCCCCTCGGCGCCGCACCGAGCAGATCTTCGAGTACAACCACACACCACCAAGCGAAACGGAGAAGCGTCGATCGCTGCTCGTCGCGATCTTCGGCTCGGTCGGTGAACGCACGGTGCTGCTGCCGCCGTTCCACGCCGGGTTCGGCAACAACGTCCACCTCGGCGACGACTTCTTCGGGAACGTGAACCTCACGTTCGTCGACGACGTGGACATCCGCATAGGCAACGGTGTCGTGATCGCGCCCAGCGTGACACTGACCACCACGGGACACCCGGTGCATCCCTCACGACGCACCGACTTCGGACGGTTCTCGGAACCGATCGTGATCGAAGACAAGGTGTGGATCGGCAGCAACGCGGTGGTCCTGCCCGGCGTCCGCATCGGATACGGGTCGGTCATCGGCGCCGGCAGCGTCGTCAGCCGCAGCATTCCCCCGATGGCTGTCGCGGTCGGAACCCCTTGCCAGGTGGTCCGCTCCATCACGAAAAACGACCTCACCACACGTACCGCCCATTAGTGCCGGTGGCGGAGGACCACGACCACCAGCACCGTCACTCGGGACGGGCAGGCACGGTGAGGCTGATCACAGAGAGCTGCTCCTCGTTGAAGGGGGCCACGACCTCCTTCCGCACCTCACGGCCTCGTCACCTCCAGCAATCACGACCGCGCGACCGTCTGACCCGCTCCGCCTGACCGATGCCAGCCACCGCCGGCAAGCAGACGCCGCCTACGGGGACAACAGCAAAGCATGCCACCGAACGGTCGGCAGGGCCTGCCGGTGGAAACGGCACCGACGAGGATCGGGCGCTTCCACATCTCGGGCCCTGGATCAACTTCCGTGAAGCCTGCGCGCTGCGTGCGACCGACGCCATGACGATCCCTCATCGAAGTTGCCTTGCTGAGGGAAGACCGAGGGCCGAACGTCAATGGCGACAGGCGCTGGGAAAGCGATGCTCGTCTCGCTGACCGGATCAAAAATGAGTGGAGATCCCGAAGACTCGGCGGAGTTGGGCCATGTCGTGACGATCACGATCGGTTGGCTCATAACCCTGGTGGAAGTAAACCTGCTGCTCAGCTGAGAGACACGGGACGGTCGTCCCGCTGATGACGCCCGTCACAAAGCATGAGGAGGGATACATGAACGGTCGCTCCGGTTCAAACGATGCCTGCGCTGCTGAGCCGTCCTCGGCGAAAACCAGCGGGTGAAGGTCGATCCCTCGGCCGTCCAGATCCGTTACGACGAACCGGATAGGCCGCCAGTCGAGGCTCTCTGCGAAACCGATGCCAGACAAGACTGCCATGACAGCGGCTTCATGATCCTTCCGATGCATCAAGTCCAGGTCGCGATGCCCCCGGGTCTGCTCGCCAATCAGAGCATCGATCCCCCAGCCTCCGCCGATCCAGACGTCAACCCGTGCCCTTTGCAGCAGGGCCAAGACAGACAACACGTCATCAGCTGTCATCACCCAACGCAGGCTATAAGCGATCATCTGAGACGGCGAACGAATTCCTCCGGCCGCCGGGCGATCCTGGGGCACATGCGGCCGAGCCCGGCTCAGCGACGACTCAGCCAGAGCCGATCACGTGATCTGCGCGTATGGCGCCTCAGTTGCCGAGTCCGAAAGGTGGCGCCTCAGAAAGTGACGCGAGATCAGTTGAGGGGGCAGCGCGTGCCGCGCTGGGTGGCGGGCGGCGGCCGGAGGCGGTCGAGCGGCTCGGGGCGACAGCAGGAAGTGCGTATACCGCCTGACGCAACTCGCCTCTATGGGCCGAGTCGGGCGGTCCGGTAAGCGGTTGATCTTTGTTCCGGAACGGGGTGTGCTTGCTGCCCGGACTTGATGGACTAAGTGGATGAAGATCCTGTCGCCTCGTCTCCTGCGTGCTCTTGAACGGTTCAATGCCGCCTACCCGTGGGATCACAACGCCCACTACCACCCCTGGATCCTGCGGCAGCTGCCGAAACGCTTCAACGACGCCCTGGACATCGGATCCGGCAGCGGAGACCTCGCAAGGCTCCTGGCCAGACGCGCCGCCGCTGTGACGGCAGTCGATTCTGATCCGGTGATCACCTCCCAGGCCCAGGAGTTGACTCCTGCTGCGCTTCCCGTGACCTTCATCGTCGCGGATGCAGTAGCCGAGTTCCCTGTCGGCTCCTACGACGTCATCACTTGCGTCGCCACGATCCACCATCTGCCGTTCGCCCAGGCACTCACCTGTTTCCGCCGCCATCTGGCGCCGGGAGGGACCTTGGTGATCGTGGGCCTGTCCCGCACTCAGACCCCTGTGGACCACCTGCTCGGTGTCGTCGCCATTCCGGCCAACGCCGCCATGGGCTGGCTGAAGAACAAGGGGCGCCCCTCGCCCCGGCCCGTATCCATGACGGCCCCTACTCGCTCAGCGGACATGACCTTCGACGACATTGTCCGTACAGCCAGAGACGTCCTCCCCGGAGCACGGCTGCGACGACGGCTGTTCTGGCGCTATACGCTCGTTTGCAATCACTCCTGAGCAGTCTGGGACTTCTTTGACCAGCTGTCGGTGCTAAGGGCTTTGGCGGGTCAGGCGTCGGGTCATCATCGTGATGAGTGCCCAGTTCGCGTGGGCTTCGAAGTGCTGGGGAAGCCGCTCGTACCAAGGCGGAGCGAGCGCCGGGTGACCCGCTCCCCTCCCATTCCCGACGGCCCGCTGGTCCTGGACAGTGAGGGGCTTGCCAAGGCCGTGCCCCGTGACCGGTCCGTCACGGGATGGCCCGCGCTGGCCCGAACGGGGACCTCCGGGTCATCACGTCTGCGGCCACCCTGGTGGAGGTGGTCCATCCCCGAATCAACCGCCCAACCCTGGAGTGGACCCTGTCCCGCCTCGTCGTCGAACCCATCGCCGCGTCCATCGCCCGCCACGCCGCCGCCCTCCTCACCAACACCGGCCTGCACGGCCACATACGCCATCGACGCCATGCTCAGTGCCACCGCCCTCGCCGCCCCCAGTCCGGTCACCATGCTCACCTCGGATCCCGAGGACCTGACGCACTGAGCGGCGGTGTCCGTTCCCAGTGCTTGTGAGGGTTTCCCGCTGGATCTGCTCGGCGACGTGATCGAGTCCCGATCAATCTGCGCGGCGAATGTCCTGTCTCGCTGAAGCCGAAACAGTCTCGGTCGATGTGAGGCATCGGGCTGTACGTCTCACTCAATCTCGGGCAACTGCCGCTGTTTCTCGCGTGTCAGCCCGGCGCGTCCATCAGGGCGGTGACATAGGCATCCAGCCGCTCCTCCACAGCTCGCGTCGTCAGCTCTGTCCTCCCGGCCTCCCGCCACGGCTGCGACACCGACTGCACTTCTTCCGAGGCGGCCAGCGCGTCCCGCACCCGCCAGTACAGCCGCTCGCTCACGCTCGCAGCCAGCACACCGCCAGCCTCCTCGTACGCCTCGGCGAACCGCAGACCCCAAGCCGGGCCGTGCAGCAGCGCGAGATTGACGGAGCAGTGCGCCACATCGAGATCGGCCGGGCCCCAGGAGGCTGCTGCCCAGTCGATGACGCCGGTGATCCGGGCGCCTTCCGGGTTCGAAGGCGACACGTCGAACAGCACGTTGCCGGGCTGGAAGTCCCGGTGCAGGAAGCGCCCTTCATAGGGTGGCGCGGGCCTGCGGATCACTTCGATCGCTGCGGCCCATACGGCCGCGTCGGCGCCCTTGGGAACCACGACAGTGTCCGCGGTCGTCAACGTCGCATATTCCCGGGGCCGCTCAGCAGGGCACACCGCGTGGATCGCCACAAGTTGACGGGCCAGCAGGCGAACGCGCGCCTCCACTCCTTCATCGTCGAGAACCGTCCGGCCCGCCAGATGGGTCATCAGGAGCGACGGATACTCGCACTGCGCGGCAGTCGGATCAACCGCGACCAGTGAAGGAGCCGGCACGCCGGTCCCCGCGAGCAAGGTCAGAGCGCTGGCCTCCCCAATCAGCCCGTCCTCGGCGTGCTCCATATAGAACGGGTCGACGTAGGTCCGCAGCACCAGGTCACGGGTGCCTCCGTCCCGTGTGCCGATGATCAGCCTCCGCATCTCGGCGGTGATGCCGCCGTGCAGCTCCTCGGCTTTGACGATCCGTTCGCCGGCCTCCAGGTGCCGACCCACCCAAGCCAGCGTCAACGGTCGGACAGTCGCGGCCTCATCGTGGTTCATCACCGTGCCACCTCATCATCCGGACGGCGGCACGGACGAAGGATTTTCCAGGTCTCGATGGCCGTGCGGCTCAGTCCTTCCAGCAAGCCTGGGTCCGGACGCAGGTGCTCGACGAGGCGCCAGTCAGAAGTCAGTTGGGCGAGACAGACGGACACTCGGCATCTCACTCAACCTGAGACACACCAGGTCAGGCGGCCGTCGTGCCTCAGCTCCAGCGAGACGGGACACTTCAGGCCCGATGTTCGGCCGCGGCAACCTGGTTGATGAGTTCGCCAAGGCCGCGGTAGTAGGGGCTGGTTCTGTGCCTGATGCGGTGCCGCACTGCCTCCGCCTGTTTGCCTCCCATGTCGAGGGAGCTGAGGGACGGGAAGTGGATCAGGATGCTGGGCGCGAGTCTCCACTCGCTGCCGGTGAGACGTGCCCAGATACTGCTGGACACGCAGGCGTGAATCAGCAGGTCAGAGGGGCTATGACGGCCTTCTTGTCTTGGGCGTGAGGCGGTCATACTCGCCCACTCTTCGGGACTGAGGGTCCAATCCGAATAGCGCATGCGCCGTGCTCGGTAGCTCACCGGCGATTCGATCTGAGCGAGGTGCCTACCGATGCTTTCCAGGGACACGGAGAGGTCTTCGGTCCGGTGACGGTAGCGGCTGCGGGAGTGCAGCTTGCGCTGTTGGATGGGCGCTTGGTGCCAGGCATCGGGGATTCCAAGGAAGCGTGCGGCTTCCTCCAGCTGGAAGCCGGTGACGATCTGCACCAGCTGGACGGCGACGAAGCGTCGGTAGGTAACGCTGCGGCTCATCGCCTTCGGTGAAGTGTCATGGACCGCGAGACGAAACCAGTCGTCCGGCAGCCACTGAGGGATGTGCTCTGGAAGGTAGCCGCGGTCGCGTGTGCGGAGGGCCGGCCGTCGGGCGATGCGCCAGCTCGCGTCCTCGCGGCTGCCGCCGACTCGGAAGGATCTCGGGAGGGCGGACATCACCTGGGTGCGAAATTCCGGAGAGGCATCGTGCCGCAGTCTGGTCCAGATGTTGCCCCAGCCGCTGGCGGTGGGAGGAGGGAGGCTCCCGAGCAACGCCGTGATGGCCTGAGGCAGGGCAGCCGGGGGCAGGGCCAGCAGACGGGAGGCAATGTCCATGAGTCCGGCCATGGCTGGGGCGGACAACGGTGGAGTCACCCAAAGGTTTCCGCGCTGGACGTGTGTCAGAGCGGTGAGATCACAGTGCTGTTGCGCAGTGATGTGGGCGTCAAAGGCATCCGCCAGTCGGTGCTCAGGAGTGACGCTGGCGGTCGCGGGCCAGGTTGCCTGGACGATCGCGGCAAGGACCTGAAGGTCGCTGAAGACGGCGAAGGCGCTGGTCGGGTCACAGTCGGGCGAGAGCAGGTGTTGCAGCTGGTGCTGGAGCTCAATCACCTCGGGGCTGGGGGTGGACGTGTTGATGACGTGGTCGGGGTTGTCCATCCGATCGCCGCAATGGGTCAGGTCCGTGCGGGTGTTGCGGCATTGGAGGGGATGCAGTCCAGCCACCGTGGGTGAGGGAAGAAGGCTGAGTTTGCGCGAAGCGACGTGGGCGGGGACCTGGCAGGCCGGGCAGGTGTCCTGAAGGAAGATCCGGTGGTGCAGGCAGATGAAGGTCACGGCCAGCCGCCAGGTGGTCTTCCAGGCGCCGCCGTGCCTCAGCTGGATCTGGCTGCCGTCGCCCGCCAGGCAGAGAGGGCAGTAGCGGGTGCTCGTGCCGAAGATCCAGGGAGGGAAGTAGGAGCGCGGGCGCAGGTGGGACTGGCGTCCTCGGCGGGTCAAGGCGTCGGCAACGGCGGGGTAGCGGCTGACGAGCGGACGCAGAGTGAGGCCGTCGGTCAGGTGCTCGGGAACTCTGGTGGCACGGGAGAATCGGGGCCGGAACTGCGGTGCCAGCATGAGCAGGTGGTTCACCGGCGTAGGTATGCCGATGCGGCGGGTCAGGCCGGATCGGAAGGCGATGACCGATGGTGGCTGGTCAAGGCGGTGAGACAGCCGCAGCAGCAGACCGGGGAGGCTCTCGCCGGGTAGCGGAACAAGGCTGCGGGGCAGCGGCGCCTCCTCGGACACCGGTCACCCCGCAGTTCCGGCCGCAGCCGGCCCGCGGTCGTCGAAGACGGTGTTCTTCCTCCGGCTACGGGCGCCCTTGTTCACAATCGCGGTTCTCGAGGATGTACCCCTTCCGGGAATCGGTGGGATCTCCCCGGTCGACGGGTCGCGGCTGGGGTCGTCGAGACTGATGACGATCTCGTCGAGCAAGTTCTCGTCGAGGAGTTCTTTCCCGCTGTCCATGGCCTCCTGAGCACCGTCCTCGATGAGCCGTTCCAGGACACCGACGACGCCGCTGGTGCGGCGCATCAGGTACTCAGGCATCGCGCCGCCGGTGAGCATGCCCGGCTTGGCCTTCAGCAGCCTCAGGTGAGCTTCGATGCCACGGAGGTGGGCCTGGAACGAGGTGGCTTCTTCGGGAGTGGAAGTGCGGAAACGGTCGAGCTCCACCAGGTCGAAGCGTCGCTCGGTCTGGGTGGCCTCCAGGCCGTGGACACGAGCGTGCTCGGAGGGGTCCATCACCCACTGTCGCTGTCTGGCGTCCCACCGGGCATCCCGCAGCAGCCCGCTGCCGGGAATGTCGACGCCGACCAGGATGAGCGTGACGTTCATGCTCATGAAGGCCCGGATCAGGTCGAGGGTGTCCTGGTCGTCGGCGCGGTGCATGCGCAGCCGATTGATGTCGTCCAGGATCAGGGCCTTGACGCCGTGGTCGCTCAGGGACTGGGCGACCTGCTGCATCAGCCGGGGCAGGCTCATGCCGCGCGTGCTGGCGCCGAAGAAGTCCAGCACGGCCTGGCAGGTGCTCTTCGGCTTGGCGGTCACCGGGGTTTGGACATAGACGACCGGGGCGTGCAGGTCGTTCGTCCCGTCCACGGCGTCGGGATTGAGGTAGTGGTGCAGCTCCAGCCAGGCGTCCTCGAAGGCGGCAGCGACCTCGCAGACGGTCTCCGTCTTGCCCTGGTAGCCCCAGCCGGAGACCATCACCCCAGGCCGGGTGGCCACGTTCTGCTTGAGTGCGTTGTTGCGCAGACGTCGGTTGACAAGTCGGCCGACCCGCAGTGACATCGGGGTCTCCTGCAACGGCAGGTTGACGTGGGTGGCCGTGCGGTGCAGGTCGTAGAGCGACCGCTCCGACGAGCTCATCGCCCGCCACTGGGTGAAGGTCAGGATGGGAGCCGCCAGGAACTGGCCGCGGGTCGTCCGGTATCGCTGCCAGCCCTCGTAGGTGTCCCGCCGTGGCTTCGTGCCGCTGGCCAGTTCCGCCAGAACGCTTCGCGGAGTCACCTCGCTCACGCTTGCTCCCTCGCTTCAATGCCGTCGGCGTCGTCGTCAGGCGGCAGCAGGAACAGGCTTCGTCGCCGCAGGGTTTCGCCCAGCCGCGGAGGCGGCATAGGCATGCTGCCTTGATCACGACTTCGGCGCCGGTCGGCGTCGACAGCATCGTGGATTGCGGATGCCTGCTCAGGCCAGGACACGACCAGCAGAGAGTTGAGCGCGCCGAAGACCCGCTCGACAGCGAACTTGTCGGTCGGACGCAGGGTACGGGCCGGAAGGATGTTGCAGCCCAAGGCCCGTTCGGCCTCTACGATCTGGTGGTTCTTGTAGGCGGCGCCGTGATCGGTGGTGACGATCTCCGGCGAGAAGAACGGCAGGGCCGAAACCCGGTGACCGGCGAACTGCGCGACCACCGTGGCCGGAACCCCCGGATAGGGCCACTCCATTTCCTCGCCCCAGCCCTCGCGCAGCGGCATCATCACGTCCCGCAGCAGCATCGCGATGTCCACCGCCGTATCCGCCACCGGCATCAGGCGGAAGGCAACGATGGAATGGGTGTAGAGATCGAGCGCCAGCGTCAGCATGACCGACACCGGCTCGCCGAAGACGGACTCGCGGACCTTCACAGGCAGCGGCGTGGTGTCGAGCGCGACCACCTGGCCCGGCCGGTGCACCACCACCCGGGCCGAGGCGTCCTTGGCCGCTTCGGCGCAACGGACGTAACGCTGCCGGGCGCCACCGGGCCCGAACCACTCCCGCCAGACCGCCCGCAACGTGTCATATCCCGGAACCGCCGCGTCGGAGCCGAAAGACTCCTGCACGTACTGGTGGATCAGCCGCTCGCGGCCGCGCATGCTCAGGCGGGAGCGGTGCAAGGTCTCCTCCCGGACGGCGAAAATCGCCTCGCGCACCTCCTCGGTGATGCTGTGGTGTCCCCCGGAAGCCCGCAGCCACCGGCCATCCGCACAGCCCAGCAGTCCCTCCCGGCGCCACGCGGCAGCCATCCGTTTCAGCGTGCGCTCACTGACCTGAGCCAGGCCGAGCGCCGCCGCCTCCTCGCGGCCCAGGGCCTTCAGCTCAGCCACCTTCGCCCGGCGGCACTGACCGAGCGTAGTGCGGTCCGGATCGTAGGCCGGCCGCGGCTCGTCCGGTTCGCGCCGACGGGGGTCACCCGAGCGGTAGCCCGTTTCGGCCTCCAGCAAGTGTGCGGCGCGCAGCCGGGCCTTGGCCTGCTGGTTCTCAGTCAAGTCCTCCCAGGCTGATGGCTGCCGGCCGTCGCTCTGCACTGTCCGGCCGACGCTCACTGCCCGGCAGTCCGGGTGCTGCATCAACCAGCGGATCGAACGCCGCTCATCGCGGCCGTCCGACCCGTGCAGCAGCACCCGGCCGAGCTGGGCTTCGACGGCTGTCACCTGCCAGTCCAAGCCGTCGAAGCGCAGTCGGCCACCGACCTCCAGGCCCAGCAGCTCCGACCGGGCGGTCACCGCGTTGCTCCCCCGGCCAGCCAGACCATCGAGCCGTCGCTCAGTGGGCTGGCCATGTCGATGCCCTGCTGGCGGTGCCAGAGCAGATGGAGGGTGTGGGCCCGGGCCACGACCGGCAACGAGGTGCGGCGTGCCAAGTCACCGAACGGGGCCGGCCCTCGGGCCACTTCACCAAGAACCTCCGCGCGCAGCTGGAGTGGATCGTCCAGCGGGCGTCGCTGAGCCGACAGGGCGTCCAGCACCGGCCACACATGCCGCCGCCACCCAGTGACCACCGCGTATTTCCAATGGCAGGAGCGTGCCGCCTCGTCCGCCGCGGCGAACTTCACGGCGTCCGCTTCCTTCACCAGATGGCCCGGGCGCACGTCGAACAGCCACCGTGAGCCGTCACCCATCACGGCCAAGAAGTCCGGTACGTGCTCCATCCGGCCATCGCCGTGCACGAACTCCAACCGGAAGGGCTGCGGCAGCACCTCCCGAACCTGCAGGAAGTCGAGTGCCAGCAGCAACCGGGCTTCCTCCAACGATTCGAACCCGTGGTGACGACCGGTGGACACCAGAAACTGAAGTCCCGGCCGGTGCCGTTGACGCGCCCGCCAGGCGAAGCGCCGTACCGGCCGCGACGAGAGCACCGGAACCGATCCCAGATCGCGAACCGGCCAGAAGATCTCGTCGCCGTCCAACCGCCAAGCAGTCGTCCACAAACGTGTCCAACCCTCACCCAGCGACAGGCGAGCGCGTACGGAATCGGCGATCGCGTACGGCTCGATCAAGTCCTCAAGTCCTCAAGCCCGCACCGCTCCGACCGCACCCCGGCTCTCGCACCCACGCATCAAGAAGCGCAGCCTCTGAGCTGCGACACACGGCGATCTCCTCAGATGACCAAAAGATCGCGATCACAGACCGCCTCGGGGCCAACTACCGATCGCCGTCACACTCAGGGTCTTGAGCCGAGCACCACGTGGGCGTACATCTCCTCCGAGACGGCCACGCGTGCGGTGAGGCCGGAGCGGTGGAAGGTGTCGAGGGCGAGCGGTGCCTGGCGTTCGCTCGTCTCGACGAGCAGACAGCCGCCCGGGGCGAGCCATTCGGAGGCCTCTGCGGCGACCCTGCGCAGCACGTCGAGGCCGTCCCTGCCGCCGTCCAGGGCGACGAGGGGTTCGTGGTCGCGGGCCTCGCTCGGCAGGAGCGGGACCTCGCCGGTCGGGACGTACGGGACGTTCGCCGCGAGGATGTCGACGCGGCCCCGCAGGCGGTCGGGCAGCGCCGCGAAGAGGTCACCCTCGTGCGCGTGGCCGTCGTGCGGGGCGATGTTGCGGCGGGCGCAGCGGACCGCCGCCGGGTCGATGTCGGCGGCGTGGAGTTCCGCCCCGTCGAGTGAGGCGGCCAGGGCGACACCCACCGCGCCGGAGCCGCAGCAGAGGTCGACGACGACCGAGGCGCCGGGGACGGTGGCGAGGGCCCGCTCGACGAGGAACTCGGTGCGGCGGCGGGGAACGAACACACCGGTTTCCACGGTGATGCGCAGGCCCGCGAACTCGGCCCAGCCGAGGACGAGTTCGAGGGGGAGGCCGGCGACGCGCCGGTCGACCATGGTGGTGGCCTCGTCCGGGGTGCGTGCGGTGGCGAGGATCAACTCCGCCTCGTCCTCGGCGAAGACGCAACCGGCGGCACGAAGTGCCGTGACGACAGAGGAGGTTGAGACAAGTGGCATGACAGCCGAGAGCCTTTCGGTGGGCCGAAGGGCGCTCCCGCGGTGGCCTATCGGCGATGCACCGCGCCGCGTTGGGGTGAGAGCACCCGACCTGACACAGCGGTAATGGGTCCCACCTCCTCGGTCCACGAGCTGACTGGCCCGGTCACCCTACCCCATGGTCATGACCCTGCTTCAAGGGCGCGAGCAGCTCCGCCGGGGACCGCGTCTCCCCCACGGCTCCGATGCCTCCGGCCCGCTACGGCTTGCCCGGCCGACGCTCCCGGGAAAGCTCCGAAGGGGGAACGGCCGGCCATCCCGGCGCGCCCCCGAACCGCACGGCCAACCACCCCGGCACACCCGCCGACCCACGACCGACAACCCCCGGTCCGCCGTCCCACCGCACAGCGCCGGCTGTCTCGGCGCGGCTCCCACGCGTCCGGCCGACGGTCCCGGCACGCTTCGTGTCGCGAGCCGGTGGCCGGCACGGCTTCATGTCACCGTCACCCCGGCGAGACTCGGTGCGCCCCGGCCCACCGGCCCGCCGGCCCACCGGTTTGAGAACGGGCGCCCCGCTCGGCCCACCCCCGGCCCGATCACCACCCGCACCGCCGCCCGACCCGCTACACCCCCACCCGCTCCTCCCCCGCCTCGACCAACGGCACCCTGGCCGCCATGAAGCGGGTGGTGCGGCGTAGGCGGAAGCCGAGGGATTCGTAGAGGCGGATGGCGGTCGTGTTGGTCGCGGCGGTGTGGAGGAAGGGGGTTTCGCCCCGTTCGCGGATGCCGTGGGCGACGGCGTGGACGAGGCGGGTGGCGAGGCCCGCGCCACGGAAGGCCGGGTCGGTGCAGACCGCGCTGATCTCGGTCCAGCCCGGCGGATGCAGCCGCTCACCGGCCATGGCGACCAGGGCGCCGCCCCGGCGGATACCGAGGTAGGTGCCGAGCTCGACGGTGCGGGGCAGGAAGGGGCCGGGCTGGGTGCGCTCGACGAGGTCGAGCATCTCGGGCACGTCGGCGGAGCCGAGGAGTACGGCCTCGCCGTCCGGGGCCGCGGCTATCCCGTCGTCGACGAGCTGCACGCCCGCCAGGTCGAACGTCACCTCCCAGTCGGCCGGGAACCCCCCGGTGTAGGCCGGGACCGGGACCTCGGCGCCGGGGCCGGCCAGCGCCGCGAGGTCGGCCCAGTCGTCCGCGTCGGGCTCGTCGGGGAGGGCCAGCCACGGGGAGACGTCGAGCGGGTAGCGCAGCACCCGGCCCCGCCGCTCGGCGAAGTGGGCGTGCGGCCCGGTGAGGGAGGCGAGGGCGGGATTGTCGAGGACGTGCGGCACGATGCCCGCACCCTTGCTGCCACTCGCGTACTCGGACATGCGCTCTCCCGCTCTTCTCTCGCCCTACTCTGCTCTGCCCTGCTCTGCCCTGCTCTGCTCTGCTCTGCTACAACCTGGTCGTCCGCCGTCAGGTCCGCCGGCACCGACTGAAGGCGGCAAGGGAGATCGCCGAGCCCCTATTCCCGGGCCGCCGAAGAGTTCACGCGGCCGCAATGATCGCCGCCCGGCCCCGGGGCCGAAGCGCTCACCCCGGACACGTACGGTTGTATGACTCAGCAATCACCATCGTCACGTTGGACCCCCATGAACGTCACACGAGGCTTCACCGGACGCCCCCGCGTCCACAATCCCGGACTGCCGCCCGGCCAGTACGACGCCGGCGAGGACTGGCCCGTCCTGTCGGCCGAGGTCACCCCCGACCTCACGCCCGCCGACTGGACGTTCCGGATCGACGGTCTGGTGGCGCGGCCGCGCTCCTGGGACTGGGACGAGGCGCACGCGCTGCCCGCGTCGCCGTACGAGGGCGACATCCACTGTGTGACGAGCTGGTCGAAGTTCGGGGTGCGGTTCGGAGGCGTCTCGCTGGACGCGTTCCTGGACGTGGTCCGGCCCGACGCGTCCGCCACCCACGCGGTCGCGTACTCCCACAGCGGCTACACCACGAACCTCCCGCTCGCCGACCTCACCGGCGGACGCGCCTGGATCGCGTGGGAGTACGACGGCAAGCCGCTGCCCGCCGAGCACGGCGGCCCGGCGCGGCTGCTGGTGCCGCATCTGTACTTCTGGAAGAGCGCGAAGTGGATCGCGGGCCTGCGACTGCTCGACCACGACGAGCCCGGTTTCTGGGAGCAGAACGGCTATCACGCGCGGGGCAACCCGTGGGAGGAGCAGCGGTACTCCGGTGACTGAGACGACACTGCCCGGGGCGACGCCGTCCGAGGCGGCACCGCCTGCGACGACACCGTCCGGGACGGCAAGGTCTGGGACGGCACTGACCGAGTCGGCCTTCACACCGGCCACGCGGTTCGCCGTGCCGGGTCGTATCGCCGTGAGCAACCGGGCCTCGGCGCTCTGGCGGACGGCGACGCTGACGGAGATCCGTCGGGAGACACCGGCCGTGGCCACGTTCCGGTTCGCGGTGCCCGGGTGGGCGGGGCATCTGCCGGGGCAACATCTGATGCTGCGGCTGACCGCCGGCGACGGCTACACCGCGCAGCGCCACTACTCGCTGGCGTCCCCGCCGGACGACACCGGGCACATCGAACTGACCCTGGACCATGTCGAGGGCGGCGAGGTCTCCGGGTGGTTCCACAGCGAGGCCCGGCCCGGCGACGAGGTCGAGGTGCGCGGCCCCCTCAGCGGCTTCTTCGCCTGGCCCGGGGACCGGCCCGCGCTGCTGATCGGCGCCGGTTCCGGCGTCGTACCGCTGATGTCGATGATCCGCCACCACCGGGCGGGCGACCTCGACGTACCGCTGCGGCTGCTGGTCTCCGCGCGCGGGCCCGAGGAACTGGTCTACGCGGCGGAGTACGGCGCGGAGACCACGGCCGTGTTCACGCGTCGGGCGCCCGATGGGGTGCCGGTGGGACGGCTGTCGCCGGCACATGTGGCGCCGCTCCTGGCCGAGCGGCCACCGGGCGGGTGGGAAGCCTATGTGTGCGGCTCCAACGCGTTCGCCGAGCACGCCTCCCGGCTGCTGGTCGAGGCCGGACAGCCCGTGGACCGCATCCGTATCGAGCGGTTCGGCTGAATCGTCGAGCGGTCCGGCTGACTTTCGAGCGGTCCGGGGGGCTCTTCGAGAAGTCCGGCTCACCCTTTGACCGAGTCGGCTGATCCATTGGGCAGCCCGGCTGACCCATCGGGCGGTCCGGATGACCCATCGAGCGGCTCAGTCGGCCCTCCGACCCGGACGGCGCACGCTCATGCCGGGCCGGGCCGTGCCTCCATGATTTCTGGCGCAAATCATGCCATCGAGGCCTCTTTCGG
The DNA here is from genome assembly GCF_041435215.1 of Streptomyces sp. NBC_01314. Classification (NCBI taxonomy): domain Bacteria; kingdom Bacillati; phylum Actinomycetota; class Actinomycetes; order Kitasatosporales; family Streptomycetaceae; genus Streptomyces; species Streptomyces sp. NBC_01314. The sequence continues at coordinate 10,178,364 of NZ_CP108394.1, read as the reverse complement.
GTACACCGGAAGTGCGGACCAGTCCTAACCGGGGCTCTCGTACATGAGGGCCGGGCCGGTGAGGGAGGGCGAGATGCGAGGCCAGGTGTTCGGGTGGCGTTGGCGCCCCAACCCGCTGCGCCGACGCTCTGACGTCGTCGAGGCGTGGACGGTGCTGTTCGTCGCGCTTCTGCTCGTCCTCGGCGCCCCGGCCGCCGGGATCGCGGTGGGCCGGTGGGCCCACGCGGACGCGCAGGCGCACGCGGCACACGAGCGGGCCGCGCTCGACCGGGTCAGCGCCGTGATCGTCGAGAAGGCCCCGGCCTCGGTGCCCTCGGCGCACGACGACAAGGAGCCCAGCTTCTGGGTGCGGGCACGCTGGACCGAGCCCGACGGCGGCTCCCGTACCGGTGTGGCCCGGGTGCCGGCGGGCACCGAGCGCGGCGACCGCGCCGACGTCTGGCTGGACGGGGCGGGCCACAGCGTCCAGCCGCCGCCGACCGACACGGCCGTCTGGCAGCACGCGCTGGCGATGGGGACCTGCGCCACCGGCGGCGTGGTAGGCATCGTGGTGCTCGGGCATGTGCTCGTCCGCCGGGTCGCCATTCGGCATCGGCTCGCCGAATGGGAGCGGGAGTGGGCGCGGACCGGACCCGACTGGGGACATCGCTGTGCCTGAGGACAGAACAAGAACATTTCTCAGCTAATAGGGGGCACACCGCGTTTCGGCCAACCGCGAAACGTCCACAAAATTCATCCCGCCAACGCAGTTGATACTTCAATTGCCTTGCTGCCATAATCCGCTTCCTCCCCCACAGGCATAAGGCAGCGAAGAGGGTGCATTGTGTCCAACCACGCGGCACGGCACGGCAGTTCCGTCCCGTTTCCCCCCGCCCAGCCCGGTCGGCAACCCGGCCGACAGCCCAGCCCACAACCCATACACGCACACCCTGAATTTCGTTCAATAAGCGCGGCATATCGCAGATTCGGGGTATGGGCGACCACGTTGTCCGTCGGCGCTTTCCTGTCGTACGTCCTCCTGTCGAGTTTCGTACCAGGAGTAATGAATCAACGATTGATCGGACATCTGACGCTGGGGCTGGCCCTCGGTCTGGCGCAGTTCGCCGTCATGGGTGTGACCGCGTTCCTGTACGTACGGCACATGCGCAGGAACATCGACCCGGTCGTCCGCCGGCTCCGTTCCCACCTGGAGGACCAGGACGCCGAGCAGCGGCGCGTCCCGGCCGGACGGCGGTTCGGCGCATGGTGACCTTCTCCGCGAGCGTGGCGGACGCGTTCAGCCTGCGGCTGACGTTCGTGCTGTTCCTCTCCGTCGTCGTGATCACCCTGTTCACCGCGCTGCTCACGGCACCGCAGCGGGACGAGATCAGCGAGTTCTACCTCGGCAACCGTGACATGTCGCCGCTGCGCAACGGCCTCGCCATGTGCGGTGACTACCTCTCGGCCGCGACCCTGCTCGGCAGCACCGGCCTCGTCGCCCTGACCGGGTACGACGGCCTGCTCTACCTCGGCGGCACGGTCGTCGCCTGGATGATGGTGCTGCTGCTCATCGCCGAACCCCTGCGCAACTCGGGCAGGTTCACGCTCGGCGACGCCCTGGCCCGGCGGTTCCCGCTGCGACAGCGGTCCGTCCGACTGGCGCTCGCCATCTGCACGCTCTCCGTGTGCACCCTCTACCTGGTGGCCCAACTGGTCGGCAGCATCGCGCTGATGACGCAGTTCGTGGGCGAACCCGGCCCGACCACCCGGATGATGGTCGTGATCATCATCGGCACGATCGTGACGATCTACGCGGCGATCGGTGGCATGCCGGGGGCCACCTTCATCCAGGTGTTCAAGGCCGTGATGCTCGTCGCCGGTGTCACGGTGGTCGCCGTGCTGGTGTTGAACCGCTTCGACTGGAACATCGACGGGCTCCTGGCGTCCGCGACCGGGGGCAGCGGGCTGGGCGACGCGTACCTCCAGCCGGGCCTGCGCTACGGGGCGGGCCCCATCAGCAAGATCGACTTCTTCAGTCTGCAACTGGCCATCGTGCTCGGGCTGGCCGCGCTCCCCCACGTGATGATGCGGATGTTCGCGCCTCGCCGGACCCGGGTGCTGCGCGCCTCGGTGGTGTGGGCCGTGGGTCTCGTCGGATTCGTGTGCCTGATGGCCGGTGTGCTCGGGCTCGGCGCCACCGCCGTCGTGGGCCGCGAGACCATCTCGGACATCGACCACAAGGGCGACGCGGCCGTACTGCTGCTCGCCCACGAACTCGGCGGTGAGGTCCTCACGGCGATCGTCTCGGCCCTGGCCTTCGTCACCCTGCTCGCCGTCGCCGCCGGTCTCATGCTCGCCGCCGCCTCGTCCGTCGCCCACGACCTCTTCGGCGAGGTGCTCCGCAAGGGAAAGGCGAAGGAGACGCAGGAGTTGGGCGTCGCCCGGATCGCCGCGATGGCCCTGGGCGTCCTCAGCATGATGTTCGCCCTCCTCGCCTGGGGCACCAACACCGCCACCCTGGCGTTCCTGGCCTTCGCGATCGCCGCGTCCGCCATCCTCCCGACGATCATCTACAGCCTGTTCTGGCGCGGGTTCACCGCCCGAGGCGCCCTGCTCAGCCTGTACGGCGGCCTGGTCACCTCCGTTCTGCTCGTCCTGTTCTCGCCGGTCGTCTCCTCCACCCCCGACTCGGTGTATCCGAACGCCGACTTCGCGTGGTTCCCGCTGCAGAACCCGGGCATCGTGTCGATCCCGGCGGGCTTCCTGCTGGGCTGGCTCGGCTCCCTCCTCGGTCCCCGGCAGGAGGACAGCGTGTACGAGGACTTCGAGGTCCGGGCCCTGGTCGGGGCCGACCAGAGGTGAGCCCCGGGACCGACCGGAGGTGAGACGTGGGGTCGTCGCGGGCCCGGAAAACGCCCTTGGCGGGCCCGCGGCGTCCCACGTACGGTGTGATCATCCGCACCTCAGAACTCAAAAAGGTGGTCCTTCATGGCCCTGTTCGACCTGCCGTTGGACGAGCTCCATGGCTATCGAAGCGCTTCGACGGAGCCCGAGGACTTCGACGCCTTCTGGGCGAAGACGCTCCAGGGATCCCGCGAGCACGACCTCGACGCCCGATTCGAGCCGGTCGAGACCCACCTGAAGACGATCCAGGTGTACGACGTCACCTACGCCGGGTTCGGCGGGCACCCGGTCAAGGGCTGGCTGGTCATCCCGGCCGGGGCGACCGAACCGCTGCCCACCGTCGTGGAGTTCATCGGCTACGGCGGTGGCCGCGGCCTGCCCCACACCCACCTCATGTGGGCCTCGGCGGGCTACGCCCACTTCGTGATGGACACCCGGGGCCAGGGCAGCGCCTGGGGCGGAGGCGGTGACACCCCCGACCCGGTGGCCGGCGCCCCCGCCTTCCCCGGCTTCATGACCCGGGGCATCGACGCCCCCGAGAACTACTACTACCGCCGGGTCTACACCGACGCCGTACGCGCGGTGGAGGCCGCCCGCTCCCACCCGCTGACCGACGCGGCGCGCACGGCCGTCGTCGGCTCCAGCCAGGGCGGCGGCATCGCCATCGCCGTCGGCGGACTCGTCCCCGACCTGGTCGCGGTCGCGCCCGACGTGCCGTTCCTGTGCGACTTCCCTCGCTCCACCACCATCACCGACCGCGACCCCTACCGCGAGATCGGCAAGTACCTCAAGACCCACCGCGGCCGCACCGAGCAGGTCGGACGCACCCTCGCCTACTTCGACGCCGTGCACTTCGCCGCGCGCGGCCGGGCCGCCGCCCTGTTCTCGGCGGCCCTGGAGGACCAGACCTGCCCGCCGTCCACGGTCTTCGCGGCGTTCAACGCCTGGGCCGAGGCCAACAAGCGCATCGAGGTCTACGACTTCAACGACCACGAGGGCGGCGGCCCTTTCCAGGAGGCGGTCAAGTTGCGCTGGCTGGCCTCGCGGCTCTGACGGAACCGAAACGGGCTGCAGGGCGCCCACGGGGCGGGGTGTGGCAGTGTGCGAGAACCGCCCATGACGACGCTCTGGCGGTCGCCGGGGCCGGGTGCTGTCGAGGCCTACAGCAGCGCGAGGACCCTCGCGGACTGTCTCTGCGTACGGTTCGACGCGGCCGGTCCGGCGGTGGAGACCCGGACCGCCGGCACCTGATCGCGGTCCGCACGGAGCCCGCCCGCCCCCTGCTCATCCCCCGAGGCCCCTGCCGGTGGCGACGGTTCCGTCGCACGGCTTCCCTCCTGTCCGACCAGTCGGTATGTTCGGGGAGACCGGGCGGCCCTCGCCCCGGCGAACGGCGGCGGACGACGGACGACGGAGGGTTCATGTCCCAGTCTCAGGTGCGGGGTCACTGCGAGGCACGGTTCGAGGCCGTGCGCAGCGCGTTCGAGGAGAACTTCGGCGAGCGTGACGAGCTGGGGGCGGCGGTCACCGTGACGCTGCGCGGGGAGACCGTGGTGGACCTCTGGGGCGGCTGGGCCGACGCGGCACGGTCCCGCCCCTGGGAGCGGGACACCGTGGTCAACGTGTGGTCGACGACCAAGGGCACGACCGCGCTGTGCGCGCACATCCTCGCCGACCGGGGCCTGCTCGACCTGGACGCCCCGGTGGCCGCGTACTGGCCGGAGTTCGCGGCGGCCGGCAAGGAGGGCGTGCTCGTGCGGCATCTGCTGTCGCACCGGGCGGGGCTCGCGGGGCCGCGTGAACCGCTCTCTTTCGAGCAGCTCTGCGACTGGGAGCTGACGGTCAAGCGGCTCGCGGCGCAGGAGCCCTGGTGGGAGCCGGGCACGCGGTCCGGGTACCACGCGATGACATACGGCTTCCTCGTCGGCGAGGTGGTCCGGCGGGTGTCGGGGCTGCTGCCGAGCGCCTTCCTGGCGCGCGAGGTCACCGGACCGCTCGGTCTCGACTTCACGATCGGCCTGCCCTACGCGGAGGCGTCGCGGGCGGCCGAGCTGGTGCATCCGCCGACCGCGACGACCAGTGAACAGGCCGCGGTCTTCGCCCAGTTGACGCCCACGGCGCTGGCCGCTCTCGCCAACCCGCTGATCGGCGCCGCCGAGGCCAACACCCCCGAGTGGCGGGCCGCCGAGGTCCCGGCCGCCAACGGCCACGGCACCGCCCGGGCGGTCGCCGCGCTGTACGGGATCCTCGCGCTGCGCGGCACCTGGGGCGGGCGGCGGGTGCTGTCGCCGGAGGCGGCCGAGCGGGTCCGCGAGGGCCAGGGCGCCTGCCGTGACCTGGTGCTCGGCGTCGGGTTGGGCCGGGACACGGAGATCGGGCTCGGGCTGTGGCTGAGCGGCCCGCACGGCTCGTACGGGCCGAACCCGAGGGCCTTCGGCCACGACGGCTACGGCGGCTCCAGCGGCCTCGCCGACCCGGAGGCCTGCGTCTCCCTCGGCTATGTCATGAACCGCATGGGCCCGCACATCGCCGACGACCCGCGCAAGATGGCCCTCGTCGAGGCGCTGTACAGCGCGCTCTGACCGCACAGGGAGAGACCGGGAACGGCCGGAGCCCGCTGTGACGACCCGCGGAGACCGGGGGCCACGAAGGACAAGACGACCTCCCCCACGCTGGAGCGCTCCGAGGCGAAGCGGGCGGGCTCGCACACCATCGAGGTGGGCTCCTCGCGCGTGGCGATGATGTCCCACCCGGACAAGGGGGTCCCGCTGATCAAGTCGGCGGCGCAAGCCACCCGTTGACCCGTGCCATCCCTTGACGCGCGCCGCCCGGCCCTGGCCGACTCCTCCGGGCCCGGCGGCCTCATGGCGGGTCACCCCTTGCGCGTGGCCACGACCATCCGGCAGCGCGGGCTGCCGTCGGGCCGCCGCCCGAACTCGGGCAGCGCGAACAGTTCCACGTCGAACCCGGCGCGTTCCAGCTCACGAAGTACGACGCCGAGCCGGAACGGCCGGTAGTACATGACGAACGGCGGCCGCCAGACCGCGTTGCGCACCCGCATCGCCGCGTCGAAGCCCAGGGCCGCCCAGTACCAGGGGGAGTTGGGCGGGGCGGGTGCGGGCAACGGGAAAGCGAAGCGTCCGCCCGTCCGCAGCACGGAGTGCGCCTCGGCGAAGAGGCCCGGCAACTCCTCCGGCAGGAAGTGCCCGAACGCGCCGAAGCTGACGGCCAGGTCGAAGACGGGCGCGAAGGGGAGGGCCAGGGCGTCACCGCGCACCCAGGAGACGCGGGGGACACCGGAGCCGGGGGCGGCCGGACCCGGACCTTCCGAGTCGGCGGAAGCGGCCCCTGGGCCCGCGGAGCCGGGGGTGGCCGAACTCAGGCCGCCCGAGCGGACGGAAGCAACGTGCGGGCCCGCGGAGCGGGTCGTGCCGGAGCCCACCCGCTCCCTCCCCACCGCCAGCATCCCGGCACTGATGTCGACGCCGGTGACGCTCTCCCGGCACACCCCGCGCAGCACCTCCATGCCGGCCCCGGTGCCGCAGCAGAGGTCCAGCCCGTGGTCGAACGGGCCCATCGACGACAGGGCCGACTCCACCGCCTCCAGGACGGAGTCCGGCGTACGGAACGGGGTCTGGTCGAATTTGGGTGCGAGCAGGTCGTAGCCGTGTTCGACGGAGGAGAGTGCCTGAACGGCGAGTTCGCGGAGGCTGGGGCCTTGCGGGGTGAACATCATGTCAGCTTAGGCCTTGGCTCGGGGCAGCGGCCGGCGTGTGCCCTCGCCTATGGTCCAGGACATGACTTCGTTCCGTCCTGCCCCGACCTGGCTGGCCGACGCCGTCTTCTACCAGATCTACCCGCAGTCCTTCGCCGACTCCGACGGGGACGGCATCGGGGACTTCGCGGGGATCACCGACCACCTCGACCATCTGTCCTGGCTGGGTGTCGACACCGTCTGGCTGAACCCCTGCTTCCTCTCGCCGTTCCGCGACGCCGGGTACGACGTCGCCGACTATCTGCGCGTCGCCCCGCGCTACGGCTCGAACGACGACTTGGCCGAGCTCGTCGACGAGGCGGGCCGCCGGGGCATCCGGATTCTGCTGGACCTCGTCGCCGGCCACACGTCCATCGACCACCCGTGGTTCCGGGCCGCCGCGAACGACCCGGACGACCACCGCTACATCTGGACGACCCAGGGCCGCCCGGAAGGCTTCGTCGCCTCCCCCGGCACCCGCCCGGGTGCGTACCTCCCGAACTTCTTCGACTCCCAGCCCGCCCTCAACTTCGGTTACGCGCGCGAGAATCCGGCCGAGCCGTGGCGGCTGCCGGTCGACGCCGACGGCCCGCGCGCCAACCGCGACGCCCTCCGCACGATCATGGACCACTGGCTGGGGCTCGGCCTCTCCGGCTTCCGCGTCGACATGGCCGCCTCGCTCGTCAAGGACGACCCGGACAAGGCCGAGACCGCCCGTGTCTGGACGGAGCTGCGGCACTGGCTGGACGCCGCCCACCCGGACGCCGTGCTGCTCGCCGAGTGGGGCGAGCCGGAGGTGTCGATCCCGGCCGGCTTCCACGCCGACTTCTTCCTCCACTTCGGCGGTCCCTCCGACGGCCTCGCACTGCGCTCGCTGTGGAACAACGGCGGGGGCACGGTCCACGAGAACTGGGACCCTCTCGACTGCTTCTTCGACGCGAGCGGCCACGGCTCGCCGCGTCCCTTCGTCGAAGCCTGGCACCAGGCGTCCACGGCCGTCGACGGCGCGGGCGCCATCTCGCTCCCCACCGCCAACCACGACTTCTCCCGCCTCAACTGCGGCCCCCGCACCGCCGATCAGCTTCCCCCCGCGTTCGCCTTCCAGCTGACCTGGCCGACGCTCCCGGCGATCTACTACGGCGACGAGATCGGCATGCGCTATGTGCCGGGCCTGCCCGACAAGGAAGGCAGCGTCCTCGGCCCTCGCTACAACCGCGCGGGCTCCCGCACCCCCATGCAGTGGGACGCCGGCCCGAACGCGGGCTTCTCCCCCGCCCCCGCCGACCGCCTCTACCTCCCCGTCGACCCCTCCCCGGACCGCCCGACCGTCGCCGCCCAGCGCGCCGACGACACCTCGCTCCTCCACCTCGTACGCCGGCTGATCGCCCTGCGCAGGCGTACACCCGAGCTGGGCCACGGCGGCTCGGTGGAGGTGGTGCACGCGGGGTATCCGTTCGTGTACGTCCGGGGCGGGAGGTATCTGGTGATCGTCAACCCGCAGCGTCACAAGGCCAGTTGCTTGTACACGCCCCCCGTCCACAGCGCTCTGGAGGGGCAGGGCGTGGACATCGTGGGCGGCACGATCACCGCGCGGGGCTTCGGATACGGGATCTTCGAGCTCGGCGGATAGTCGTCGGGGCCGGCTGCCCGGAGTCCCGCTCCGGGCAGCCGCTCACACGGCGCGGACCTCTACGGCGAGGGCGAGCGGGCCACGTTCGGCTCCTCGCCGTACGCGGTGAGGAAGCGGTCGCGGAAGGAGTCCATGCGCCAGACCGGGGCGTCGTCGCCGGGCCGCAGACCGTCGGACCAGCCCCAGTCGTCGATCCGGTCGAGGACCTTCGGGTCGTGGGCGACGATGGTGACGGGTACGTCATGGCCGGCTCCGTTGCCGCTGACGCTCGCCATGGGCTGGTGGTCGCCGAGGAAGACCAGCACGGTGTTCTCGTCGCCGTACCTCTCCACGTACCGCAGGAGGCTGTGCAGGGAGTACTGGACGGACTTGCCGTACTCCTCCTTCACCTTGACGGGGTCGGTGAAGACGTCCGCCGGGTCCTTGCCCGCCTTCTCGATGTCCTTGTAGACCGAGCCGTCGCCGACCTCGTCCCAGCCGACCATCTTCGGCAGCGGCGCCCACGGCTGATGACTGGAGGTCAGGATGATCTCCGACATCAGCGGCTTGTCGCCCTCCTTGGCCGCCTCCAGGCGTTCGAACGCGGTGAGCGCGTACTGGTCGGGCATGGTCGACCAGCTGAACTTCGGCCCCCGGTAGCCGAGATCGCGGGAGTCGTAGACCTTGTCGAGGCCGTAGAAGTCGCCCTCCGGCCAGTTCTTCTGCACCCCGGGCACGATGCCGACCGTCCGCCAGGCCCCGGTCTTGTGGAACGCGCCCGGCAGCGTGAGGCGTTCGCCGGCGGTGACCGTGCGGTAGCGGCTCTGGTTGTCGATCCACAGGCCGGTGAGGAACGTCGAGTGGCCGAGCCAGCTGCTGCCACCGTACGTCGCGGAGGTCAGCCAGCCGCTCTTCGCCGCGAACCCCGCCCTGGTCAGCGCCTCGCCCTCCTCGTCGAGGGCCGCGTCCACGCCGGGCGCGACGGCCGGGTCCTCCAGGGCGGCGCGCCCGTAGCTCTCGATGAAGGTGATCAGCACGTCCTTGCCGCGCAGCCCGGTCAGCAACTGATCGCCGGGCACGTCGGCGAACCTGTCCTTCCTGGCCTCCTTGGCGAACGCGGCCTCGTCCCTGAGGGTCTCCTGGACCCGGCCCCAGCGGTCCTGCACGAAACCGATGGTGCTCCTGGAGGCGACCGCCGTGTTCTCGATGGGCGTCAGGCCCAGAGCCGCGCAGGTGATCCACACGGTGCCGGCGACGATCGTGCCCTTGGTCGCCCGGTCCCGGTCGCGGACCAGGAGGTTCACGAGCCGCACCGCCGCCAGTGCCATGACGACGAACAGCAGCAGCACCCCGGCCACCAGACCGACCACGGCGACCCGCGCGCCCGTGGAGCCGAGGGTGTCCTTGACATACGACTCGGCGTCGTCGAGCAGCCCCCAGTCGAGGACCACGTTGAAGCCGCGGCCGAGGAACTGGTTGAAGCCGATGTCCAGGGCCTTCACGACGACCAGCGCGGCCAGGCCCACCCCGATGGCGACCGCCGCGACCAGCCTCGGCCGGCGTGGCAGCACCATCAACAGGGCGGCGGCGAGGATCGGCTCCACCGGTATCCGCAGGAACTGCCGCGCCTCGAAGAACTCGGCCTTGCCCGGCATGAGCAACGCGAAGAACACCAGGGCGGCAGCCAGCGCGGTGACGCCCCATGACAGACCGCGTGTGGCGAGCGGGTACTTGTCCCGGAACGCCGTCCGGTACCTCCGCCATCGACGGACGGGTTCGCCGGTCCGCGCCGGAGCGCCCGCGGTGGGATCGTCCGACGCCGACACGTCCGCCGTCGGCCGCCTGCTCGTCTCGTCCGTCTCGTACGTGGTGTCCGTGGCGTCCGTGGCGGGTGATGGGCTGGAGCGCGTGAAGAGCGACACGCGACGTTCCTTCCGTGCGAAGACCGCTGGCGGTGCCCCCATCTGTACGACGGGTCCGCGAGATCAGTTCAAAGGCCACGGGTAAGCCATCGGTAAGGAACTCCCCAACAGCCGACCACCCATGGTGGTACACTCGCCTTGGCACGTGTGTATCGCCCACTTTCGGGCGCCGGTGCCACTCTCCAGGAATCTGAGATCTCTTCCGCTGAGCCGCCCGTCGATTCCCGACCGGCCGTCAGCTTCCCCGCATCACCCGCGACACACACGCCGCCTCTCACGCGGCCGTGAACGGCTCGGCCGTACCCCGGGTGTGTGCTTCCCCCTCCCTTCCCCATGCGTTTTCCTCACGTCCTCGAAAGGACCCCCATCCATGACCACCACCACACTCGAACGCACTTCCACAGATCGGCAGCCTCCGGCCCGGGTCACCGGCGTCCTGGAGATCACACAGAGCGGGCAGGGACACCTGCGCGCCGAGTGCGGCCTGACCACCCCTTCCGACCCGCAGGTCCCCGCCGCGCTGATCCGCCGGTACGGACTGCGCAAGGGCGACACCGTCGAGGGCGTACGCGACAGCCGACGCGCCCTCACCGACATCGAGCGGATCAACGGCCGTACGCCCCAAGAGCTGCGCGGCCGCCCGCATTTCCACGACCTCACCCCGCTGCACCCGCGCGAGCGGATGCGGCTCGAACACCCCGCGAGCGGCCTGACGGGCCGTCTGGTCGACCTGCTGGCCCCCGTGGGCAAGGGGCAGCGCGGGCTGATCGTGGCCCCGCCCAAGACCGGCAAGACGGTACTGCTCCAGCAGGTGGCCGCCGCGATCGCCGCCAACCACCCCGAGGCCCGTCTGATGGTGGTGCTGCTCGACGAGCGGCCCGAGGAGGTGACCGACATGCGGCGCTCCGTGCGGGGCGAGGTGTACGCCTCCACGTTCGACCGGTCCCCCAAGCAGCACATCGCGCTCGCCGAACACGTCGTGGAGCGCGCCAAGCGACTCGTCGAACAGGGCGAGGAGGTCGTGATCCTGCTGGACTCCCTGACCCGGCTGTGCCGGGCCCACAACAACGCGGCCGCCTCCGGAGGCCGCACCCTGAGCGGCGGTGTCGACGCCGCCGCGCTGCAAGGCCCCAAGCGGCTCTTCGGCGCCGCCCGGCTGACCGAGGAGGCCGGTTCCCTCACCATCCTGGCCACCGCCCTGGTGGAGACCGGGTCCCGCGCCGACGACTTCTTCTTCGAGGAGCTCAAGGGCACCGGCAACATGGAGCTCCGCCTCGACCGAGCCCTCGCCGACCGGCGCGTCTTCCCCGCCGTCGACATCAACCCGTCCGGCACCCGCCGCGAAGAACTCCTGCTGACACCGGGCGAGTTGATGGCCGTACGCGGGCTGCGGCGGGCTCTGCGGTCGCGCGAGGGGCAGGCGAACCTCGAAACACTGCTCGAACGGATGCGCGCCACACCGGACAACGCGACTTTTTTGCGGCAGGTGCAGCCCACGCTGCCGGCCGCATGACATGAGGCATCCGGGTGCTCGATGCGCGCGACCGGCCCTGGCACCCCGGTCCACGGCGCGACCGTTCCTACGTTTGCGGTATGACCATCGGATTCCCATCCCGCGTTCCCCGTGTTGCCCGCATCGCCATCTGCTGCTCCGCCGTCTGCACGCTCGGGGCCCTGGCCGTCGCGACGAACCCGGAAGGTGCCGGCCTCCCTGCCTGGGCGGGCGCGCAGGACGCCAAGGCCGCGCAGGAGCCGCCGTCGCTGCACCGGCCCGGGACGCGGGTACGGCCACGGGCCGGGGCACCCCGGGTTCCGCAGGACCTCACCGCGGTGTCGTGGCTGGTGGCGGACGCCGACAGCGGCGCGGTGCTCGCCGCGCACGACGCGCACCGCAGACTGCCGCCGGCGAGCACGCTGAAGACCCTGTTCGCGCTCACCGTGCTGCCCGGTCTCCCGGCGGGCCTGAGACACACGGTCGAGGCCAAGGAGTTGGCGGGCATCGGCGCCGGGAGCAGCCTGGTCGGCGTCAAGGAGAACCACACCTACCGGGTGGCCGACCTGTGGCGCGGTGTCTTCCTCGGCTCGGGCAACGACGCCGTGCGCGTCCTTGCCTCCCTCAACGGCGGCTGGAAGGCCACCACCGAGCAGATGCAGGACAAGGCCCGTTCCCTGGGCGCCCGGGACACGCGTGTCGTCTCGCCCGACGGGTACGACGCGCCCGGCCAGGTGTCGTCCGCGTACGACCTGGCGGTGTTCGGGCGGGCCGGGCTGCGCAACGCGGAGTTCGCCGGGTACTGCGCCACGGCCACCGCGAAGTTCCCGGCGGGCGGCTGGTCGTACGGCATCCAGAACACCAACCGGCTGCTCACCGGCGCCGGTGTCGCGCGCTATCCGGGGCTGATCGGCGTCAAGAACGGCTATACCAGCAACGCGGGCAACACCCTGATCGCCGCCGCCAAGAGGGGCGGGCGCACCCTCGTCGTGACGGTGATGCGCCCTCGGTCGGGCGGCGGCTACGCCGTCTACGAGGAGGCGCGCTCCCTTCTCGACTGGGGTTTCCGGGCCGCCGGGCGCGTCGACGCCGTGGGCTCGCTCCTGCCGCGCCCGGCTGCGGCCCCTCAGGCCGGCCCCGGACCGCTGCCCGTCCGCGAGGCGAAGGAAGAGGTCACCGCCTCCGGCTGGCCGGTGGCGGGCGCGATCACGGCTGCGGCCGGGTTCGGCGCGGCGTCCGTGGCGCTGATGCTACGGCTCAGGAACGGCCGGTTCGCCCGTGGCTGACCGACCGGCAGCCACAGCAGCAGGGCAAGTCAGAAAATGGACACTCCCGTCAGGGTCGTGAACCGGTCCAGTGCCGCCACTCCCGCCACCGAGTTGCCCCGCTCGTCCAGCCCCGGACTCCACACGCAGAGCGTGCAGCGCCCCGGTACGACGGCGATGATGCCGCCGCCCACCCCGCTCTTGCCGGGCAGGCCCACGCGGTAGGCGAACTCGCCGGCCGCGTCGTACGTGCCGCAGGTGAGCATGACCGCGTTGACCTGCTTCGCCTGACTCCGCGTCAGCAGGCGGGTGCCGTCGGCGCGGACGCCGTGGCGGGCGAGGAAGGTGGTGGCGAGGGCCAGGTCGGCGCAGGAGGCGGTGAGGGAGCACTGCCGGAAGTACTGGTCGAGAAGGGCCGGTACGGGGTTGTCGATGTTGCCGTACGACGCCATGAAGTGGGCGAGGGCCGCGTTGCGGTCGCCGTGCGCGGACTCGGAGGCGGCGATCTGCGCGTCGAAGTCCAGGTCCGCGTTGCCGCTCTCCGACCGCAGGAAGGAAAGCAGCGTGCCGGCCGCGTCCCCGGTGCGGGTGTGCAGGCGGTCGGTGACGACGAGGGCGCCCGCGTTGATGAACGGGTTGCGCGGGATGCCGCTCTCGTACTCCAGCTGGACCAGGGAGTTGAAGGGGTTGCCGGACGGCTCGCGGCCCACGTGCTCCCAGAGGGCGTCGCCCTCGCGGGCCAGGTCGAGGGCGAGGGTGAACACCTTGGTGATGGACTGCGTGGAGAACGGCTCCCGCCAGTCCCCCACGCCGTACACCGTGCCGTCCAGCTCCGCGACGGCCATGCCGAAGCTGCGCGGGTCGCGGGCCGCGAGCGCCGGGATGTAGTCGGCGGGCCGGCCGCGGCCCGGGGTCCGTTCGATCTCCTCGGCGATGCGTTCCAGGACCGGCTGGAAGGTGAGGGACGACGTCGTTGTCATGATCACCATTGTGCCTTCCGCGCCGGCCCTGGCGCGTCGTCGCAGGTCAGGGGTGGGACGGTGCGGGGATGGGCCGGCCCCTGGGTACGTCAGGCCAGGGGGTCGCCGCTGCCCGCGAGCACCTCGGGCCTCAGCAGTTCCTGGAGCCGTTCGGCGGGCAGCAGGCCCTTCTCCTGGACGAGTTCGGCCACGCCCCGGCCGGTGGCGAGGGCCTCCTTGGCGATGTCGGTGGCCGCGGTGTAGCCGATGTACGGGTTGAGGGCGGTGACCAGGCCGATGGAGTTCTCCACGGCAGCGCGCAGCTCGGCCTCGTTGGCGGTGATGCCGTCGACGCACCGCTCGGCCAACGTCAGGCAGGCGGCCCGCAGATGCGTGATCGACTCCGACAAGGAGTGCAGGATGATCGGTTCGAAGGCGTTGAGCTGGAGCTGTCCGGCCTCGGCGGCCATGGTGATGGTGACGTCGTTGCCGATGACCTCGAAGGCGACCTGGTTGACGACCTCGGGGATCACCGGGTTGACCTTGCCGGGCATGATGGACGAACCGGCCTGCACCGGCGGCAGGTTGATCTCGTTCAGGCCCGCGCGCGGCCCGGAGGACAGCAGCCGCAGGTCGTTGCAGCTCTTGGAGAGCTTCACGGCGACGCGCTTGAGGACACCCGACATCTGCACGAACGCGCCGCAGTCCTGGGTGGCCTCGACCAGGTTGGCGGCGGTGACCAGCGGCAGCCCGGTGATCGCGGAGAGGTGGCGGCGCGCCGACTCGGCGTATCCGGCGGGGGCGTTGAGGCCGGTACCGATCGCGGTGGCGCCCAGGTTGATCTCGTGGACCAGTTCTACGGCCTCCGCCAGGCGGCTGCGGTCCTCGTCCAGCATCACCGCGTACGACGAGAACTCCTGGCCCAGCGTCATGGGCACCGCGTCCTGGAGCTGCGTGCGCCCCATCTTCAGCACGTCACGGAACTCGACGGCCTTGCGGGCGAAGGAGTCCTGGAGCACCGCCATCGCCTTGAGCAGTCCGTGCACGGCGTAGACGGTGGCGATCTTCACGGCGGTCGGGTAGACGTCGTTGGTGGACTGGCCGAGGTTGACGTCCTCGTTGGGGTGCAGGTACTCGTACCGGCCCCTGGCGTGGCCCAGCAGCTCCAGCGCCCGGTTGGCGATCACCTCGTTGGCGTTCATGTTGGTGGAGGTGCCGGCGCCGCCCTGGACGACGTCGACGACGAACTGGTCGTGCAGCTTGCCGTCGCGGATCTCCCGGCAGGCCTCGATGATCGCGGCGGCCTTCGCGGGGGCGAGCAGGCCGAGTTCCTCGTTAGCGCGGGCGGCGGCCTCCTTGACGGCGGCCAGCGCGTCGATCAGATGCGGGTGGGCGGAGATCGGCGTGCCCGTGATGGGGAAGTTCTCCGTGGCACGCAGGGTGTGCACGCCCCAGTACGCGTCGGCGGGGACGTCACGGTCTCCGAGCAGATCGTGTTCGCTGCGGGTCACTGCGGCGGTCATGGCGGTACGGGTCCTCTTCTTTGAGGGGGGTGCGGGCGGGCCGCCCGCGCAAGGCGGTTCGAAGGGAGACGAGATCGCGGGGGTCCGGGGTTCACATGTCCTTGGCTTCCACGAGCGGGTTCAGATGTCCCTGGTGTCCGGGAGCCGATCGAGCGTCCTGGCCGGCCGGATGTGTCCGACCACATGACCGCCGCCGAGCAGCGGGGCGCCCGCGAAGCCGGCGAGGGCGGCCGGATCGACTCCGGCGCGGGCGAGGGCCGCCGCGGTGACGGGGACCCGGGCCCGGTTCGCGCCGTCGGCGATCTTCACGGCGACGGCGCGGCCGTCCGGGAGGGCGGCGGCCTGGACGCCCTCGAAGCCGTCCTTGGTGAGCAGTCCGGGCACGGCCCGCATCAGCTCGGCGACGTCGCGCCCGGCGCCGGACGCCATCTCGGCGTGCGCGCGCATGGCGTCGGCGACCGTGCGCTCGGGTGTGCCCTCGGTGGCGGTGGTGATCCGGGCGAGGGCGCGGGCCAGGCCGTGCAGGGAGACGGAGAAGAGGGGAGCGCCGCAACCGTCGACGGTCACCCGGGCGATGGCCTGCCCGGTGAGGTCCTCGACGATCTCGGCGATGGCCTGCTGCAGCGGGTGGGCCGGGTCGAGGTAGTCGTCCAGGGACCAGCCGTTGAGTCTGCAGGTGTAGAGCATGGCCGCGTGCTTGCCGGAGCAGTTCTGCGCGAGACGGGAGGGCTGCCTCCCCTCGCGTATCCACTCGTCCCGGACGGCCGGGTCGTACGGCAGGTCGGTGACGTTGCGCAGATCGTCCTCGGCGGCCCCGGCCAGCTCCAGGATGCGCCGGGTTCCGGCGAGGTGGCGTTCCTCGCCGGAGTGGCTGGCCGCGGCCAGGGACAGCAGTTCGCCGTCCAGGGGCAGTCCGGCGCGCAGCATGGCCACGGCCTGGACCGGTTTGAGCGCCGACCGGGGGTAGAACGCCGCCTCGATGTCGCCGAGTTGGAGTTCCACCTCCCCGTCGGCACCCAGCACCACGACGGAGCCGTAGTGGATGCCCTCGATGACACCTCCGCGTACGAGGTGGGCGACGGGGGCGTGGAGCGGTTCCCGGATCACGGGGGCCGCGGCCACCGGAGCCGCAGGGATCGCCGCGGCGCCGGTGGTCGTGGGGTCGTACATCACTGCCTGCTTCACTTATTCGCTCCGGCCGACTGCTGGGCGACCCGGCGACGTACGCCGAACCAGCCCAGGATCAGCGCCAACACGATGAGGGGGAGACACAGCACGGTCGTCCGGCCGGCACCGCCGTCCGCGTACATCAGGACGAGCACCGACGCGAGGAAGAACAGCGTCACCAGTTCGGTCCACGGGGAGCCGGGCAGCCGGTAGCTCGGCCGGGTCAGCTCGCCCTTCTCGGTCTTCTGCCAGAACACCAGGTGACAGATCATGATCATGCCCCAGGTGCAGATGATGCCGATCGCGGCGAAGTTGAGCACGATCTCGAACGCGTCGGCCGGGACCACGAAGTTCAGCCCGACACCCAGCACACAGATACCGCTGGTGAGCAGGATGCCGCCGTACGGGACCTGGCTGCGGCTCATCACACCGGTGAACTTCGGGGCGGAGCCCGCCATCGCCATCGAGCGCAGGATGCGGCCGGTGGAGTACAGGCCCGAGTTGAGCGAGGACATGGCCGCGGTCATCACGACCAGGTTCATGATGCCGCCGGCCGCCGGGATGCCGATGTTGGAGAGCACGGTGACGAAGGGGCTCTCGCCGGCCTTGTACGACGACCAGGGCAGCAGCATCGCAAGGAGCAGGACGGAGCCGACGTAGAACAGGCCGACGCGCCACATGATCGAGTTGATCGCCTTCGGCATGATCTTCTCGGGGTTCTCGGTCTCGCCCGCCGCGACGCCGACCAGCTCGACGGAGGCGTAGGCGAAGACGACGCCCTGGATGATCAGCAGCATCGGCAACAGGCCGTTGGGGAAGACACCACCGTTGTCGGTGATCAGGGACAGGCCCGGGGTGTGGCCGTCGACGGGCTGCTGGGTGACGAGCAGCCAGATGCCGATACACATGAAGAGGACGAGCGCGCCGACCTTGATGATCGCGAACCAGAACTCCAGTTCGCCGAACATCTTCACCGAGATCAGGTTGACGGTGAGGACGACGCCGAGCGCGATGAGCGCGATCACCCACTGCGGGATGTCGGAGAACATGCCCCAGTAGTGGGTGTAGAGGGCGACCGCGGTGATGTCGGCGATACCGGTGGTGGCCCAGTTCAGGAAGTACATCCAGCCGGCCGTGTACGCGCCCTTCTCGCCCAGGAACTCCCGGGCGTAGGACACGAAGGCGCCGGACGAGGGCCGGTAGAGGACCAGTTCGCCGAGGGCGCGGACGACGAGGAAGGCGAAGATTCCGCAGACCGCGTACGCGATGAAGAGGGACGGGCCGGCGTCGACGAGGCGGCCGCCTGCGCCGAGGAAGAGGCCGGTGCCGATCGCGCCGCCGATGGCGATCATGTTGACGTGGCGGGACTTCAGGGACTTGCTGTAGCCGGCGTCTCCGGCGTCGACGTGCGCCGGGGTCTGTCCGGCCTGTACGACGTCTTTGTCGAGGGACTGCTCGCTCACGTCTCGCGTCCGCCTTCCGTGGAGCTGTCCGTGCGCGGGGAACGCACGATGTCGGTGAGGGTGGTCTCGACGCGGTCGAGGTGGTGGGACATGGCCTCCACCGCGTCGTGTTCGGAACCGTCGATCAGCGCCTCGACGATGGCCCGGTGCTCGCGGTTGGACTGCTCGCGCCGGCCGCCCAGCTCGTTGAGGAAGGCCGACTGGCGGGCCAGCGCGTCCCGGATCTCCTCGATCACCCGGCGGAACACCGGGTTCTGGGCGGCCTCGGCCACGGTCAGGTGGAAGAGGGTGTCCATCGCGACCCAGGCGGTGGTGTCGGTCTCCCGCTCCATCCGGTCCAGGAGGTGGGCCAGACGGTCCAGGTTCTCCGGGGTGCGGCGCGCCGCCGCGTATCCGGCGACCGGGATCTCCACGTGCCGGCGCACCTCCAGCAGGTCGCTCGCCGCGTAGTCGCCGAAGGTGGGGTCCTCGACGGCGTTCGCGATCACGAAGGTGCCCTTGCCGGTGCGGGACTGGGTCAGGCCCATCACCTGGAGCGCGCGCAGCGCCTCGCGGAGCACCGGACGGCTCACTTCGAGCTGTCGGCAGAGCTCCGCCTCCGAGGGGAGCTTGTCCCCGATGGCGTACTTGCCACGCTCGATGGCGTCGCGAAGGTGGGTGAGCACCGCTTCCATGGCGCTGACGCGCCGGGGTGCCGAGCCACCTGTCTGGCTGTCTGACAGGTTCACGGGGGTGATCCTGCGGGTGACGGCAGGGGGCTGTCAAGGGGTCCCGGATTCGATCTTCCAGGTCACGGGCGGTCGTTGATCAGCCCCGCGGCACCCGGCGGCGGCGCGGGGCGAGCGCCGTCAGCTGAGGCCACCCGCACCGAGCAGCCCGAAGAGGAGGACCCCGACGACGATCCGGTACGCCACGAACACGTTGGAGGAGTGCCTGGTCACGAACTTCAGCAGCCAGGCGACGGAGGCGTACGCGACCGCGAACGAGACGGTGGTGCCGACGATCAGCGGGGCCGCGCCCACCCCCGCGCCGAGGGCGTCCTTCAGTTCGTAGAGCCCGGCGCCGGTGAGGGCCGGGATCCCGAGAAAGAAGGAGAGGCGGGTGGCCGCCACCCGGTCGAGGTCGAGCAGCAGCGCGGTGGACATGGTGGCGCCGGAGCGGGAGAAACCGGGGAAGAGCAAAGCGAGTATCTGCGAACCGCCTACGAGCATCGCGTCCCGGAACCGGGTGTCCTCCTCCGCGCGTCTGCGCCGGCCCACCTGTTCCGCGACCCACATCACCCCGCTGCCGACGATCAGCGAACCGGCCACCACCCACAGCGAGGCGAGCGGCCCCTCGATGAGCGACCGGGCGGCCAGCCCGACGACCACGATCGGGATCGTCGCGGCGATCACCCACCACGCGAACCGGTAGTCACGGTCCTGCCGCTCTCCCGCGTCGAAGATCCCACGGAACCAGGCGGATCCGATCCGCGCGATGTCGCCGCGGAAGTAGACGAGGACCGCGGCGATCGCGCCGACCTGGATGACCGCCGAGAACCCGACGACGGCCTTGTCGTCGACCTGGATCCCCATGAGCCCTTCGGTGATCTTCAGATGCCCGGTCGAGGACACCGGCAGGAACTCCGTCACCCCCTCCACCGCTCCGAGGACGACGGCCTGACCGACGCTGATGGTGCTCATGGGGTCCAGTTCCGCTCGGCGAGGGCATGACTGACGGGGGTGTGGCTGAGGTGTGACCGGCGACGGGGCACGGCGACCGTGATCGCGCCGGGGAGGCAGTCGTACTACAGCCGGGTAAGGGCCGCGCTCAGGACCAGAGAGCCTGCGCCGCCGCCAGCCCCACAAAGACCGCCCCCAGCCCGGCCGTCACGCTCGCGACCACGTTGACGGCGGCGTGGAAGCGGGCGCCGCCCCGGGCCAGCCGCAGGGTCTCGTACGAGAAGGTCGAGTACGTGGTGAGCGCCCCGCACAGGCCGGTGCCGAGAACGAGCCGCAGGTGGGAACCGGCGGCACCGGCCGCTGCGGCGCCGGTGAGGATGCCGAGGATCAGGGATCCGCCGACGTTGACGGCGAACGTCCCCCAGGGGAAGTCCGTGTCGTACCGCGACTGCACGGCGCGGTCGGTGAGGTAGCGCAGGGGCGCGCCGACCATCGCGCCGACGATGACGAGCACCCAGTTCACGACGACCTCTTACCTTTCTCACGCCTTGCGGTGGGTCCGGTCCGTAGCACCCGACGCGCCGTCGCAGCCGCGAGCCAGACCGCCGTGAGGGCGGCGAGGAGGGTCGCGGCGAGGTAGGCGAGCGCGGTGCCGGGGCGGCCCTCCTCCATCAGGCGCTGGATGTCGACGGCGTACGTGGAGAAGGTGGTGAAGCCGCCGAGCACTCCGGTGCCGAGGAAGGGGCGGACCAGGCGGTGAACCGTCCACACCTCGGTGATCGCCACCATGAAGAGGCCGATCACGAAGCAGCCGACGACGTTCACCCAGAACGTGGTCCAGGGGAAACCCGCGGCACTGGTGGGCCAGAGCAGAGCGGCGCCGTAGCGGGCCGCCGCACCGATGCCACCGCCGACCGCCACGACCGCGACCACGGGTGCCTGGCCGTGCCAGGGGGCGGGCCGGGGCGGGTCGGCCACTGGGGCGTCCGGTGAGGGGGAGGCTTCGGGCCCGTCGGGGTGCGGGGCTGGCATGGGCGTGCGTCTCCTACTCGCCGGGGCCCGGGTGTCCGCCGGGCGCGCTCCGTCGCAAGCAGGGACCGTTGTCGGCACCGGTGCCGCGGTTCGGGTACGGCGGGCCCCACCGCCGCGCCGCGAGGGGGGCGCGGCCGGTCAACAGCCTAACGCCGCCGCCGGCCCCGCACGCGCCAGGTACCGATCGCGGCCGGCACTCACTCCGCCTTCCCCGGCAGCTCGCACACCGCGACCCCCCGCTCCACCAGGCTGCCCAGGATCAGCTGCCCCTCGGCGACGCAGGCACTCGTGACCATGCGGAAGCGGGAACGGTGGTCGACGAGGGTGTGGACGGCCTTCCCCTCGTCGTCGAACGCCATGACACCGGCGAACCCGAGGGGCCGGAACGGTGCCCGTACCGCGACCCGGCCCGCGGCGTGGCGTACGGCCGGGCCGGCGCGGTGGAGGCGGTCGAGGGCGCCGATGCGAGGTCCGGCGAGGGCCACCCAGATCAACCCCGCCGGATCGCGCCACATGTTGTCGGGCGTGCCCGGCAGGTCCTCGGCGAAGGGCTCGCTCGTGCCGGCCTTCGCCCCGGTGAGGTGGACGCGGGTGAGCCGCCGGGCGCCGGTCTCCGCGACCACGAGGAACGACTCGTCGGCGGAGGGGGCGAGGCCGTTGGCGAACTGGAGCCCCTCCAGGACGACTTCGGGCGTCCCCTCTCCCGGCGCGAGGCGCGACAGCCGCCCGGTCCCGGTGTGTTCGACGATGTCGCCGATCCTCCCCCACTACCTAGAACGGCGTGGGGGGACCCCCAGCTGGAGGGGGTAACGGCGGCTGGAGACCGTGAAGTAGATCGTCCCGTCGGAGAGCGCCACGGCATTGCTGCAGAACCGGATCGGCTCACCCCCGACCTCGTCGGCGAGCACGCGTACCGTGCCGTCGCCGGCCGTGACCCGCAGCAGCCCCCGCTCGGCGTCGCACACCAACAGGTCGCCGTCCGGGAGGAGTTCGAGGCCGAGGGGTCTGCCGCCGGTGTCGGCGAGGGTCTCGACCCGTGCCCGCCCCGGCTCCGCGAGCCCGTCCACCCGCAGGACTCGTCCGTCCTCGACGCCGGTCAGGACCCGCCCGCGCTCGTCGACGATCACGTCTTCGGGCCCGCGCCCGCCGATCCCGACGAACGCCCGTGGTACGAGTTCGGCGCCCCGTGAGTCCGTCCTGCCCGCCACGCCCGTCATGTCCGCCTCCTGGTCGTCCGTCCGATGCCCGCGCCGGTCCATCCTGGCAGGGGGCCGGGCCGTCTCTCGTCACCTCGGGTTAGGTTGGCCGTCACCGACCAGGGAGACCGCCGTGCCCGCCCGCCCCCGCCTGCTGTACGTCACCGACCTCGCCTACCCGGCCCGTGGACGGCGCTACGGCGACGAGGACATCTTCCTCACCTCCCGACTGCGCGCGGAGTTCGATCTCGCCCTGTGCCATCCGCTGGACGCGGCGGCCCTGATGGACGGCTTCGACGCCGTCGTGGTCCGTAACAGCGGGCCCGTGCTGCACCACCAGGAGGCGTACGACGCCTTCCGCGAGCGGGCGACGGTGCTCGGCACCCGCGTCTACAACCCGCTGACCGGCCGGGCCGACATGGTCGGCAAGCAGTACCTGCTGGACCTCACCGAGGCCGGGTACCCGGTCATCCCCACCGTCGACCGGCCCGAGGAGCGGGGATCGCTGCCCGAGTCCGCCTCGTACGCGGTCAAGCCGAAGGCCGGCGCGGACTCGATCGGCCTGCGCTTCGTGACCGGTACCGAACTGGCGGGGCTGACCTGGGGTGACGTCCTGGTGCAGCCTCGCGTCGACTTCCGCTACGAGGTGTCCTTCTACTACGTCGACGACGCCTTCCAGTACGCCCTGTACGCGCCCGACCCCGACCGGCGCTGGGTGCTGGAGCCCTACGAGGCCTCGGCGGCCGACCTCGCCTTCGCGCGGCGCTTCATCCACTGGAACACCCTCGACCACGGCATCCAGCGGGTGGACGCCTGCCGTACCGAGGACGGTGCCCTCCTGCTCGTGGAACTGGAGGACCTCAACCCGTATCTGTCGCTGGACCGGGTGCCGGAGCCGGTCCGGGACGCCTTCGTGGCCGCGATGGCCGGCTCGCTGCACACCTTCATCGGCCGCTGAACAGCCAGAGGGGCCGCACGCCGAAGCGTACGGCCCCACGACTGCTTTTCAGGGGCGTGGGGAACCGCGCGACCAGCCCTCACCGGCCCGCAGATTCATCACGGCCTGAAGAACCGGCTCACTACCGATGGCTGAACCAAGCCACCGCCGGAAGCGCCCTGTCGTCGTACCCGAACAGCGCCTGGTTCTCCCACCCGTTCCCGGACGCCGCGTCCGTCGGATCCCAGCCGTTGCCGTTGACGGCGGTCCACGTCGACTCCCAGTAGAAGATCCCGAGGCCACGGCCGTTCGGGACGGCCTCGACGATGCTCGCGACATCCTTCATCCACCGCGTCTGACCGGCGGTCGTGGCCGGGTAGCCGGACACCAGTTCACTGCTCAGGTCGATGATGTTCTCGTGGGAGTCCTCGCTGTCGAGGCGGAACGGGTAGGCCGTCTCGGCGAGGAACACCGGCTTGGAGTAGCGGGAGGCCGCGTCGTCCAGCGTGGTCTGGAAGTCGGCGAGGGTGCCGTGCCAGTAGCCGTAGTACGACAGGCCGATGACGTCGAACTTCACTCCGTTGGAGACCGCACTGTCGAACCACCAGCGGGTGCCCGACAGGTCGCCGCCCTTGGCGAGGTGCAGCGCCACCTGGGTGGAGGAGTTGACCGCCTTGACGGCGTCGTAGCCGGAGTTGAGCAGACCGGCGAGCTGCGACCAGTTGGAGGTGGAGCCGGCGGACCACAGCATGCCGCCGTTGATCTCGTTGCCGACCTGGACCATGTCGGCGGTGGTGCCCTGGGACTTGAGGGCGTTGAGGACGTCGTAGGTGTGGTTGTAGACGTCCGTCTTCAGCTGGCTGTAGGAGTGCCCGGTCCACGGGGACGGCACGGTCTGTGCGCCCGGGTCGGCCCAGGTGTCCGAGTAGTGGAAGTCCACCAGCAGCTTCATGCCCTGCGCCTTGATGCGCTTGGCGGCGGCGAGCACGCGTGTCTTGTTGTTGTAGCCGTCGGCGGGGTTCACCCAGACCTTGACGCGCGCGTAGTTCTGTCCGGCGTTCTTGAGGATGGCGAGCGCGTCGCCGGTGGTGCCGGAGCTGTTCTTGTAGACGCCCCCCTTGGCCTCGCTCTTGATGAGCGACGACACGTCGGAGCCCTTGACGGTCAGGCCCGTCGTGCCGGACGTGAAGGTCAGGTCGTCGACGTTGATCCAGTTCCCGGCGTTGGCGTCGGAGTTGACGCTGATCGTGCACTGGTTGTTCGTCACCGCGATCGAGGTGACGATCCGGATCCAGCCGCTGGAGGAGACCGGGATGTCGGTGCGCTGTTCGGCGCTGCCGCAGTTCTTCAGCGCGAGGTACGCGGAGTTCTGGCCACCGCCGGAGCGCACCCACGCGGTGAGCTTGTAGTTCCCGTTGGTCAGGCCGGACAGGTACTGGTAGGTCTCCACCTTGTAGGCCGAGGCCGCGTAGTGGGAGAGGCGGTAACTGCCGCCGTGGCCACCGGACTCGGTGAAGGAGGCGGAGTTCTGTCCGGCGGCCGAGTACGTCGACCAGCCGGCCGGCGTCGCGGTCCCGGTGCCGCCGGACTCGAAGCCCCCGTTGGTGAGCGTGGAGGCGGCGGATGCCGACGTGGCGGGCAGGGTGGTGAGCGCCAGGCCTGCGAACAGCGGTATCAGCAGGGCCCTGAGGGCGCGTCTCGCGTGGAACATCGTCGTCCCTTCGACGAAGGTGGGGATCTGGTTGCGCGATGCTGTGGCGGCGCCGCGCCCGAAGGCCGTGGGCGCGGCGCCGCCGTTACCGGCCGGATGTCCCCAGAGATCAGGCCGGTGTTCGGGGGTGGCCCGGGGCTGGAGACCAACCTCGGGCGGGGGCCCGGGGCGGGGCGGCTCCGGGCGGGGCCCGGAGCCGGAGATCGCCCCGGGGCCGGCCCACGGCCGGTGGTCGGCCCTGGGTCGGGAGCGGCGGCCGTCACCCTCTACGGCTCGGTGACCGGCCGCCGCCCACATCGGGTGGTCAGGCGTCGAGGCGTACGACCCTGACGGCGCCGGCGGGTACGGCGAGGTGGCCCGCCGCGCGTTCGCCGGTGAGGAGTTCGGTGCCGTCGGTGTCGAGCGGCACCTTCGTGTCGAGGGCGGTGTGGTTGATCGCGAAGAGGAAGTCGCCCGACTCCCCCGCGCGGCGGACCACTTCGACGTCGCGCGGCAGGTCGGCGCGGGGCGCGATGCCCGCGTCGTCGGCGGCCCAGCCGAGGAGCACGTCGAGGCCGTGCGCGTCGAGTCGGGTCGACACGTACCAGGCGGAGCCCCCGCCGAGCCGGTGCCGGGTGACGGCGGGCCGGTCGGCGGCGAGCCCGTCCGCGTAGGTCCACACGGGCTCGGCGCCGCGCGGCACCACGAACTCCGTCCACACGTCACCGGTGAGTTCGGAGCCGTCGGGGCCGGTGATACGGACGTTCTCCCCGCCGAGCAGCGGCGAGAACTCCTCGACGGTCAGGCCGAGAACGTCCCGCAGGGCGCCGGGGTACGGGCCCTCGTGGACGGCGTCGTGCTCGTCGACGATCCCGGAGAAGTAGGAGACGACGAGGGTGCCGCCGTTCTCGACGTACTCCTTGAGGTTGTTCCCCGCCGCTTCGGTCATCAGGTACAGCGCCGGAACGACGACAAGGGGATAGGCCGACAAGTCGGCTTCCGGGTGGGCGAAGTCGACCGTGAGGTGGCGGTCGTAGAGGGCCTCGTAGAACGCGTCGGCACGCTCGCGGGCCTCGTGGTCCTCGCTGGGGCGCCAGGCGAGGTTCTGCGCCCACCAGGACTGCCAGTCCCACAGGACGGCCACGTCGGCGACGGTCCGGGTGCCGCGGATCTGACTCAACGAGTCGAGGGAGGCGCCCAGTTCGACGACCTCGCGCCACACCCTCGACTCGGTGCCGGCCTGCGGCAGCATCGCCGAGTGGAACTTCTCGGCGCCGCGCCGGGACTGCCGCCACTGGAAGAACATGGCACCGTCGGAGCCGCGTGCCACATGGGCGAGGGAGTTGCGGGCCATCTGGCCGGGGGCCTTGGCGGGGTTGCGGGCCTGCCAGTTGACGCCCGAGGTGGAGTGCTCCAGGAGCAGCCAGGGGGCGCCGCCGCCGACCGAGCGGGTGAGGTCGGCGGCCATCGCGAGGTTCACGTGGGTGCGGCGGCCGTCGGTGATCAGGTAGTGGTCGTTGGTGACGAGGTCGACCTCGCGGCCCCAGGCCCAGTAGTCGAGGGAGTCGCACTGGCTGAGCGCGGTCATGAAGTTGGTGGTGACCGGGATGCCGGGTGCGAGGCGGTGCAGGATGTCCCGCTCGGCGACGAAGTTCTCGCGGATGGTCTCGTCGGCGAACCGCTTGTAGTCCAGCGCCTGGCCCGGGTTGCCGACCGTGGGGGTCACCCGCGGCGGGTTGATCTGGGCGAAGTCGGTGTAGTGCTGGCCCCAGAAGGCGGTGCCCCAGGCCTCGTTGACCGCCTCGACCGTGCCGTACGTGCGCTCCAGCCAGCGGCGGAAGTGGGCGGCGCAGGAGTCGCAGTAGCAGGCGGAGACGGGGACGCCGTACTCGTTGTGCACGTGCCACAGGGCGAGCGCGGGGTGTTCGGCGTAGCGCTCGGCGAGCTTGGTGGTGATGTCGGCGGCGGCGGCCCGGTAGTCGGCGTTGCTGTGGCAGATGGCGCCGCGCGAGCCGAACTCGTAGCGGGTGCCGTCGGCGGTCACGGGCAGCGCCTCGGGGTGCTCGCGGTAGAACCAGACGGGCGGGACGACGGTGGGGGTGCCGAGGTCGGCACGGATGCCGTTCTCGTGCAGCAGGTCGAGCAGGCGGTCCAGCCAGGCGAAGTCGTACACCCCGCGCCCGGTCTCCAGCAGGGCCCAGGAGAAGATGCCGACACTCACCATCGTGACGCCGGCCTCGCGCATCAGCCGGACGTCCTCGTGCCAGACGGTTTCCGGCCACTGCTCGGGGTTGTAGTCCCCACCGAAGGCGAGCCTGGTGAGGCCCGTGGGGGTGGTCTCCGGCATGGATCTCTCCCGTTTGGTCGGTCATCTGGGAACGTGCACACACAACGGCGGCGGTGCGAGCCCAACATAACCGCACAGCAACAACCATTGACAAGTGTCCGGGATGTTTCTCTACTGTGAACGCTCACAGAAGCATGACACGGTCTTCGCAGCAGGCGAGGACCCAGGTCAGGGGAGAAAGATCCATGCCCAACATCACTAAGCACCGGCGCTTTGTGGCCACTGCCGTCGCCGTCACGCTCGGCGCCACCACACTTGCCGCCTGTGGCGGGTCCGACGACGACAGCGGGGACCGGTCGGGGCCGGCGAAGCTGACGTACTGGACCTGGACGCCGGGCATGGACAAGGTCGTGGACCTGTGGAACAAGGGTCCCGGCAAGGAGCAGCAGATCACCGTCACGGTGAAGAAGCAGGCCTCCGGCGACACCCTCGTCACCAAGATCCTCACCGCGCACAAGGCGGGCAAGGGCCCGGACCTGGTGCAGGCCGAGTACCAGGCGCTGCCGACGCTGGTCAGCAATGACGCGGTCGCCGACATCGCGGGCGACGCGGGCGACGCCAAGGGCAAGTTCGC
The DNA here is from genome assembly GCF_041435215.1 of Streptomyces sp. NBC_01314. Lineage (NCBI taxonomy): Bacteria > Bacillati > Actinomycetota > Actinomycetes > Kitasatosporales > Streptomycetaceae > Streptomyces > Streptomyces sp. NBC_01314. The sequence continues at coordinate 10,150,890 of NZ_CP108394.1, read as the reverse complement.
CGACGGTGTGTGGCAGCAGACCACGCTGGGCTCGGACGCCGTCTACGCGATACCGCAGGACATCGGGCCGATGATGTTCTACTACCGCGAGGACCTCTTCAAGAAGTACGGCCTCACGGTTCCGAAGACCTGGGAGGAGTTCGCCGAGACCGCGCGGAAGCTCAAGAAGGAGGACCCGGACGTCGATCTGACGACCTTCTCCGCGAACGACTCCGGTCTCTTCGCCGGTCTCGCCCAGCAGGCGGGCGCCGAGTGGTGGACCACCCAGGGCCAGAAGTGGAAGGTCGGCATCGACGACGCGGCGACGCAGCGGGTCGCCGACTTCTGGGGCGGCCTGGTCAAGGAGGGCGCCGTCGACAACCAGCCGATGTACACCCCGGCCTGGAACAAGGCGCTCAACACCGGCAAGCAGATCGCCTGGGTCAGCGCCGTGTGGGCGCCGGGCACGCTGACCACCGCCGCGCCCGACACCCAGGGCAAGTGGAAGGTGGCGCCGCTGCCGCAGTGGTCGTCCTCCGAGAACGTGACGGGCAGTTGGGGCGGCTCCTCGACGGCGGTCACCACGGACTCGAAGAACAAGGGCGCCGCCGCGAAGTTCGCCACCTGGCTGAACACGGACCCCAAGGCGCTGACCGCGCTGGCCAAGGAGGGCGGCATCTACCCGGCCGCCACGACCGCGCAGACCAGTGACGCGTTCGCCGAGCCGCCGGCCTTCTTCTCCAACCAGGCCGACTTCTACACCACGGCCTCCGAGATAGCGAAGACCACGGCACCCTCCGCGTGGGGCCCGAACGTCAACGTCGCGTACACCACCTTCAAGGACGCGTTCGGCGCCGCCGCCAAGAACAAGTCGGACTTCGGCGCCGCCCTGAAGACGATGCAGGACGACACGGTCGCAGACATGAAGAAGCAGGGCTTCGAGGTCGCGGAGTGACCAGCGCACGCCGGAGGTCGTACGGGGTCAAGGGGGCCCCGTACGCCTTCCTCCTCCCCGCGACGATCCTGTTCGCCCTCTTCTTCGCGCTGCCCATCGGCTACGCGGTCTGGCTCAGCCTGCACAAGGTGCAGGTCAGGGGCCTGGGCCTCGGGTCGGGTGCGCGGTACGAAGTCTGGGCGGGTCTGGAGAACTACACCGACGCCCTGACCGACTCCGAACTGCTGGACGGCGCGCTGCGCGTGCTCGGTTACGGCGCGATCGTGGTCCCGGTCATGCTCGGTCTGGCGCTGGTTCTCGCCCTGATGCTGGACAGCGACAAGGTGAGGCTGGCCCCCTTCACCCGGCTGGCGATCTTCCTGCCGTACGCCGTCCCGGGCGTCGTGGCGGCTCTCCTCTGGGGCTTCCTCTACCTCCCGGACGTCAGCCCCTTCTACTTCGTGCTGGAGAGGCTGGGGCTCCCCCAGCCGGACCTGCTGGACGGGGGCGGCCTGTACGCGGCGCTGTCGAACATCGCGATCTGGGGCGGCACCGGCTTCAACATGATCGTCATCTACACCTCGCTGCAGGCGATCCCCACCGAGGTGTACGAGGCGGCGAAGCTGGACGGCGCGACACCGCTGCAGACCGCCCTGCGGATCAAGATCCCGATGGTGGCGCCCTCCCTGGTGCTCACCTTCTTCTTCTCGATCATCGCCACGCTCCAGGTGTTCAGCGAACCGACCACCCTCAAGCCGCTCACCAACTCCGTGTCCACGACGTGGAGTCCGCTGATGAAGGTGTACCGGGACGCCTTCGGCGAGGGCGACATCTACTCGGCGGCCGCCGGCGCGGTGATCATCGCCATGGCCACCCTGATCCTCTCCTTCGGCTTCCTGAGGGCCGCGAACTCCCGGAACAAGCAGGAGGCAGCACGATGAGTTCTCTTGCCGTCCACAAGACCGCCCCGGCGGCGGGGACCACTCCCGGCACCGCCCAAGGGCCGCCGCTGCGCCGCCGGATCGCGCTCGTCCCGACGCTCACCCTGCTGCTGGGCGCGGTCTACTGTCTGCTCCCCGTCGCCTGGGTGCTGATCGCGGCCACCAAGTCGGGCAGCGAACTGTTCTCCACGTTCACGTTCCTGCCGGGCAGCGGCTTCGGGGACAACCTGTCCGACCTGAACGCCTACCGCGACGGCATCTACTGGCAGTGGATGGGCAACTCCGCCCTCTACGCCGGCCTCGGCGCCCTCCTGTCGACGGCCGTCTCCGCGGTCAGCGGCTACGCGCTGGCGATCTACCGCTTCAGGGGCCGCGAGACCATCTTCAACGTCCTGATGGCGGGCGTGCTGATGCCACCGGTGATCCTCGCGATCCCGCAGTACCTGCTGATGGCGAAGGCGGACCTGGCGGACAGCTACTGGTCGGTGCTGCTGCCGCTGATCCTCTCCCCGTACGGCGTGTACCTGTCCCGGATCTACGCCGCCGCCGCCGTCCCCTCCGACGTGGTCGAGGCGGGCCGGATGGACGGGGCGAGCGAGTGGCGGATCTTCACGCGGATCGCGCTGCCGATGATGGTGCCGGGTCTGGTGACGGTCTTCCTGTTCCAGTTCGTCGCCGTCTGGAACAACTTCCTGCTGCCGTACATCATGCTCAGCGACGACGAGAAGTTCCCGATCACCCTGGGCCTGTTCACGCTCCTCGAACAGGGCGCGAACACTCCGGCTCTCTACACCCTGGTGATCACGGGTGCGCTGCTCGCGGTGATCCCGCTCATCGCGCTCTTCCTGGTCATCCAGCGGTTCTGGAGCCTCGATCTGCTGTCCGGAGCCGTAAAGTCATGACCATGAGCAGCACGGGGGGCAGGCGCAAACCGCCGACCATTCACGACGTGGCGCGCGAGGCGGGAGTCTCCAGGGGAACCGTCTCACGCGTGCTCAACGGCGGTCACTACGTCAGCCCGACGGCCGCCGAGGCGGTCAACGCCGCGATCCGCAGGACGGGTTATGTCGTGAACCGGCACGCCCGCTCGCTGATCACGGGCCGCTCCGACTCGATCGGCTTCCTGTTGACGGAACCGCAGGAGAAGCTGTTCGAGGACCCCAACTTCAACGTCCTGCTGCGCGGTTGCACCCAGGCGCTGGCCGCGCACGACATCCCGCTGCTGCTGATGGTCGCCGGCACGGAGGACGAGCGGCGCCGGATCACGCGGTACATCACGGCCGGCCACGTCGACGGGGTGCTGCTGGTGTCCAGCCACTCCGGGAACCCGGTCGCCCAGGAACTCCGCGAGGCGGGGATCCCCCTCGTCCAGTGCGGCAAGCCCATGGCGCCCGGCTCCAAGGTGAGTTACGTGGCCGCCGACGACCGGGACGGCGCCCGTGACATGGTGCGCCATCTGCTGTCGCTGGGCCGCCGCCGCATCGGCGTCGTGACCGGCCCGCTGGACACCCCCGGCGGCGTCGACCGTCTCGCCGGCTACAAGGAGGTGCTCGCGGAGGCGGGCGTCGGGATCGACGAGCGTCTCATCGTCTCCGGCGACTACAGCCGGGCCAGCGGCGAGGCGGGCACCGAACACCTGCTGGCGCGGGCTCCCGACCTGGACGCCGTGTTCGTGGCCTCCGACCTGATGGCGCAGGGCGCGCTCGCGGCGCTGCGCCGTGCGGGCCGCCGGGTCCCCGAGGACGTGTCGGTGGGCGGCTTCGACGACTCGGCCGCGGCGACGGAGGCCGTCCCCGCCCTCACCACCATCCGCCAGCCCTACGACCGCATCAGCAACGAGATGGTGCGGGTCCTGCTGGCCCAGATCGGCGGCGAGGACCCGGCGGCGGTGATCCTCCCGACGGAGCTGGTGCGGCGGGAGTCGACGTGAGGGGCTGCCACGCACGAGAGGCGGCGGGAGTCGACGGGCTATGGCCATCCCGTAGAACACCCACTGGTTGGCCTCGGTGAAGTCCATGCGGATGGCGTCCATCGAGTCGCGCGTCGCCGTGGCGACGGTGCCCTCGCCGCTCGGCGACTGGCTGTCCGGGTTGCCGGCGACCGCTTCGGCGATGCCGCGGGCGGCCTCCCGCGCCGCGTCGTCCGGCACCCCCTGGACCGCGGCGTCTCGACGACGTTGTCGGTGGTGACGTGCGTCAGGACCGTGCCGAACACCGCGAGGCCCACGGTCGCCGCGTAGTTGCGCACAGTCCGGGTGATGCCGGTGACCTCGCCGTACGAGGCGTTGAGGAAACGGTTCACCCCGTCCGTCGAGGCGGGCGCGAGCAGCAGACCGATACCGGCGCCGGCGGCGGCGTAGGGCCACTGGTCGAGCCGGTGGCAGCCGGCCCGGGAGCGGAACTCCCCTGTGTCGGCCACAGGCCGAATCCTCCCGTCGTCCGGCGCGTGGCGCATGCGCGAGGGGGCCCACCGTAAGAAGCCAGAACTCCCGGTCATCACCCGAACGGCCGTCCGAAGATCGCGCCCCCACCGGGGTCGGAACGCCGACACGGGGTACTCGACGGGCACCGGCCCCGGATCCGGTTGGAGACTGGAGTGCGGCCGGGGTGTACCGGCGGACGAGACCAGGACACGACTGCCATGAACAGCGACAGCAAATTCGGGGGCGCGGAGAGCGTCGTCTCCAGCCATTCCGTCTTCGGGGCCCCCTGCTGGGTGAGCCTCACCAGCCGGGATGTGCCTGCCACGGAAGCCTTCTACGCCGCCGTGCTGGGCTGGCGATGGCGCACGGCGAAGCTCGGCGACCACTTCCGGATCGCGCTGGCGGGCGGGGTGCCCGTCGCCGGGATCGCCGGAGTGGCGTCCCTGTGGCAGATGGCGGTCGCCTGGACCCCCTACTTCGCCGTGTCGGACGCGGACGCGGCGGCGTCCCGGGCCCGGGAGCGCGGCGGCACGGTCGCGGTCGGCCCTCTCTCCTTCCCGCCCGGACGGGCCGCTCTGCTGGCGGACCGCCACGGGGCCTCCTTCGGGATCTGGGAGGGTGCGCTCTTCACCGACTGGGAGACCTGGCGCAAGGCCGCCCCGGCCTTCATCCGGCTCCACACCCGCGACGCGTTCGACGCCGCGATCTTCTACGGCGAGGTCCTGGAGTGGGCCACCGAGAGGCCGGGCTGCTGCGAGGTCCACTACGAGGGCAACGAGGTCGTCCTGCGCAGCGAGGGCGAGGTCGTGGCCCGGATCACCTCCGGCGCGCTGGAAGCCGCGCCCGACCCCACGATCCGGCCGCACTGGCAGGTCCACTTCTCCGTCTCCGACGTGGCGGCCCGCGTCGAGGCCGCCCAGCACCACGGCGGCACGATCCTTACACACGTCGCGGACGAGGCGGTGCTCCGCGACCCGGACGGCGCCCAGTTCACGATCACTTCACGCACCGAACGCTGACCACCGCCGGCTGAGAACCGGCGGGATCAACGTGTCGGCGGGTCGGCGGGTCCGGAACGCCGCGACGCCGGCGGGGTCAGCCGGCCCGGGAAGGCCGCGACAGCAGCACCAGCCCCCTGGCCTCGACGGTGATCTCCGCGCCCGCCTTGTGCTCGGACTCGTCCGGGCCGCCGTCCGGCTCCGCGGCCGTGTCGACGAGGGTCGCCCAGCGTTCGCCGTACGCGATGCCGGGCAGGCGGAAGTCCATCGGCTCCCAGTGGCTGTTCAGCAGGAGCAGGAAGGAGTCGTCGACGACCCGGCCGCCCTGGGGGTCGGGTTCGGCGATGGCGTCGCCGTTGAGGAAGACGGCCACGGAGTGGGCGTCGGAGCGGTCCCAGTCGGTGTCGGTCATCTCCGTGGCGTCCGGCAGCAGCCACACCATGTCGGGGAGCGGCTGGTCCGCGCGGGTCTCCGTGTCGCCGCGGAAGAAGCGGCGGCGGCGCAGCACGGGGTGGGCGGCGCGCAGGGCGATGAGGTCGCGGGTGAACCCCAGCAGCGCGCGGCGTTCGGCGTCCGGCCGCCAGTCGAGCCAGGAGACCTCGTTGTCCTGGCAGTAGGCGTTGTTGTTGCCGCGCTGGGTGCGGCCCGACTCGTCGCCGTGGCAGAGCATCGGGATGCCCTGGGACAACAGCAGCGTGGCCAGGAGGTTGCGCTGCTGGCGGGCGCGGAGGGCACGGATCCGCGGGTCCTTGGTCGGGCCTTCCGCTCCGCAGTTCCAGGAGCGGTTGACGCTCTCGCCGTCCCGGTTGCCCTCTCCGTTGGCCTCGTTGTGCTTGTCGTTGTACGAGACCAGGTCGCGCAGGGTGAAGCCGTCGTGCGCGGTGACGAAGTTGACGCTGGCGCGCGGGCGGCGCCGACTGTGCTCGTACAGGTCGGAGGAGCCGGTCAGGCGGGAGGCGAACTCGCCGAGGGTGTGCGGGCGGCCGCGCCAGAAGTCCCGTACGGCGTCCCGGTATCTGCCGTTCCACTCCGACCACAGCGGCGGGAAGTTGCCGACCTGGTAGCCGCCCTCGCCGAGGTCCCACGGTTCGGCGATGAGTTTGACGCGGCTGATCACGGGGTCCTGCTGGATCAGGTCGAAGAAGGCGGAGAGACGGTCCACCTCGTGGAACTGCCGGGCCAGGGTGGCCGCGAGGTCGAATCGGAAGCCGTCGACATGCATTTCGGTGACCCAGTACCGCAGCGAGTCCATGATCAGCTGGAGGACGAACGGGTGCCGCATCAGCAGGCTGTTGCCGGTGCCCGTGGTGTCGTAGTAATGCCCCCAGTCGCCGTCCACCAGACGGTAGTACGAGCCGTTGTCGAGCCCCCGGAAGGAGAGGGTGGGGCCCTTCTCGTTGCCCTCGGCGGTGTGGTTGTAGACCACGTCGAGGATCACTTCGAGGCCGGCCGCGTGCAGCGCCCTGACCATCGACTTGAACTCGGTGACCTGTTGACCGCGGGTGCCGTGGGCGGCGTAGGAGTTGTGCGGCGCGAAGAAGCCGATGGTGTTGTAGCCCCAGTAGTTGGCGAGGCCCCGGTCCTGGAGGACGCCGTCCTGTACGAACTGGTGCACGGGCATCAGCTCGATCGCGGTCACGCCCAGCGAGGTGAGGTGCTCGACGACGGCGGGGTGGGCCAACCCGGCGTAGGTGCCGCGCAGTTCGGCGGGGACGTCGGGGTGGGTGCGCGTGAGGCCGCGGACGTGCGCCTCGTAGATGACGGTGTCGGCGTACGCGCGCCGGGGCGGACGGTCGTCCCCCCAGTCGAAGAACGGGTCGGTGACCACGCCGAGCATGGTGTGCCCGGCACTGTCGGCACCCGGTTCGTACAGCGACGGATGGTTGTCCGTCTGCCCGTCGACGGCCCTGGTGTACGGGTCCAGCAGCAGCTTCGCCGGATCGCAGCGGTGGCCGGCGGCGGGGTCCCAGGGACCGTGCACGCGGTAGCCGTAGCGCTGCCCCGGTCCGACGCCGGGGAGGTAGCCGTGCCAGACGAAGCCGTCGACCTCGGTGAGCGGGACGGAGCGGTGGGCGCCGCCGTCGTCCACGAGGACCAGGTCGACGCGTTCGGCGACCTCGCTGAACAGCGCGAAATTGGTGCCGGTGCCGTCGAAGGACGCGCCCAGCGGGTAGGGGTGCCCGCTCCACACGGGCACCCCTTTCCTGTGCGGCCGTAGGGTCACTGTGTGCACTCGCGCGCGTCCGCCGCGTCGCCGCCCGGCGAACCGGCGAGCACGGCGACGAGCATCTCGCGGGGCACCTGGCGCACTTCGCGCAGGGCCGGCTCGGGCACGGTCGGCACCAGGGGCACGCTCTGGTCGACCGGCGCGCGCTGGGTGAACCAGATGACCGTGCTGCCGGTGGCCGTCGAACAACAGCCCCAACCGTCGCTCAGCGCGGCGATACGGGTCAGGCAGGGGCGCAACTCCCGGTCCGGGCGCATCTCCCGGTCGTTCGCGCCCGCCGCCGCGATGAGGTGCTGACCGTTCCACCACATCTCGATCGAGGTGTTCTTGTCCGTCGCGTGTTCATCGATCGCGCGCAGCAGCAGTTCGGCACTGTGGCAGACGGGCCCGACGAGGGTCTCCAGGTCCCAGAACCGGAGGTGGGCGGCCATGACGCGCCCGACCTGTCCGACCCGTTCCGGAGTGACTTCCACGTCGAGGTGGTAGTAGCGAGGCACTGCGGTCTTCATCGTCGTTGGCTCCTCACCGGCGAAGCTCCCGCCCACGAGCACGAAGCGTGAGCAACAATCACTTCTGAGTCAGCTCCAGAGTGGGAGTGCTACGCCATTCGTGCAACACGAGCGACCCCCGAGGTAGTTGAAGAACCAACAAGACGCCTGGTGGTTACCTGTGCACCATGAGTGAAGGCATCGGCTCCGTGAGGTGTCGATGCCCCTCCGTGCACGACCTCCCCCGGGAAGCGTGCTCCGTCGAGAGTGCCGGGAGGGACCAGCACATGCTGCTGCCCGCCAAGAACGAGGTGGCCAGACATCTGCGGCGCTACCGCACCTGGGAACGCGTGATGCTCGCGTCCCCGACCGACCGCGCGGCCCGGGACAGCTTCGAGGACTCGGGCTACACGCTGTGTGTGCTGATGGGAAAGCGCTGCGCCCGCGAGGCCGTGGCGGCCGCCGAGCGCTACCTGCAGACGAGCCTGCCCTCCTACCTCCAGGAGCAGACCGGCCGTCCCAAGCAGGAACAGACCGGCCGTCCCAAGCAGGAGCAGACCGGCCGTCCCAAGCAGGAGCAGACCGGTAAGACCCGTAAAGAACAGAACGGTAAGGCCCGTAAGGACCAGAGCGGACGGACCCGTTCCGTCAGACGTGGTCCGCCGTCCGGGCAGCGTTTCACGGCAGGGCGGTAGGACTCGTTCAGTACCCGTTCGGAACAGCGCCGATTCCCGAGCACGGCGGAGGTGAGACCCCATGAGCCCGATCCCGGCCCCGGCCGTCGGCCGCGTCCCCGTCAGGGACGTCCGCCCGCTCGTCGAGTGCGGCAGGCGTCCCGCGAAGGCAGTCGTCGGCGAGATCTTCGAGGTCACCGCGACGCTCTTCCGGGAAGGGCATGGCGTGATCGCCGCCAACGTCGTGCTCAAGGATCCGGAGGGCCGCCCGGCCCCGTGGACCCCGATGCGTGAACTCGTACCCGGCACCGATCGCTGGGGCGCCTGTGTCACCCCGACCGCCGTGGGCCGGTGGACGTACCGCGTCGAGGCCTGGAGCGACCCGATCGCCACCTGGCGTCACACCGCCCGCATCAAGATCCCGGCCGGCATGGACACCGGGCTGGTCCTGGAGGAGGGCGCCGAGCTGTACGCGCGCGCCGCCGCCGGAGCGCCCGAGGCGGACCTCCACGCGACCCTGCTGACGGCCGTGCGCAAGCTCCGCGACGACACCCTTCCGGCCGCCGACCGGCTGGCGGCGGCGTTGGCGCCGGAGGTGGACGAGGTCCTGACCCGCCACCCTCTGCGTGAACTGGTCACCTCGTCGGAGCCACTGCCGCTGCTGGTGGAACGCGAACGGGCCCTGTTCGGCTCCTGGTACGAGTTCTTCCCACGTTCCGAGGGCACCCCCGAGCAGCCCCACGGCACGTTCCGCACCGCCGCCCGCCGCCTGCCCGCCATCGCCCGGATGGGCTTCGACGTCCTCTACCTCCCGCCCATCCACCCCATCGGCACCACCTTCCGCAAGGGCCGCAACAACACCCTCTCCCCCACCCCCGACGACGTCGGCGTGCCCTGGGCCATCGGCTCCCCCGAAGGCGGCCACGACACCGTCCACCCCGACCTGGGCACCATCGAGGACTTCGACCACTTCGTCGCCGAAGCCCGCACACTCGGCCTGGAAGTCGCCCTGGACTTCGCCCTGCAGTGCTCCCCCGACCACCCCTGGGTGCACAAACACCCCGAGTGGTTCCACCACCGCCCCGACGGCACCATCGCCTACGCGGAGAACCCGCCCAAGAAGTACCAGGACATCTACCCCATCGCCTTCGACGCCGACCTGCCCGGCCTCATCACCGAGACCACCCGCGTCCTGCGGCACTGGATGGACCACGGCGTACGGATCTTCCGCGTCGACAACCCCCACACCAAACCGGTTCTCTTCTGGGAACAGGTCATCGCCGACATCAACGCCACCGACCCCGACGTCATCTTCCTCGCCGAGGCCTTCACCCGCCCCGCGATGATGCACACCCTGGCCGCCACCGGCTTCCAGCAGTCCTACACCTACTTCACCTGGCGCACCACCAAACAGGAACTCACCGACTACGCCACCGAACTCGCCGGGGACTCCGCCGCCTACATGCGGCCCAACTTCTTCGTCAACACCCCCGACATCCTCCACGCCTTCCTCCAGGAAGGCGGCCGCCCCGCCTTCGAACTCCGCGCCGTCCTCGCCGCCACCCTCTCCCCCACCTGGGGCATCTACTCCGGCTACGAACTCTGCGAGAACACACCCCTCAAACCGGGCAGCGAGGAATACCTCGACTCCGAGAAGTACCAACTCCGCCCCCGCGACTGGGACGCAGCCGCACAAGACCGACGTACGATCGCGCCGCTCATCACGGCGCTCAACGACATCAGACGGCGCCATCCCGCACTGCACGGGCTCAGGAACCTGCGCTTCCACCACACCGGCAACGACGCGGTGATCGCCTACAGCAAGCGCGCCGGCTCGGACGCGGTCGTGGTGGTCGTCAATCTCGACCCCCATCGCGCCCAGGAGGCCACGGTCACGCTCGACATGGCGGAACTCGGCCTGGGCATGGACGAGAACGTGCCGGTACACGACGAGTTGACGGGGGAGGCCTACCGCTGGGGAAGGACGAACTACGTGCGTCTGGAACCCGGGCGGGCACCCGCGCACGTCCTCCACGTCCTGCTCCCTGCCGAGAGCACGTCCTCCTCGTCGCAGATCGGAGCGTCAGGCACGCCATGACCATGAACAAACCCATCCCGGACACCTTCGAGGACACTCCGCAGCGGGACCGGGATCCGGACTGGTTCAAACGCGCCGTCTTCTACGAGGTCCTCGTCCGTTCCTTCCAGGACAGTGACGGCGACGGCATCGGCGACCTCAAAGGCCTGACCGCAAAACTCGACTACCTCCAGTGGCTGGGCATCGACTGCATCTGGCTCCCGCCCTTCTTCAAATCGCCCCTGCGCGACGGCGGCTACGACGTCTCCGACTACACCGCCGTCCTCCCCGAATTCGGTGACCTCGCCGACTTCGTGGAATTCGTCGACGCCGCCCACCAACGCGGCATGCGCGTCATCATCGACTTCGTCATGAACCACACCAGCGACCAGCACCCGTGGTTCCAGGAGTCCAGGAACGACCCCGACGGCCCCTACGGCGACTACTACGTCTGGGCGGACGACGACAAACAGTTCCAGGACGCCCGCATCATCTTCGTCGACACCGAAGCCTCCAACTGGACCTTCGACCCCGTCCGCAAGCAGTACTTCTGGCACCGCTTCTTCTCCCACCAACCGGACCTCAACTACGAGAACCCGGCGGTGCGGGAGGAAATGCTGGCCGCCCTGCGGTTCTGGCTGGACCTCGGCATCGACGGCTTCCGCCTCGACGCCGTCCCCTACCTCTACCAGGAAGAAGGCACCAACTGCGAGAACCTCCCCGCCACCCACGCGTTCCTCAAGCACGTCCGCCGGGAGATCGACACGTCGTATCCGGACACGGTCATCCTCGCGGAGGCGAACCAGTGGCCGGAGGACGTCGTCGACTACTTCGGCGACTTCCCCGGCGGCGGCGACGAATGCCACATGGCGTTCCACTTCCCGGTGATGCCGAGGATCTTCATGGCGGTGCGGAGGGAGTCCCGGTACCCGGTCTCGGAAATCCTCGCCAAGACCCCCGCCATTCCCTCCAGCTGCCAGTGGGGCATCTTCCTGCGCAACCACGACGAGCTGACCCTCGAAATGGTCACCGACGAAGAACGCGACTACATGTACGCGGAGTACGCCAAAGACCCGCGCATGCGCGCCAACATCGGCATCCGGCGCCGGCTCGCCCCCCTCCTGGACAACGACCGCAACCAGATCGAACTGTTCACCGCCCTGCTGCTCTCCCTGCCCGGCTCGCCGATCCTCTACTACGGCGACGAGATCGGCATGGGCGACAACATCTGGCTCGGCGACCGCGACGCCGTACGCACCCCCATGCAGTGGACACCCGACCGCAACGCCGGCTTCTCCTCCTGCGACCCCGGACGCCTCTCACTGCCGACGATCATGGACCCGGTCTACGGCTACCAGGTCACCAACGTCGAGGCGTCGATGTCGTCACCGTCATCACTGCTGCACTGGACCCGCCGCATGATCGAGATCCGCAAACAGAACCCCGCGTTCGGCCTCGGCACCTACACCGAACTCCAGTCGTCCAACCCGGCCGTGCTGGCGTATCTCCGGAATGCCCCCTCGATCGAGGAGGACGGCGACGACCTGGTGCTGTGCGTGAACAACTTCTCCCGCTTCCCGCAGCCCACCGAACTCGACCTGCGCGCCTACGAAGAACTCCACCCCGTCGAACTCATCGGCGGTGTCCGCTTCCCCGCCATCGGTGAACTGCCCTATCTCCTCACCCTCGCGGGCCACGGCTTCTACTGGTTCCGGCTCTCCCGAGTCCTCTCCCGCGCTGCCCGAGGGCGTTGAAGCGCGGGCCGGCGAAAGGACGCGTCACCATGCCGAAGACCGCAACCGCATTGCTCCGGCCGAGCAGCGACGGGGTCGCCGCCGACCTCATGACCTCGCTGGCGGGGCTGCTGCGCGAGTGGCTGCCGCGGCAGCGCTGGTTCGCCGGCAAGGACCGGCCGGTCACGGACCTCGCCCTGCTGTCGATGACCGAGCTGTATCCGGGCTGTCTGCACCTGCTCGTGCACACCGGCCAGCCCAGCCATGCCGGCCACAGCGGTGTGCCCGCGCCCGGTAGCACTCCCCCTCCCCCGGCCGGTGACTGCTACCAACTGCTGCTCGGTGTGCGCGAGCAGCTGGTGCCGCGCCTCGGCCGGGCACTCATCGGGCAGGCACACGAGGGACCGCTGGCGGGTCTGACCGTGTACGACGCGCTCTATGACCCGCGCTCGGCCCAGCTGCTGCTCGAACGGCTGCGGCACCCCGGTACGGCGGGCCCGCTGCGCTTCGAGGCGGACCCGGACATACGGGTGCCGGCCGGGCTGGCGCCTCGGCTGCTGGACGCCGAGCAGTCCAACTCCTCGCTGGTGTACGGGGACGCGTTCATCCTGAAGGTCTTCCGGCGGATCCAGCCGGGGGTGAACCCCGATCTGGAGGTGCCGGGCGCACTCTCCGTGCAGGGATGCGGCCGGGTTCCGGCGCCGGTGGCCTGGTTCCGGACGACCGATCCGTTCGCTGCGACGCTCGGTGTGCTGCAGCCGTTCCTGCCCGACGCGTCCGACGGCTGGACGCTGGCGCTCGGCGCGCTCGCCGCCGGGCACGACTTCACGGCGCAGGCCGGTGAGCTGGGCCGGGCCACGGCGGAGGTCCATATGGCGCTGGCCTCGGCCTTCCCCTCCCGGGCCCATGACGAGAACGGGCGGACGGCCGCCGCCATGACCGAGCGGCTGGACGCCGCCGCGCGGTGTGTACCGGCGCTGCGGCCGTTCGTCCCCGGCCTGCGCACCGCCTTCCGCGCCCTGCTCTCCTGCGATGCCGGGCCGCCGTCCCAGCGCGTCCACGGCGATCTGCACCTGGGGCAGGTGCTGCGGGCCGGCCGGGAGTGGTTCGTCATCGACTTCGAGGGCGAGCCGTCCCGTCCGCTGGCCGAGCGGTGCGGTACCCAGTCTCCGGTGCGGGACATCGCCGGGATGCTGCGCTCCTTCGACTACGCCGCCCGGCAGCGCCGCCCCTGGCGCCCGGAGTGGGCACGCCGCTGCCGGGAGGCCTACTGCGCGGGCTACGCCGCCCACGCCGACTGGGACCCGCGCGAGAAGCACGGACTGCTGCGCGCCTACGAGACGGACCGGGCCGTGTACGAGGTCCTCTACGAGGCCCGGCACCGCCCCGACTGGCTTCCTGTACCGATGGCGGCGATCGAGCGTCTCGCCGTGAGAGGAGACTGAGACCGTGGCCCTGCGCGACACCACTACCCCCGAGGCGGCGGGCCCGCCCCCGCGCGGACCCCGGCTGACCGTGGCCGCCCCTCCGCTCGACCCCGGCGACCGAGCGCGGCTGCTCTCCGGCGCCCACCACGACCCGCACGCCCTGTTCGGCGCCCACCCGGTGCCGGGTGGGATCGCCGTACGGGCACTGCGCCCGTACGCCCATGCCGTGAGCGTCGTGATCGACGGCGAGCGTACGTATCTCGCCTCGGAGGGCGACGGCCTCTTCTCCGTCCTGCTGCCGCTCGACGCCGTCCCGGAGTACACGCTGCTCGTCTCCTACGAGGACACCGACCACGAGGTGCACGACCCGTACCGCTTCCTGCCCTCGCTCGGTGAGCTGGATCTGCATCTGATCCGGGAGGGGCGGCACGAGCAGCTGTGGAAGGCGCTCGGGGCCGAGCCGATGACCCACCAGGGCGTGACCGGCACCCGGTTCACCGTGTGGGCGCCGAACGCCCGAGGGGTGTGTGTCGCCGGGGACTTCGCCTGCTGGAACGGGACGGCGTTCCCGATGCGGTCCCTCGGTTCGTCCGGGGTATGGGAGCTGTTCCTGCCGGGGGTGGGTGAGGGCGCCCACTACAAGTTCGAGATCACCTCGCGCCACGGTCACCGTCTCCTCAGGGCCGACCCGATGGCCCGTCAGGCGGAGGTGCCCCCCGCGACGGCGTCCGTCGTGACGGCCTCGCACTACGTGTGGGGCGACTCGGAGTGGATGGCCGCGCGCGGGGACATCCCGGTGCACGAGGCCCCGTTCTCCGTCTACGAGATCCATCTGCCGTCCTGGCGCCCGGGACTGACGTACCGGCAACTCGCCGATGTGCTCCCGCGGTACGTTTCCGACCTCGGCTTCACCCATGTCGAGCTGATGCCGGTCGCGCAGCACCCGTTCAGCGGCTCCTGGGGCTACCAGGTCACCGGCTTCTACGCGCCCACCGCACGGCTCGGCACCCCCGACGACTTCAGGTACCTCGTCGACGCGCTGCACCGGGCCGGGATCGGCGTGATCCTGGACTGGGTGCCCGCCCACTTCCCCAAGGACGACTGGGCCCTCGGGCGCTTCGACGGGGAGCCGTTGTACGAACCCGGGGACAGCCGGCGGGCCGAGCATCCGGACTGGGGGACTTACGAGTTCGACTTCGGGCGTACCGAGGTGCGCAACTTCCTGGTGGCGAACGCCGTCTACTGGTGCGAGGAGTTCCATGTCGACGGGCTGCGGGTGGACGCGGTCGCGTCGATGCTCTACCTCGACTACTCGCGTGACTCCGGCCAGTGGTCGCCCAATGTGTTCGGCGGGCGGGAGGACCTTGACGCGGTCGCCTTCCTGCAGGAGATGAACGCGACCGTGTACCGGCGTGCGCCGGGTGTGGTGACCATCGCGGAGGAGTCCACGGCGTGGGACGGTGTCACCCGTCCGACCGACAGCGGCGGCCTGGGCTTCGGGCTGAAGTGGAACATGGGGTGGATGCACGACTCGCTGGGCTACATCGAACACGAGCCGGTGCACCGCAAGTACCACCACGACGAGATGTCGTTCTCGATGGTGTACGCGTACAGCGAGAACTACGTGCTGCCCATCTCCCACGACGAGGTCGTGCACGGGAAGCAGGCGCTGGTGTCGAAGATGCCGGGCGACTGGTGGCAGCGGCGGGCGAACCATCGCGCGTATCTCGGGTTCATGTGGGCCCATCCCGGTAAGCAACTCCTTTTCATGGGACAGGAGTTCGCGCAGGGGGCGGAGTGGTCGGAGGCGCACGGACCCGAGTGGTGGCTCCTCGATCCCGAGTACGGCGCGGAGGCCGACCACCGGGGGGTGCGGGACCTCGTCCGCGACCTCAACGCGGTGTATCGCCGCACCCCGGCGCTCTGGCAGCGGGACACCGATCCGGCCGGATTCCAGTGGGTGGGCGGGGATGCCGCCGAGGACAACGTCTTCGCGTTCCTGCGGCTCGACGCGGAGGGTGTGCCTCTGTTGGCGGTGTCCAACTTCAGCCCTGTGGTTCGGCACGACTACCGGTTGGGGGTGCCCGATGACGTGTCGGCGTGGGGTGAGGTGCTGAACACCGACGCCGCGGTCTATGGGGGGAGCGGTGTTGCCGACCCGCGGCCCGTCGAACGCGAGCCGTACGCCTGGCACGGGCGAGCGGGCAGTATCCGGGTGACTTTGCCGCCGCTGGCCACGGTTTGGCTCCGGCCGACCTAGGGTTCCTCGCCCCCGCCGCCCCTACCCGTCCCCAGGGGCTGCGCCCCTTCGACCCCCATCCGCGGGTCCGCCGTGGTTGCTCGCGCAGTTCCCCGCGCCCCTGAAAAGCAGGGGCTGCGCCCCTGGATGGGGGCACCTCCCGCTCGAGCGAAGCCGAGAGTGGGGGAGGGACGGGTAGGGGCGGCGGGGGCGAGAAAAGGCCGTCCGGGGCAACCCGTCAGGATCGGAGAAGGCACCGGGCCCTCCCTCGTCCTAGCGTTTACGGCAGATCCCAGCGACCGGAAACAATCACCGAGGAGTACGCCATGACCGCAGGACTCAAGACCATCATCTACCCCGTCAAGGATCTGGCCGCGGCGAAGACCCTGTTCGGCGCCCTGCTGGGGGTCGAGCCGTACGCGGACTCGGCGTACTACGTGGGGTTCAAGGACGCGGGGCAGGATGTGGGCCTGGACCCGAACGGGCACGCGAAGGGGATGACCGGCCCGGTGCCGTACTGGCATGTCACCGACATCCGCTCGACACTCGCGGGGCTGCTCACGGCCGGCGCGGAGACCCTGGAGGACGTCCACGACGTGGGCGGCGGCCGGCTCATCGCCTCGGTGAAGGACACGAACGGGAACCTGGTCGGGCTCCTGCAGGACACGGCGGCCGAGTAGCGCGGGAGCGGTGGTTGCGCCTGCACTAGTTGCACGGACAACGATCGCCTCGCTCTCTGTTACCGTGCACATATGGCAGTGAACACGACCGGTGTCCGGCTCGAGGACCAGTGGCGGGACATCCTGTCCGTGCACGCCCGCACGATGTGCGAGATCGACCGCGTGCTGCATCCGCACGGCCTCGGCGCCAGCGACTTCGAGGTGCTCGACATCCTCGCGTCGGGCATGGCCGCGGCCACGGCGGCCGGGGACCTGTGCCGGGTGCAGAACATCGCGGAGAAGGTCCACCTCAGCCAGAGCGCGCTGTCCCGGCTGATCGGCCGGCTGGAGAAGGACGGCCTGGTGGAACGGTCCGTCTGCGCGGAGGACCGGCGCGGGGTGTGGGTCACCCTCACGGACAAGGGCCGCGACCTGCACGCGGAGGTCCTGCCCCTGCAGCGTGACGTCCTGGCCCGCATGTTGCGGCAGGGCTGACCCACGGCGTCGCGAGGCTGACCCACGGCGTCGCGATGAGCGAACGGCCGGGTCCCGCCCGGTTCTCCGCGCACCGCTCCCTCAGCGCAACAGATCCCGTACAGCCGCGAAGGCGGCCTCCACCGTGGCCGGGTCGGCGCCGGGACGGGCGAGGGCGCTCATGGGGATGGGGGTGACGGGCGGAAGTCCGTCGTACGGAGTGAGCCCGTCGGGGGCGGGGCCGACGGCGGCAAGGAGGGCGACGCCCTGGCCGGTGCGGGCGATGTCGAGGACACCGGCGAGATAGCCCGCGTCGCCGACGACAGTGGCGGCGACACCGTGTGCGGCGAGCGTCGAGATGGCCCGGCGGCGGATCGCGCACGGGTCCTCGACCGCCACCAACGGGACCGGGACGGGGGCGACCGGTGCCTCCCAGCCGGGCGGGGCGTACCAGGTCAGGGGCAGACCCCCGACAGGGGTGCCCTCGGTCGCGGCCGCCTCGGTGACGTACACCGCGACATCGACGCTCCCCCGCTCCACGGCCTCGACGAGCCGTGCCGAGCGGTCGATACGGAACCGCACGCGGCAGCCGGGGCGCATCTCCTGCACGGCCGCCGTCAGCCGGGGAAGAAACTGGTCGGCCGCGTGTTCGGTGGAGCCGATGGTGACGGTGTCGCCGTCGATGTCGAGCAGGACGCGTACGGCCTCGTCGTGGACGGCGAGGATGCGGCGGGCCTGCTCGACGAGGAGCCGTCCGTCGGGGGTGAAACGGGTGCCACGCCCCTCGCGTTCGACGATCGCGCGGCCGAGCGTCTTCTCCAGCCTACGGACGTGCTGGCTCACCGCGGACTGGCTGAGGGCGAGGGAGCGGGCCGCGCGGTGGAAACCTCCGCAGTCGGCTATCGCGGTCAGACTGCGCAGGGCCACGATGTCGAGGACAGGTTGGGGCATGCGGGCGACGGTAGCCGCCGCCCGGCATCGATCGCGATTCCTGATCGGTTTCGATGCGGAATCGTCGTTGGACGTGACGCCGCACCGCCGGTCATGATGAACACATGATTCCCGCGACCGCCTCTGCTGCCTTTCTGACGCAGCGCCGAGTCATCGACTTCGGTGTGGCGTGCAGCGCGCGCTGTCGTTGATCCGCTGATTTCCCCTGCCTCCGCTCCGGCGGTGCTCTCTCCCCGCGCACGTGAGTGGTCTCCGCTGAACTGACACGTGTCCGTCCGGCTCTCTCCACACGCTGTCTCGCTCCTTTCCCCTGCCCTGAAACGGGAGTTGCTTCCCCATGCCCTCCTCCGCACTGTCCTCCTGGGACGAACCCGAAGGTCTCGCCCCGCGCGGCACGCTCGTCGTGCTCGCCGGGCGGGGTGAGCACGGCGGCGTGTACGAGCGGTTCGGCCGCCGTCTCGCCTTCGACGCCTACCGTGTCCGCGCCCTGGGCGATCCGACCGCCGACCCCTCGGTCCTCGAAGCGGCGACCAAGCTCCTGGCCGACGCGTCGCTGCCCGGCCCCAAGGTGCTGGTCGGCTCCGACACGGGCGCCCGGTACGCCGTACGGCTCGCCGCGGAGCGGGCCACGGGACTCGACGCGCTGATCCTCGCCGGGCTGCCCGTCGGGCCCTGGGTGTCCGGGAGTTGGGAGACCGAAGTGAACGAACGGACCGCCTGCCCCACCCATCAGGGGCGGCTGGCGAACGACCCGGACTTCCGGCGGGGCGCGCTCGACGAGAACCCCGACAACCTGCCGGAGCTGCACCTGGACCTCGTGGACGTCCCCGTGCTCGCCCTGCACGGCACGGACGACACCGTCAGCCCGCTCCTCGGGGCGCTCGACGCGTACGCGGGCCACCCCGCCGTACGGACCGTGACCTTCGGCGGCGGCCGGCACGACGTACTGAACGACGCCCACCACCGCACCGCCGCCGCCACGGTGGTCCTCTTCCTCGAACGGCTGCGCCTGTCCGCCGAGCTGCCCGCCATCGCGGAGAGCGCGGTATGAGCGCCGGCACGGACACGGGGACGGACATCGGGACGGGTGCGGGTGGCGGGCGGCCCGCGAACGTGCGGGTCACGACGTCCGTCGCCGAACTCGCCGCACTGCTCCGCTCCGAGCGCCCGCCCGCACTGCTCCGCTCCGAGCGCCCGCCCGTACTGCTCGATGTGCGATGGGCGCTCGGTGACCCGCACGGCCGCGAGCACTACACCGCCGGGCACATCCCGGGCGCGGTGTATGTGGACCTCGACACCGAACTGGCCGCGCCGCCGAGCCCGCAGGGCGGGCGGCATCCACTGCCCGAGCCGGCCGAACTCCAGGCCGCGGCACGGCGTTGGGGTGTCGGGGAGGGGAGTCCGGTCGTCGTGTACGACGATCTGGGCAACACGGCGGCGGCACGGGCGTGGTGGCTCCTGCGGTTCGCCGGGGTGGCCGACGTGACGCTGCTGGACGGGGCGTTGGGGGCGTGGAAAGCCGCCGGGCTCGAGCTGGAACCGGGGGTGCCCGCCGCTCCGGTGCCCGGTGATGTCGTCCTGCGACCCGGTGGGCTGCCGGTGACGGATGCCGACGGAGCCGCCCAACTGGCCTTGTCGGGGCTGCTGTTGGACGCGCGGGCCACCGAGCGGTATCGGGGTGAGGTCGAGCCGGTGGATGCGCGGGCCGGGCACATTCCGGGGGCGTTGTCGGCGCCTACCGGGGAGAACCTGACGGCCGACGGGACGTTCCGCTCCGCCGAGGAACTGCGGGAACGGTTCGTGGCGAAGGGCGCCGACCGGGTGGAGCGCATCGGCGTGTACTGCGGTTCCGGTGTCACCGCCGCCCATCAGATCGCCGCGCTCGCCCTCGCCGGTTTCGAGGCGACGCTCTTCCCCGGCTCCTGGTCCGCCTGGTCCGCCGATCCGGCCCGCCCGGCCGTGGAGGGGAGCCGACCATGATGACGAAACCACTTGTGCTCCCCCAGCGTCCGGCCACCGAGGGCACGGCGCCCGCGCCGGCCCGCGTCACCATCCGGGGCACCGCGCGGACCACGCGTCGTGTCACCCTCCCCCGTGCCGTCCGCCGCGCCTGCGGTCCCGTCGGTCTGGTCCTGCTGTGGTTCCTGGCATCGGCGACCGGACTGCTCCCCGAGTCCGTCCTCGCCTCCCCCGTGGACGTCGGCCGGCAGGCCGTGGAACTGACGAGGAGCGGCGAACTCCCCGATGCCATCGCCGCCTCGGGCAGGCGGGCCGCCACCGGCTTCCTGATCGGGGCGACCGTCGCCCTGAGCCTGTCGCTGCTGGCCGGTCTGTTCCGGCTGGGCGAGGACGTCATCGACTCCTCGATGGGCATGTTCCGGGCGATCCCGTGGGTGGGTCTGATCCCCCTGTTCATCGTGTGGTTCGGCATCGAGGAGACGCCGAAGATCGCGCTCGTCGCGCTGGGTGTGACGTATCCGCTGTACTTCAACATCTACGGCGGCATCCGCTCGACGGACGCCCAACTCGTCGAAGCCGCACGGATGATGGGCCTCGGCCGACTGGGGCTGATCACGTACGTGATCCTGCCGAGCGCGCTGCCCGGGGCTCTCGTGGGGCTCCGGTACGCGCTGTCGACGGCCTGGCTGGCGCTGGTGTTCGCCGAGCAGATCAACGCGGACGCGGGGCTCGGCTATCTGATGAGCAACGCCCAGCAGTACTTCCGCACGGATGTCATCGTGCTCTGCCTCGCCGTGTACGCGCTGCTCGGCCTGGCCTGCGACTTCGCCGTACGTGTCCTGTCGCGCAGGTTGCTCGCCTGGCGGGCCAACTTCGAGGGGGAGGCATGACCACCGTGTCCGAGACCGCCACCGGCGGGTCCAACAGCGTGGAGATACGCGGGCTCTCGCGGGCCTTCGACGGTCACACCGTGCTGCACGAGCTCGATCTCGACATCCGCGAGGGCGAGTTCGTGGCTCTCCTCGGGCACAGCGGCTGCGGCAAGTCGACGCTGCTGCGGATCCTCGCCGGGCTGGACGAGGAGATCGGCGGCGAGGTGACCGTGCCGGCCCGGCGCAGTGCCGCCTTCCAGTCGCCCCGGCTGCTGCCCTGGCTGAAGGTGTGGCGCAACGTGGTCCTCGGCCTGCCGGGCCGGCCCGACAGGGCACGGGCCGCGAAGGCACTGGACGAGGTCGGTATCGCGGACCGCGCGACCGTATGGCCGAAGACGCTGTCCGGTGGTCAGGCCCAGCGGGTCTCACTGGCCCGCGCGCTTGTCCGTGAGCCCGAACTCCTGCTGCTGGACGAGCCGTTCGGCGCTCTCGACGCCCTCACCCGGGGCAGGGTGCAGCAGCTGGTCGCCGAGCTGTGGCAGCGCCACCGCTGCGCGATCCTCCTGGTCACGCACGACGTGGAGGAGGCGCTGCTGCTCGCCGACCGTGTGCTGGTGATGGACGAGGGCCGTATCGCGCACGAGTTGACCGTCGATCTTCCCCGGCCCCGTGATCTGACCGCCCCCGAGTTCGTCTCCCTGCGTGCCCGCCTGCTGACCTGGCTCGGCGTGCACCGCGCCCTGGAAGGAACCCCCTCGTGACACCCCCAGCAGTACACCGACTCGCGGCCGCCGCACTGAGCCTCACCGCCCTGTTGGCGCTGACCGGCTGCGGCCAGGACTCCTCGGCGCGGGCTTCCGCCGAGGACGGCCGGGTCACGCTGACCATCGGCGACCAGGCCAGGACCCTCCAGACCATCGTCGCCGCCTCCGGCGCTCTCAAGGGGGCCGACTACCGGGTGAAATGGGCCGAGTTCGAGGGCGCGGCCCCGCTCTACCAGGCCGTGCAGGCGAACGCCGCCGACACCACCTACTCGGCCGACCTGCCCGCCCTCCAGGCACTCAGCGGCGGGGTGAGGTTCAAGACGGTCGCCGCGCTGAAGAACGACGGGCGGCATGTCGGCATCGTCGTCCGGGACGGGTCCGGCATCGACAGTGTCAGGGACCTCAAGGGCCGGAAAGTCGTGGTGTCCTCGGCCAAGGGCAGCATCTCGGAGTACCTGCTCGCCAACGTCCTGCGGCAGAACGGGCTGACGTACTCCGACGTGAAGGTGCAGTACCTGCTGCCGACGGACGCGCAGGCCGCCTTCGCCTCCGGGAGGATCAAGGCGTGGGCGACCTTCGGCGTCTACCAGGCCGTCGGTCTGGAGCAGGGCGGCAAGCTGCTCGTCGACGGCGCCGACGGCCGCGTCAGCGGGTACGGCTTCATCGGCGCTTCCGACGAGGCCCTCGCCGACGCTGGCAAGAAGGCCGCGCTCGGGGACTTCCTGAAGCGGCTCGGTACGGCCCTGAAGTGGGCCGACACGCACGAGGACGCGTACGCGAAGGCCATCGTGGAACGCAACGGCGCCGACCGGTCCGTGGCGAAGACCCTCGCCTCGGCGGCATACAGCCAGGTGCTGCCGATCGACAACGAGGTGACCGGGACGGTCCAGGGTGTCGCCGACCTGATGAACGGCATCGGTGTGCTCGAACCGAACGTCGATGTGGCCGGGACCGCCGACACCAGCGTCCTCGAGTGACCCCCTCCTCCCTCTCCGTCCTGCTCAAGTGACCGTTTCCCGCAGGGAGTTCATCATGCCCGTCGAATTCATCAGCGCCGTGCACACCGCCCCCGGTGTCAACGGGCCCGCGGCGAGCGCGCGTACCGGCTTCGACCCCGACCATGTGCGCAGGTACGCCCGCGCCCTGGACGACGGCGGTTTCGACCACACCCTGGTCGCCTACCACTCCGCGTCCCCGGACGCGCTCCAGTTGGCCCAGTTCGTGGCCACGCACACCGAGCGGATCCGCCCGATCCTGGCCCACCGGCCGGGCGTCATCTTCCCGACGCACGCCGCCCGGGCCCTCGCGACCCTCGATCGGATCAGCGACGGCAGGCTGTCGCTGCACATCATCTCCGGAGGCAGTGACGAGGAGCAGCGGCGGGAGGGTGACTACCTCGACAAGGCGGAGCGGTACGAGCGTTCGGACGAGTACATCCAGATCCTGAGGAAGGTGTGGACGGCCGACGGGCCCGTCTCGCACGAGGGCAAGTACTTCCGGTTCGAGGGCTACCACAGCGATGTGAGGCCGGTGAACGGGCTGATCCCGGTCTCGGTGGGCGGATCGTCGCAGGACGCCTACCGGGTGGGCGGGCAACAGGGCGACATCTTCGGGCTGTGGGGCGAGCCTCTCAAGGAGACGGCGGAGCAGATCGCCGCCGTGAACGCGGTCGCGGACGCCGCCGGGCGCCCCCATCCGCGGATCTGGGTGTCGTTCCGGCCGATCATCGCACCCACCGAGGAGCTGGCCTGGGAGAAGGCCCACCGCACGCTGGGTGCGCTGAAGGCGGAGTCGGCCTCGTCGGACGCGTTCCGGCACTACCGGACCAGCGGGCGCCCGGCGAACGTCGGCTCGCAGCGACTGCTCGACATCGCCGAGCGCGGCGAGGTGCATGACCGCTGCCTGTGGACCGCGCCGGCGGTCGCCACCAACGCGGCCGGGGCCTCCACCGCCCTCGTCGGCACCCCGGAGACGGTCGCCAAGGCGCTGCTCGACTACGTCGACATCGGCTGCGACCTGCTGTCGGTCCGGGGCTACGACCCGCTGAACGACGCCATCGACTACGCCCGCCATGTCCTGCCGCTGGTCCGGCAGGAGCTCGCCCACCGCGCCGCCGGCGCCCAGGCTGCCTGACCTTCGCCGGTCGGCGACACACCCTCATGGAGATCCCGTGTTCCAGCGCACCATGCGCACGTCCGCCGCCGCTCTGTTCCTGATGCTCACGGCGGCGTGCGGCGCCTCCGCCGAGGCCGAGTCCTCGTCGTCCTCGTCCGACCTGTCGTCCGTGACCTTGAGAGTCGGCGCCACCGGCTGGAAGAGCGAGGAGGCGATCCTGAAGTACGCGGGGCTCGACGACACCGCGTACAAGGTCCGGTGGAACCTCTTCCAGGGAGGTGACCAGCAGCTCCAGGCCATCCGTGCCGGGGCCCTGGATCTGGCGTCCTCCAGTGAGATCCCGCCGATCTTCGCTGCCGCCGACGGCGACCCGAACTTCGAGGTCGTCGCCGTGCAGCGCGCCGCGACCCTCAACCAGGAGGTCGTCGTCCCCAAGGGTTCGAAGGTCACCGACATCGCCGGTCTGAAGGGCAGGAAGGTCGGCTATGTGCAGAACACCACCGCCCACTACTTCCTGTACGAGTTGCTGAGGCAGGCCGGCCTGAAGTGGTCCGACATCGACGCCAAGCCGCTGCTGCCCAACGACGGCCTCGCCGCCCTCAACGGCGGCGGCATCGACGCCTTCGCCTCCTACGGCACCTCGATCATCACCGCGCACCAGCAGAGCGCCACGACGGTCGGGTCCGGGGAGGACATCCTGTCGGGCAACTTCCTCTGGTCGGCCAGGGACAGTGTGCTGAGGAGCCCCGCGCAGAAGGCGGCGGTGGCGGATCTCATCGCCAGGATCACCCGGGCGTACGCGTATGTCCGGGACGGGCAGGAGGACGGCTTCGCGAAGATCACCGCTGAGGCCACCCACCAGCCGCTCGCGCAGGCGAGAAAGGATCTGCTCGACGCGCAGGCGCAGCGTCCCACCGCGGCCCGCACGGTCGGCGACGACACGATCGCCTCGCAGCAGAAGGTCGCCGACGCATTCGCCGAACTGGGCGCGCTGAAGGAGAAACTGGACGTGAAGTCGTTCTGGACGAACGCGCTCGACGCCGAGCTGAGGAAGGCCCTGTGAGCGGCGACCGTCAGGTGATCGACCGTCTCGCCGCGCTGGCGCCCGGGTACGACCGGTCCGGGGACTTCCCCGCCGAGTCCCTCCGGGTCGCGCATGAGGCCGGGCTGCTCACGGCGAGCGTCGGCAAGCGGTACGGCGGCCGGGGAGCCGGTGTGGAGGAGACGGCCCGTATCCTGCACGCGCTCGGGCAGGGCGACCCGTCCGTCGCGCTGATCTCGGCGATGACACTCGTCGCGCATGCCCGCCAGGCCGCGCGGCCGCACTGGCCGGAGGAGTTGTACGCGCGGCTCGTCAAGGAGTCCGGGGAGCGGCCGGTGCTGATCAACCACGCCCGTGTGGAGCCCGAGTTGGGCTCCCCCGCGCGGGGCGGGCTGCCCGCCACCCGTGCCCGGCGATCGGGCGACGGCTGGGCGATCAGCGGCACCAAGCGGTTCGTGACGGGGGCGGAGGGGCTCGGCTGGTTCCTGGTCTGGGCGACCACCGACGAGACCGAACCACGGGTGGGCACGTTCCTGGTGCCCGGCGGCTCGCCCGGCATCGACATCGCCGGTGACTGGGACCCGTTGGGGCTGCGGGCCAGTGGCAGCCACGACGTGACGTTCCAGGAGGTGGAGGTGCCGTACGAACAGGTCATCGGTCTCGCCCCGTACGGGCCCGCCGCCGAGCAGGACAACCGGGCGGGAGCGGCGGTCCATCTCCCGCTGGCCGCACTGTACTTGGGGGTGGCGCGGGCCGCTCAGGCGTTCTTCCGTACGTTCGCCCATGAGCGGGTGCCCGCCAATCTCGGGCACCCGGTGGCCCGCACGGAACGCTTCCGGGCGGCCGCCGGGGAGATCGAGATGCTGCTGACCGCCGCTGAGGAGCTGGTGTTCGGCGGTGCGGCGAGGGTCGACGCGGGCGACTCCTCGTACACGCCCGAACAGGCGCTGGGGGCACGGGTGTTGGCGGACCGGCACGGGGTGCGGGCGGTGGGGCTGGCCGTGCGGCTGCTCGGCAACCCGGGACTGGCGCGGGGCAATCCGCTGGAGCGGCACTTCCGGGACATCCAGTGCGCGCCCGTGCACGCGCCGCAGGCGGACATCGCGCTGCTCGCGATCGGGTCGAAGGCGCTGGGCCTGTGACGGCGGCACCGGAGACGACCGTATCGGCGCGGCTGCTGGGCCTGCTCGCCCGCGATCTGCCGCTCGACCGGCTCACCACCGACCCGGCGGTGCTCACCGCCCACACCACCGACCGCTCCGGCACCCGGCCGGGCGGGGTTCCGCTGGCCGTGGTGCAGGCCCGGCGGACCGAGGACGTGACCGTGAGCCTGCGGCACGCGCACGCCCTGCGGGTGCCGGTGGTGCCGCGCGGCGCGGGCACGGGCCTGTCGGGCGGGGCCGGCGCGGGCGAGGGGTCACTGGTGCTGGACCTCTCCGGGATGAACCGGATCCTGGAGCTGTCGGCGGACGACCAGCTCGCCGTCGTCGAACCCGGGGTGATCACCGCCGAGCTGGACCGGGCAGCGGGTGAGCACGGCCTGCGCTACGCGCCCGACCCGGCGAGCGCGGCGATCTCCACGATCGGCGGGAACATCGCCACCAACGCGGGCGGGCTGCGCTGCGCCAAGTACGGCGTGACCCGCGACAGTGTGCTGGGCCTGGAGGTGGTACTCGCGGACGGCACGGTGGTCCGCACGGGCCGCCGTACGGTGAAGGGTGTCACCGGCTACGACCTGACGGCCCTGCTCACCGGGTCGGAGGGCACCCTCGCCGTGATCACGTCGGCGACGCTGCGGCTGCGGCCCGTGCCGGTGGCGACGGCCACGCTCGCCGCGTACTTCGACACCTTCGAGGCGGCCGCCGAGGCGTCGTACGCGATCCAGCGGGCCGGTGTCGTGCCGGCGCTCGCGGAGCTGGTCGACGGGCCGGTGCTGCACGCGGTCGATCCGGCGCTGCGGGAGCGGGGCGCGGCGCTGCTGGTGGTGCAGTGCGACGGGGCGGGCGCGGCGGCGGAGGCCGAGGCGGTCGCCCGGGTGGTCGCGCCGCGGGCGGCCACGGTGGAGCGGACCTCCGACCCGGTCGAGGCGGAGTCCCTGCTGGCCGCGCGCCGGCTGGCCCTGCCCGCGCTGGAGCGGCTGGGCCGGCCGCTGATCGAGGACATCGCGGTGCCGCGCTCCCGCCTCGCGGAGGCGGTCCGGGAGATCCGCGCGATCTCCGCACGGCACGACGTGCCGGTGTTCACCATCGCGCACGCCGCCGACGGCAACCTTCACCCGATCGTCGTCGTGGACCCGGCCCTGCCGAAGCTGCCCGACGCGGCCTGGGAGGCGGCGGGCGAGATCTTCGCGCTGGCCCTGCGGCTGGGCGGCACGCTGACCGGGGAGCACGGGGTGGGGGTGCTGAAGCGGCAGTGGGTGGCGGAGGAACTGGGTCCGGCCGCCCATGGGCTGCAGCGGCGGATCAAGGAGGTGTTCGACCCGCACGGGATCCTCAACCCCGGCAAGGGGTTGTGAGGGCCGTGAGGGCCGTTCCCTCGGCTGTCGTCGGTGCGTCCGCGTGCGGGGTCAGATCCCGTGGCGTCCCAGGAGGGTGCCCACGTCGTGGGCGTCGAGGGTGAGGCCGTGCGGGGAGCCGGCGTCGATGGTGAGGGACAGGTCGACGTCGGCCGGCCACTGGGAGGCCAGGGCGCCCAGGGGTACCAGGCGGTAGCGCGACACGTAGGGCAGGAGTTCGGCCATCGCTGGTTCCGAGGTGAAGACCGGCACGATCTGTTCGCCGCCCGGCTGCTCCAGGACGGGCAGCGCCACGGCCGTCGGATCGTTCACGGCCGCCTCGTCGGCGTCGTCCGGCACGGGAATCAGTACCTCGCTGTCGGCGAGCGTGTTCAGCGCGGCCATGTCATGGGTGTCGGAGGCGAGAGCGGTCAGCGCGCGCTGGGCCGGTGAGGGGGCCTGGGGCGTGTGGTGGCCGTTGGAGGATATGTCCATGGAAGATCCCAGGTAGTGATGGAAAAGGCCGCCCGGAGCGGCGTCCGTCCCGGGCGCGTCGTCCCTCGCGTACCCGACAGGGGCGCGGGCATTCCTTTACGTCACTTCAGGTACGAACCGTCACCTCAGGTACGGGCCGTCACCGCCGATCATGCCGGGCCCGTGACCACGTACACCCGCGGTGCCCGTTCAACGTTGCTGACGGCCACCTTCAGGTAAGGGGAGGGTGCGGCGGACGGATCTCCGCTGAACACTCGGAGTGAAAACGAACCAGTAGTGGTGACCCGCGCCCACGCGCCCGCCGGGGCTCTCCGCCTAGCGTGGCCGTATGACCATGCAACCCTGGTTTCCCGCTGCCAAGCTGGGCATCTTCATCCACTACGGCATCTACGCCGTGGACGGGGTGCCGGAGTCCTGGTCCTTCTACTGGGGCGAGGTGACGCACGAGCGGTACATGAAACAGCTCGACGGCTTCACCGCGTCCGCGTACGACCCCGCGGCCTGGGCCGAGTTGTTCGCCCGGGTGGGCGCGAAGTACGCCGTGCTCACCGCACGCCACCACGACGGCGTCGCCCTGTGGGACACCGCCCAGGGCGACCTGGACGTCGTCCGGCGCACCCCGGCGGGCCGGGACCTGATCGCCGGATACGTCGACGCGCTGCGCGAGCACGGCCTCAAGGTCGGCCTGTACTACTCGCACTCCGACTGGAACCACCCGGACTACGCGAGCGTCCGTCACCCCGAGATCGACCAGTGGTCGAGCACGCACCCGGGTGGCAACGACGCCAACCCCTACTCGCACGCCGCACACGGCGAGGAGGACCCCGCGGCCTGGGACCGCTACCTCGCCTACCGTGACGGTCAGGTGAGCGAGCTGGTCGAGCGGTTCCGCCCGGATCTGCTGTGGTTCGACGGCGAGTGGGAGCGCACCGAACAGCAGTGGCGGATAGGGGAGTTGGCAGAGCTGATCCTCGCGGAGAACCCGGACACCATCCTGAACGCCCGCATGCTCAGCCGCGGCGACTACGCCACCCCGGAACAGGGGGTGCCGCTCGAAGCACCCGACGGGCCCTGGGAGTTGTGCCTGACCATCAACGACTCATGGGGGTTCCAGCACCAGGACGACAACCACAAGTCGGTGCGGCAGCTGGTGCGTTACTTCGCCGAGACGATCGGCATGGGCGGCAATCTGCTGCTGGACGTCGGACCGAGGGCGGACGGGACGATCCCCGCCGAGCAGGTCGAGCGGCTGGAGGGGCTCGGCGCATGGATCGCCCGGCACTCCGACGCCGTGTACGGGTCGGTCGCCGGGCTGCCCGCCGGGCATCACTACGGCCCCAGCACCCTCTCCGCCGACCGGCGCACCCTGTATCTGACGTGCTTCGACGTGCCGCGCGAGTCCGTGGCGGTACGAGGGCTGCGCAACCCCGTCAGAAAGGTCACCGTCCTCGGCACGGGCACCGAGCTGGGCCACCGGGTGATCGGTGGCCTGGACGCCGTACCCGGCGTGACCTGGATCGACGCCCCCGCAGAGGCCGACCTCGACGCGTACGCGACCGTGCTCGCCCTGGAGCTGGACGGGGAGCTGGACCTCTACCGGGGTTCGGGCCGCGACTGACCCAGGACCTCGTCGACGGTCACGACGCGGACGAGCGGCCGGTACAGGTCCAGTACATGCAGGGCCTTGGCGTGCGACTCGTCGTCCGCTCCCGCGCAGGCATCGGCGACGACCAGCACCTCGACGCCCGCGTCGGCCGCCGCGAGGGCCGTGGACAGCACACAGCAGTCGGTGCTGACTCCGGCCAGAACCAGCCGCCCGTCCGTTCCCAGACGGGCGGCCAGCTCCGGACCCCATTTGCCGAAGGTCGGGGCGTCGATCAAGTCCCTTGCCGTGTGAGCGAGTTCGCCGACCAGGTGCCACAGGGGTGCGTCGGGTGGCTGCAGCGCGAAGGGCGCCTGGTCGTAGTACGCCCGCCAGGCTCCCTCAGGCCGCTCCGGCGCGATGAAGCGGGTGAACACGGCCCGTCCGGCGAACGCCGGCAGCAGACGCCGTACGCCTGCCACCGCCTCGTCGAAGCGCGGGGCCGCCCAGGGGCTGGCGGGCTCGGCGAACACGCGCTGCATGTCGATGACGGCGAGCAGGCCCGGCGGGGCAGGCGGGTTCACTCCCGGCGGGGCAGGCGGGTTCACTCCCGGCGGGGCAGGCGGGTTCATGTCCGGCCCTCCTGCGCCCGTACCCGCCCCCGCGACAGGAGCAGTGTGCCGAGGAAGCCGGCCGCCAGGGCGAGCAGGACGCCCAGGTTGGCGTAGGCCCAGTCGCCGTTCCTGCCGCCGAGGCCGAAGGGGCCGAGGAGATAGCCCTGCCAGTCGAGCCAGCCGGCGGCGGAGTTGGTGACGAGGCCCCAGCCGAGGACCGTGGCGGCGACGGTGAGGAGGAGAGGGCCGGGCGGGATGTCGCCATAGCGGCCGCCCGGGCGGAACAGGTCGGCGTCGGCGTAGTCGCGGCGGCGCAGCAGGAGGTCGGCGAGCATGACGCCGCACCAGGCGGCGATGGGGACGCCGAGGGTGGTGAGGAAACCGATGAAGGGACCGAGGAAGTCGTCGGCGAAAAAGACGATGTAGACGGCGCCCGCGATCATCAGCACACCGTCCACGAGTGCGGCCAGCGGACGCGGCACGCGCAGGCCGGCCGCGAGCAGGGCGAGGCCGGAGGAGTAGATGTCGAGGACGGCGCCGCCGACCAGGCCGAGCACGGCGACGGCGGCGAACGGGACCAGGAACCAGGTGGGCAGAAGCGTGGTCAGCGCGCCGATGGGGTCGGCGGCGACGGCCTCGTCGAGGTCGGCGGAGGAGCCCGCGAGGAGCAGCCCGAAGACCAGCAGGAGCAGCGGGGCGAGCGAGGCGCCGAACGTGGTCCAGGCGACGACGCCCCGGCCGGAGGAGTCACGCGGCAGATAGCGGGAGTAGTCGGCGGCCGCGTTGACCCAGCCGAGGCCGAAGCCCGTCATCAGGAAGACGACGGCGCCGATGAACTCCTGGGCGGATCCGGCCGGTACGGCGCTGACGGCGGACCAGTGGACGTGGTCGGCGACCAGCGCGACGTAGACGACCGTCAGCACGCCGGTGACCACGGTGATGACGGTCTGGAAGCGCATGATCAGGTCGAAACCCATCACGCCGACCACCACGACCAGGGCGGCGACCAGGACCAGGGCCATCACCTTGGTCCCGGTGC
This sequence comes from Streptomyces sp. NBC_01314, assembly GCF_041435215.1. NCBI lineage: Bacteria > Bacillati > Actinomycetota > Actinomycetes > Kitasatosporales > Streptomycetaceae > Streptomyces > Streptomyces sp. NBC_01314. The sequence goes on along the minus strand of NZ_CP108394.1, from coordinate 10,119,691 downwards.
CGCCGCCCGTGCCGAGCCGACCGAAGACCGTGGCGGTGGCCATGGTGGCGAGCGCGCAGAGCACGGTCTCCCAGCCGACCGTGAGCAGCCAGGAGACGGCCGCGGGCAGCCGGTTGCCGCGCACCCCGTACGCGGCGCGGCTGAGCACCATCGTCGGGGCCGAGCCGCGTTTGCCGGCGACCGCGACGAAGCCGCAGAGCAGGAACGAGAAGACGATGCCGATGACCCCGGCGGCCAGGGCCTGCCCGAAGGAGATGCCGAAGCCGAGCGCGAACGCGCCGTAACTCATGCCGAGAACGGAGACGTTGGCGCCGAACCAGGGCCAGAAGAGGGTACGTGGGGTGCCCTTGCGGTCGGCGTCGCCGATCACGTCCAGGCCGTGGGTCTCCACCTGGAGCGGTCGGACGGCGGCGCTGTCGTCGGGGGTGCGGGAGTCCGTCATCGTCGACCTGCCTGTCTGATCGCGGACCTGTCCGTCCGATCATGCGGATCGCGTCGAGGGGAACCTAGGTGCGCCGGTCAGGGGCGTCAAGGTGGCATCCGCGCGGGCGCGGAGAGCGGGCCGCCGACATGTCGGGACTACGTACAATCTTCGAGAATCTGCCGGAGGTTCGCGATAAGGAACCTGCGGATCGGCCCGGGACGGCCCGGGGCCGGCTTCAGGGGGAATCGCATTGCCGTGGGACATGGCTCCGCTGGTGAGCCGGGAGACCGAGCTGGCACGCCTCACCGAGGTACTCGACGGACTTACGGGGACGGGCCGCACGCCTACGGCGGCCGGCCACGGACCCACGGGGACCGGCTACGGCCCGACGGTCGTCGACGTCACCGGCGCGGCGGGGATCGGCAAGAGCAGACTGGTGGCGGAGTTCTGCGCGCGGGCGCGGGACCGGGGCATGACGGTGTTGCGCGGCCGGGCGACCGAGTACGAGCAGCATCTGCCCTACCAGCCCCTCGCCGACGCCCTCGCGGACCTCGACATCGAGACCGGGATCCCGTCCCCGTTCGCCGACGTCCACACTGTGGACCGTTTCGCGCTGCAACGCGCGGCGGCCGCCTTTCTGGCCCGAATCGCGCGGACGGGCAACGGCCTCGTGGTGGCCCTGGACGACGTGCACTGGGCGGACCCGGCGTCCCTGGAACTGCTCGACCATCTCGTACGGCATCCGCCGCGCCGCGCCCCCGTGGTGATCGTGGTGGCGCGCCGCGAACGGCAGACGTCACCCCGGCTCGTCGCCTCGCTCACCCGGGGCGTGGAGGCCGGGACGGTGCTGCGTCTCGAACTCGGCCCACTGGACCGGAACGCCTGTCTCGCGGCACTCGCCCCCGACCGGCCGGCCGGTCTCGCCGCCGAGCTGTACGCGGCCAGCGAGGGCAACCCCCTGTACTTCCTCGCCCTGCTCCAGGCGGGCAGGCCCGCCGGGCTCAGCTCGCTGCTCCTGGACGAGCTGACACCGCTCACCGACGGCCAGCGCCGGACGGTCCAGGCCGTGGCCGTGCTCGGCGACCACGCGGCACCCGCGCTGGTGGCGGCCGTCACCGGCCGTCGCGAAGGCGAACTCGACGCGGACCTGCGGGAGTTGACCGCCCGTGATCTCGCGCGGCCGGGGCCCGACGGACGCTGGGCGCTGCGGCATCCGGTACTGCGGTCCCTCGTCCACGACACCACCGACCCCATGCTGCGCACCCGGATGCACCATCTCGCCGCCGCCGAACTGGCCCGGGTCGGGGCACCGGTGACGGAGCGGGCGCACCACGTCGAGCGGTCACTGACCGGCTGGGACCCGCACGCCGTGACCGTGCTGACCGAGGCCGCCCGGCAGGCCGCGGCGACGGCGCCCGCGAGCAGCGCCCACTGGCTGGGCGTCGCCCTCGCGCACCTGCCGGAGCGGCGCGCGCACGGCGCACTGCGCCGCGACCTCATGCTGCGGCGGGCCGAGGCGCTCGGTGCCTGCGGCGGGCTGTGGGAGAGCCGGGACCTGCTGCACGAGGTGATCAGCCTGTCGCCGCCGGGCACCGACGACGGCGTACGGGCCTCGGCCGTCACGCTGTGCGCGGTCATGGAGCGCCATCTCGGCCGGTACGCGGAGGCCGTGGCCCTGCTGCGCCGCGAACTGGCCCGGGGCTCCGACCTCTCCCCCGCCGAGACCGTCCAACTCGGCCTGGAACTGGGCTCGTCCGCCCCGCACGCCAGTTCCTACCCGGATGTGCGCGACGACGTGGCCCGCACCCTGGAGCTGGCCCGGTCGCTGGGCGACGAGGTCGCGGAGGCGGGGGCGCTCGCCGTCGCCGCGCTCGGGGAGGTGTACGAGGGCAACACGGTGGCCGCCGCCGAGGCAGCCGACCGGGCCACCGCGCTCATCGACTCCCTCACCGACCAGGATCTCGCGGGCCTGTGCGAACCGCTGGCCCGGCTCGGCTGGGCGGAGGCGTTCCTCGAACGGTACGCCGACGCCGAACGCCATGCGGAGCGCGGCCTCGCCATAGCCCGCCGGGGCGGCCTGCTCAATGTGGTGCCGCATCTGCTGCTGTGCATGTCCCACATCCAGGTCATGACGTTGCGGCTCGGGCCGGCCGTCGAACTCGCCGAGGAGGCGGAGACGATCGCCCGGGGCATCGGCAGCGACGAGTTGCTCGCCTTCGTGCTGGCGTCCAAGGCCCAGGCGCTGATCCCCGCGCTCCCGCCGGGCGACGGCGGTGCGCTGGCCGTCGCCGAGGAGGCTGTCGCGCGGGCCGGCGCCGGCACCCGCTGGTGGGCGTCCATCGCCTGGTGCGTGCTCGGGTACGCGGCGCTGCACGCCGGTGATCCGGCGCGGGCCCGCGCCGCCGTACTGCGGGCGGGCGGGGAGGACCTCGACGGCCTGCAGCCGAGCATGCGCCCCCTGTTCATGGAGATCCTCGTCACCGCCTCCGCCGTCATCGGGGAGCACGACGAGGCCCGGCAGTGGGCGGACCGCGCCCGCAGGGAGGCGGAGCGGCTCGATCTCGTGGCGCAGCGGGCGTCCGCCCTGCGCAGCTCGGCGTATGTGCCGCTGGCAAACGGCGATGTGGTGGCCGCAGCCGACCTGTTCGAGCAGGCCGCCGAGGAGGCGGCCCGGAGCGGGGGCCGGCTGTGGGAGGCGCAGACCCTGCTCCTGGGCGCGCCCCTGACCGCGTCCGCGGGGCGCACGGTCCGTGCCCGCGCCATGTGGGAGCGCGCCCTGCGGCTGAGCACCGAGGGCGACGCCCACCTGCTGACGGGGCTCGCGGAGGCGATACGCCCGGCGGTCTTCCTCGAACCGGAGGCGGCCCCGGACCCGGCCTCGGCCTCGGTTGCGAACGGGAACGGGAACGGGAAGGCTCGCACAGGAACGCTGGGGCAGGAACCGACGCCGGTGGAACTGACCGCGCTGTCCCCGCGTGAGCGCGAGATCGCCGCGCTCGTCGCGGAGGGCCTGACGAGCCCCGCCATCGCCGAACGGCTCTTCCTCAGCCCCCGCACGGTCGAGACCCATCTCTCCCGCATCTACCGCAAGACGGGCGTGACCTCGCGGGCCGCGCTGGCGGCCCTCCAGGTCCGTGACGAACTGCGGGACGGACTGCGTGACGGACTGCGTGACGGACTGCGGCACGGGGGCAGATGACCTCCGTACGGTGCGTGGTTACGTGATCTCCCTGATACCGCCCCCGACCTCTGTCCGGAACGATCGGTTCTGAGACCACGAGGCGGGGGACGAGCATGCGGGCCGAGCAGGCTGTGCCGGAGGGCCGGGCACCGGGCACCGGGCACCGGGCACCGGGCACCGGGCACCGGGCCGACGCTCCACGCGGAAGGGGGCGCCGTTCACCGCTCTCCTGGTCGGCGGTGTCCTCCTCGCCACCGGATGCTCCGACGGCGACGGGGGCACGGAGGCCGAGAGCACTCCGTCGGCGACGGCCTCGAAGGCCGCGCCCGTACCGTCACGTATGCCTCTGTATCCCACCGGCTCCGCGGGTTGCCACGACAACAGCGGATGGACGGCCGCGGAGAGAAGGACCTGGCTGATCCTGCTCTCCTCCCCGTCCGACGTCGAGGAGACCGGGGTCGTGAAACTGCTGCAGAGCGAGCCAGGGTACGACGGCCCGCTGTGCGAACCGATCGATGTGAGCGTGGAGTTCTGGAAGCTCACCTACGGCTCTCCGGCGGGACGGTGGGGACTCCTCGAAGGACCCGGACCACTACTTCTCGATGGAACGGGCCGGGCAGACCCGGCTCCGCCACGACGGACGCGAGATCCAGGACGTCAGAGCGCCCGCGAAGCTGTACGACGACGACCGCAGCCCCTGCGTCGGCGCGCTGGTGACAACCGAGCGCGTGGCCACCCTGCATGTGTCCCGCCCCGAGGCAGCCCATGTCTGCGGCCCGGACGGCACCCCGACGGCCGATCCCGACGGCCGATCCCGACGACGTGCCCTCCCCCACGGCCGAGCCCGAGCCCGATCCCTACGCCCCCTCCGCCCTGCCCACCGAGGACCTTGAGGACCTGGAGGATCTGCCGGTGCCCAGCCTCAGCATCGGCTGGCGGACCGGCGGCGCGAGCCGTGCGGCCGTTTCCCGCGCTCTCCGGTGCGGCTGTGGCCCCCAGGGCCGGGTACGGCGCCCAGGGCCGGGTACGGCGCCCAGGGCCGGGTCGATGTGCACCCCTCGGTGCGTCTCCTCCGAGCGGGGTGGTTAGCATATGAGCGCCGCCTAGCTCGAAAGATAAATCTGTGACTGTCAACGAGGACTCGTTCACCAACTGGAAGAACCGCGAGGAGATCGCGGAGTCGATGATCCCGATCATCGGGAAGCTGCACCGCGAGCGGGACGTGACGGTCCTGCTGCACAGCCGCTCCTTGGTGAACAAGTCGGTGGTCAGCATCCTGAAGACCCACCGGTTCGCCCGCCAGATCGCCGGTGTGGAGCTCTCGGTCACCGACACCCTGCCGTTCCTGCAGGCCCTCACCACCCTCGACCTCGGCCCCTCCCAGATCGACATCGGCCTGCTCGCCGAGGCCCACCGGGCCGGCGACCGCGGGCTGTCGATCGCGGAGTTCACCGCCGAGGCCGTCGCCGGCGCCACGGGTGCCAACAAGATCGAGGGCGGCGAGGGACGCGACGTCGTCCTCTACGGCTTCGGCCGCATCGGCCGCCTCGTGGCCCGTCTGCTGATCGAGAAGGCCGGCTCGGGCAACGGTCTGCGGCTGCGCGCCATCGTGGTGCGCGGGGGTGGCGAGCAGGACATCGTCAAGCGCGCGTCGCTGCTGCGCCGGGACTCCATCCACGGCCAGTTCCAGGGCACGATCACCGTCGATGAGGCGAACAGCACGATCGTCGCCAACGGCAATACCATCAAGGTGATCTACGCGAGCGACCCGTCCGAGGTCGACTACACCGAGTACGGCATCAAGAACGCCATCCTCATCGACAACACCGGCAAGTGGCGCGACCGCGAAGGCCTGTCGACGCACCTGCGCCCCGGCATCGACAAGGTCGTCCTGACCGCGCCGGGCAAGGGCGACGTCCCGAACATCGTGCACGGCGTCAACCACGACACGATCAAGCCGGACGAGCAGATCCTTTCGTGCGCGTCCTGCACCACCAACGCGATAGTCCCCCCGCTGAAGGCGATGGACGACGAGTTCGGTGTGCTGCGCGGTCACGTGGAGACTGTCCACTCGTTCACCAACGACCAGAACCTGCTGGACAACTACCACAAGTCGGACCGCCGGGGCCGTTCCGCGCCGCTCAACATGGTCATCACCGAGACGGGTGCCGCCTCGGCCGTCGCCAAGGCGCTGCCCGACCTGAAGGCGCCGATCACCGGCAGCTCGATCCGTGTCCCCGTCCCGGACGTCTCGATCGCGATCCTCAGCCTGCGCCTCGGCCGCGAGACCGACCGCGAGGAGGTCCTCGACTACCTCCGCAACGTCTCGCTGACCTCCCCGCTCAAGCGCCAGATCGACTTCACCAACGCGCCCGACTCGGTCTCCAGCGACTTCATCGGCTCCCGCCACGCCTCGATCGTCGACGCGGGCGCCACCAAGGTCGACGGCGACAACGCGATCCTCTACCTCTGGTACGACAACGAGTTCGGCTACTCCTGCCAGGTCATCCGCGTCGTCCAGCACGTCTCCGGCGTGGAGTACCCGACGTACCCGTCACCGGCGCTCTGATCCGTCGGGCCGCAGGCACCCGCGCGACAAACCCGGCTGCCCGCCGGCCGAGAGGCCGGCGGGCAGTCCGCGCTCCGACCGTGTCGCGGAGCCGACCACACCCCGCACGCGGCGGACGCCCTCTCCGAGGCGCCGGCCCGGGGGCGTTGTCAGTGGTGGGAGGCAGGATGGTCCACATGACGACATCAGTAGCAGTGATCGTGGATGCCGCCGCTTACGCGCAGGCCGTCGAGGACGCGGTGCGGGCTTCGGCCGCCTACTACACCGGCGGCACCTCGGTGTTGGACGATGACGCCTACGACCGGCTCGTGCGGGGGATCGCGGAGTGGGAGGCCGGGCATCCCGATCAGGTGCTGCCGGAGTCGCCGACCGGGAAGGTGGCCGGCGGGGCGGTCGAGGGGGACGTGCCGCACACGGTGGCGATGCTGAGCCTGGACAACGTGTTCTCGGGCGAGGAGTTCACGGCGTGGACGGCGTCGCTGGCCCGGCGGATCGGGCACGACGTGGAGCGGTTCGGTGTGGAGCCGAAGCTCGACGGGCTGGCGGTCGCCGCCCGGTACGCGCGAGGACGGCTCACGCGGTTGATCACGCGGGGCGACGGGACGGCCGGGGAGGACGTCTCGCACGCCATCGGCACCATCGAGGGCCTGCCGGAAGAGCTGGCCGAGCCGGTGACGGTGGAGGTGCGCGGCGAAGTCCTCATGACGACCGCCCAGTTCGAACATGCCAACGAGGTGCGCACCGGGCACGGCGGGCAGCCGTTCGCCAATCCGCGCAACGCCGCGGCGGGCACGCTGCGCGCCAGGGAGCGGGCCTACACCGTGCCGATGACGTTCTTCGGTTACGGGTTGCTGCCGTTGCCCGGTACGGACGCCGCCGTCGCCGCGGGACTGGGGGAACTGGCCCACAGCGAACTGATGGCGCGGGCCGCCGAACTGGGGGTGAACACCACCGCCGGTACGGCCGTGCCCGGTGTCACCGCCGGCACGGTCGAGGAGGTCCTGGACCGGGTGAAGGAGATCGCCGCGCTGCGGGCGGAGCTGCCGTTCGGGATCGACGGGATCGTCATCAAGGCCGACCTGGCCGCCGACCATCGGGCCGCCGGGTCCGGTTCACGCGCCCCGCGCTGGGCGATCGCCTACAAGCTGCCCGCCGTCGAGAAGATCACGCGGCTGCTGGAGGTGCAGTGGAACGTCGGCCGCACGGGCATCATCGCCCCGCGCGGAGTGCTGGAGCCCGTCGAGATCGACGGCTCCACCATCACGTACGCCACCCTCCACAACCCGGCCGACATCACCCGCCGCGACCTGCGGCTCGGCGACCATGTCATGGTGCACCGCGCCGGTGACGTCATCCCCCGCGTGGAGGCGCCCGTCGCCCATCTGCGCACGGGCGACGAACAGCCCATCGTCTTCCCCGAGGTGTGCCCGAGGTGCGGCTCCGGCATCGACACCGGGGAGCAGCGCTGGCGCTGCGAGAACGGCCGCAACTGCCATCTGGTGGCGTCGCTCTCGTATGCCGTGGGCCGCGATCAGCTCGACGTCGAAGGGCTCGGCCACACCCGGGTCGTCCAGCTCGTCGAGGCGGGTCTGGTGGCCGATCTCGCCGATCTGTTCACCCTCACCCGGGAGCAGCTGCTCGGTCTGGAGCGCATGGGCGAGACCAGCACCGACAATCTTCTCGCCGCGCTCGACACGGCCCGGGGGCGGCCGCTGTCGCGGGTGCTGTGCGCGCTGGGTGTGCGGGGCACCGGCCGCTCCATGTCCCGCCGTATCGCCCGGTACTTCGCCACCATGGACCACATCCGCGCCGCGGACGCCGAGGCGATCCAGCGGGTCGAGGGCATCGGCACCGAGAAGGCCCCGTCCATCGTCGCCGAACTCGTCGAACTCGCCCCGCTCATCGACAAGCTCGTGGCGGCCGGGGTGAACATGACCGAGCCGGGCGCCACGCCGCCCGCCCCGGCCGACGACGACTCCGCCGGCCCTGAGGACGGTTCGCAGGAGGGCGCCGAACCCGCGGGCGGGCCGCTCGCCGGGATGGCTGTGGTGGTCACGGGCGCGATGACCGGCGTACTGGAGAAGCTCAGCCGCAACCAGATGAACGAACTGATCGAGCGCGCCGGCGGACGCGCCTCCTCCAGCGTCTCCAAGAAGACCTCGCTGGTCGTCGCGGGCGCGAACGCCGGCTCCAAGCGCGCCAAGGCCGAGACGCTCGGCATCCGCCTGGCCGACCCGGACGAGTTCGCCGCACTCCTCGCCGACTTCCTCGACTGAGCGGACGCCGCACAGCCGACAGCCGCCGCGCACCCCCGGGACGGCGACCTGGGCGGGCGTCGTCGGCGCCCGGCTCAGAGCCGGATGATGACGAGGGCCGCGTCGTCGGTGGCCCGTCCGTCGGGGAGGAGGTCGAGGAGGAGGGCGTCGGCGAGGGGTTCGGGGGTGGACCCGCGGTGGCGGGTGAGGGCGTCGGCGAGGCGGGCGAGGCTGTGGTCGATGTCCTCGTCGCGGCGTTCGATCAGGCCGTCCGTGTAGAGGACGAGCATGTCGCCCTCGCTGAAGGCGAGGGTCGCCTCGAGGCGGGGGGTGTGTTCAGGGCGGGCGCCGAGCGGTGGATCGGTGGCCTGGTCGAGGAAGACGACCTCGCCGTCGCGGCACAGCAGTGCGGGCGGCAGATGGCCGGCGCTGCTGTAGGTGATCGTGTGCGCGTCCCAGTCGACGCAGGTCTGCACGGCGGTGGTGTTCTCCGCGCCGTCGACGGAGCGGGCGTACAGGCCGAGCGCGTCCAGCGCCTGGGCGGGACCGTCCGCCACCAGGGACGCGGCGCTCAGCGCGCTGCGCAGCTTGCCCATGACGCAGGCGGCGGCCAGGCCGTGTCCGACCACGTCACCCACGGCGATGCCGATGCGGTCGACGCCGGCCAGGTCGACGAGGTCGTACCAGTCGCCGCACACGTTCAGCGCGTCGGTCGCCGGCTGGTAGCGCACGGCCGCTCGGTGGTGGCCGAGCGGTTTGGGCGCGGGCAGCATCGCCGTCTGCAGGGCGAGCGCGACCTCCCGTTCATGGGCGTGTGCCTCGCGCAGCCGCTCGTTGACCTCCTGAAGCTCACGGGCACGGGTGTACAGCTCGGCCTCCAGCACGCTGGCCCGGTCGCCGGGCGAGCGCTCGCGGGCCCGGATCAGCTCGGTGACCTCCTCCACCTTGTGGATCAGCAGCACCACCTTCCCGTCGGGGCCGAGGACGGGCGCGTTCACCGGGCTCCAGTACCGCTCCTCCCACTCCCCCGGCCGCTGCACCGACTCCACGTCGTAGCGCTGCAGCGCCATCGCGTCCCGCTCGCCGGTCTCCACCACCCGGGTGAGGGAGACCGCCAGGTTCCGCATGCCGTTCGCGGACGGGTCGGTGGGGTTGTCCGGGAACACGTCGAAGAGGTACCGGCCGACCACCTGCTCACGGGTGCGGCCCGACATCCGCAGAAACTCCTCGTTCGCGTCCGCGTACACCAGCTCGGGTGTCAGCAGCGCCACCATGCCCGGCAGCGCCTGGAACACCGCCGCGTAGTCGATCTCCATATCCGCCATGGTCGCCGCCTCAGCGTCCGTCGCCTTCCCGTGATCTCCACCATAGGAGCCGATGGCTGCCTGAGCGCGGTCCTGTTCCAGGAAAACGGGCACGTCACGCACAGTTGTGCGATATAGGACGCAACGTGGCCGGCAGGGGGAGTTTCACGGAGGGCGTCTCCGATCCGGGCCGCGCTCCCTCCTCGGCGGCGTCCCCTCCGCGCGCCGCTGCGGAGGGTGAGCACGCCGACCGTACGACATTCGGGATCGGTGACTGGCCGGTAATACGTACTCCGGTTACGTAGGTCTACGGATGCGGCGGCGCACTCGCTTCGATTGGCTTGCCGGACGCCGGAGGGATCGTCTCGCGCTGCCTGTTCGTCGTCGGGGGTTCCGGCGCGTCGAAGGGGACTTGTCGGGAGGCGCCCCGGACCGATTGTCAGTGGCTGCCGCTAGCGTTCCGCACATGGTCGCACTGGGCCGGGATTCCCCGGCTGAACTGTGCTTTCTTATGGTGGAACTGACGCGGAGGGCTGGGGTTCGTGGGTTGGTTGTCGGCGGGTGACGGGTATGAAGTCGCCCTTGTGGAGGGGCGGGTGGCGGCGCGAGCCACCTCGGGCCGGGCGGCGGGACGGCAGTTGAAGTCACTGCCGAAGGCGCTGAAGGACCACCCGGAGGTGGACCGGCTGCGGCGGTTCGCCGAATGGCTGGATCGGCACGCGGCGGCGTGCGTCACGCAGGTGGACGCCTGGATGGTGTCGTCACTGCCCGTACCCACCGGTCTGCTGGCCCGGGTGTGGCCGGACGAGGCGTGGCAGGCCGCGCTGCGCGACCTCGCCGTGGTAGGCGACGACCCGGACGAGGTCGGCTTCCTGCGGGGCGCCACCGACTCCGGCGAGCTGCGGGTCGTGAACCTGGACGGGGAGACGGTCCGCCTCTCCCCGCGCACGGTGACACTGCCGCACCCGGTGCTGCTGCCGGACCTCGACGACATCCGGGAGTTCGCGGCGGAGCTGGGCATCGTGCAGCGCGTCGAGCAGATACACCGGGCGACCTGGCGGCGGCCGGACGGCCTGGCCGCCAAGGCCACCCAGGTGCGGGACTTCACCGGGGGCCGGTTCCGCTCCCGTTTCGCCCTCGCCGCCCGCGCCACCTCGCTCGGATACCGCGTCTCCGGTGGATACTCCACCGCCCGGGTCCGGGACGGCGAGCGCACCGTCGAGGCCTCCGTGTGGATCGGGGAGCCCTACTGGGACGCCGAGGTGGAGACCGGCAGCCTCACCTGGCAGGACCAGGACGGCCGCGCCCTGCCGCTGAGCGAGGTGGGCCAGGTGGCCTGGTCGGAGGGGATGCGGATGGCCGCGGCGCTGTACGCCGGGCGTGTGATCGAGGAGGGCAAGGACGCATGAGCGGGGGGACGCGGGTGTCGTACGAGGAACTGCTGACGGCGGGCGGGGTGCTGCCGCCGGACACCGAGGGGGCCGGCGAGCGGGCGGTGCCGCTGACGGCTCGGACGTACCGTCATCCGGGCCTGGAGGACCGGGTGGTGGTACGGCTGGTCGCCGGGGAGCTGGGCGCGGCGGAGGATCTGGCCGCCGGGTTCCTGGGACTGGAGCAGGACGCGGAGCCGGAGGTCGTGGGGCTGGGGCTGCGGCAGTCGCTGGGCTTCCCCGAGTGGGTGCTGGTGCACCACCCGGCGGACGGGCACCACGCGCTGGGCATCGTGCCCGATCTGGAGCGGACGGCCCGGCAGGCGAAGACCAAGCCGAAGCTGGCCATGGACGCCTACCAGGAGCTCGGCGAGCGGCTGGCGGCGTCGGTGCCGCACTTCCTGCCGACCTTCTACGAGCAGGCCGGGCGGGTGTTCCTCGCGGAGGAGAACGCCACGTACGCGGCCCAGTTGTTCACCCGCGCCCGCAAGGCCGAGGCGGAGCACGGGCTGACGGTCGAGGAGGAGCGGCTCGACGCCGTGTTCCTGGAGTTCGCGCTGGCCGGCGCGCTCCCGGTGAAGGTGCTGTCGGCGTACGCGAAGGAGTTGGCCGCGCGGGTCCCGGCCGAGGAGGCGCTGCGGCGCTTCACCAAGCTGTGCCTGCGCCGCACGGCGGGCGGTCTGCCGCCGTCGGCGCAGATGGCGGGCGACCTGCGCAGGCTGGCACGAGCCGCCGGCCGGGACGCGGACCGTACCGAGCAGGACTATCTGGCCGAGCTGCTGGTCCTGCCGTCCACGCTGCGCGCCGCGGCCGGCTGGTGGAAGGGCCACCGTACGGCGCTGGTGGCGCTGGCGGCGCGCGAGCCGGACGTGCGGGGCACCCTGCTGGACATGCTCCCCTCGTCCTACGACGACGAGATGCCCGCGATGTGGCTGGACATCCTGGATGCCTCCGGCGCCACGGCCGGGCTGTGGGACGGCGCCCTGCCCGATGAGCAGCGTCCGCACGACGGTACGGCGGGCTGGCTGGAACGGTTCCTGACGTTCCGGGAGCGGGCGCGGTCCTGGCGCGGCTCCACCCGGATGCCTGAGCTGTACCCGCTCGCGGAGCGGACGGCGGACCGGTTGCGGGCCGAACTCACCACCACCGGGCGCGAGTTGAAGGTCACGCACGACATCGACCTGATCGATCTGCTGCTGTCCCTGGACGTGCCGGTGGCCGCCCCGGACAAGGGCGACGCACTGCCGCTGGAGCAGTGGGCCCCGGGTGAGGGACACCGTGAGCTGCTGTCACTGACCGCCGACTCCCGTTTCCACGGGGCCTTCCGGCGAGGTGCGGACCGGTTCAGCGACGACGACTCCGGGCGGCGCGCGATCCGCGTACTGGCCGCCTCCCCGGGCGGGCGCCCCCTGTTGGCGAAGTGGGTCAGCGAGGTCGTCCGGCGGTTCACCGCCGTGGGACTGCCCCAGCTGCCCGACGCGCTCACCCGGCTGAAGTGGCTGCCCGCCGAGGCGCTGGCGCTCGCCGAGGACGAGGTGCGCGCGGCCGTCGCCACCGACCTGGCGCCGGTGCTGTCGCGCACCCTGCGCGCCGGGCTCTTCGACGAACTGGGCTGGCCCGCCTGGGAGGAAGCGACCGCCACCCTCGTCCCGAAGGACGACGTCGAGGACATCATCGTCGCCGACGCCTGGCCGAACCTCATCGTGGCGGGCGCCGCCCAGGCCCGCGTGATCGGCGCGGAGGGCACGCTCCTCACCCATGACCTGCGCATCCCGGCGGGCGACAAGTGGGGCGACCCGGGCTTCCACCACGTGGACGGCGAGCTGCTCGTCTACTGGCGGTCCCGCAACGACGGCCTGCGCGGCTACTGGCACAGCCGCGCCGACCGCCCCCAGACCATGGAGGGCCCCGGCGGCACCCGCGGCACGGAGATGGACTGGTACAAGGGCAACTTGCAGCTCACCCTGCCGCTGCCGGGCGGCGGCCGGACCACCGGCGCGGGCGTCCTGCACGTCGGGGACACCACGATCCCGGAGGAACGGTCGCTGGTCTTCGACGGCGCCTCGTACTGGGTGTGGCACACGGAGGGCGCGGACGCCGACTCGCGAGGCTTCTACGAGTACGACCCGGCCACGAACAAGCGGGGACGCATGAGCCTGCCCGCCTTCCTGGCCGACGCGCTGCGTGACGCCCCCGAGGGCAGCACCTACGACAGCGGCTGGCTCGGCCCCTCACCGACCATCGGCCACGCGCCGGCCTCCGCACCCGTGGACGGAGTGATCGGCCTGCGCACGGTCGCGCTGCCCGACGGTTCCCGGCGCACCCAGGACCTCGCCGGACGCACCGTCACCGTGTCCTCGGACCACGGCAGGCCGGCCGTGCTCGTCGTGTTCCCGGGCGACGACCGGGCCCGTGCCGTCGTCCGCAACGGCTGGCAGCTCGAAGTCGTCGACACGGACGGCGTCGTCACCTCCGTCGCGAAGACGGACCGCACCCCGGGCGTCTTCGGCGAGGGCACACTGTTGCTGCCGCCGGTGCAGTTCTGGGAGTGCATGACCGCCCGCGACCCGGAGGGCTCCGCCGCGCTGCGGCGCATCGACGGGAAAACCTCGGCGGCCCTGCTGACCGCGGCCGCCCAGGACGACAAGAAGGCGCTGCCCGACACGATCCGCGCGCTCCTGCCGGTCACCCACGACGCGCTCGTCGCGGGCATCGCGGGCGTCGTGCGCCACGCCGCCGGACAGCAGGCCGTCCTCGACGCGGCCGCCGCCCGGCTCACCCGGGCGCTCGACGGCGCCTCGGAGGAGGACGAGGGCCCGGCAGGGCCTGCGGACACCGTACTCATCGACGCCACGAGCGGTCTCGGCATGGTCGGCGGCTACTGGTGGCACCGGGACGACGAGACCGACAGCGTCTTCCGTACAGTGCGCGCGATGGATCGGGCCGCCCGCCTCTCTGCCGCCACCGTGCCGGAGAGCCCCGCCACCCGGCTCCACCTCGACGGACGCCAACTGCCGACCGGGTACCTGACCGTGCAGACGCTGCTCGACCGGGCCACTGCTCTCACATTCCGGGCGGCGGCCGGGACCACCGCGGAGGAGCACCGGGAAGCACTGCTCACCCTGCTCGGCCGGTTCGACGCGCTGGAGCTGGGCGGCGGCGCCGGGTCCGAGCGGTGGCGCAAGGTGGTCCTGCACCTGACGGCCGACCGGTTGCGCACCCCGTCGGGCGAGTGGCGCGAGGGCTCGTGGCACGGGCTGCTGCCGCTGGGCGACGGCGCCTTCGTCGCGATCGTGGAGCGCCGCTCGCTGGACGACCACGGCGCTGTCTTCGCCGGGTTCTTCCACGACCCGGCGGGACGGTTCGACACACCGGAGCCCTACACCCTCCGTGAGTCCGCCCCGCTCGGCGCGGAGGGAGAGTCGGCGCCGCTCGGCGTGTTCCTCGCGGAACTGGAGGCGCGCGGACCGGCCCCCTGGTTCCCGGAGGCCGCCGAGAAGTTCGCCCGGCTCACCGGTGTCACCGAGACGATGGCCCGGCTGATCGTGGCCGGCCTGCCGCACATCGATGTCCACGAGCGCGTGTTCCTGACCACGGAGGCGCGCAACACCATCGGGGTGAAGGCCGCCCCGGCGGCCGTCGCCAAGGACGAACTGCGTGGCATCGACGGGGGGATCCGCGCCGCGGTGGTGGCCGCGCTGATGCCCGCCGACCCCGCCCGGCTGTGGACCGAGGGGCCGGACGCGGCCGCCGCGGCCGAGGTCTGGAACAGCGGGGTCGGCAAGCGGACGGCCGTCCCCGAGGAACTGTTCGGCGACGCGATCCGCGCGGTCAAGCACTCCCGCTGGGAGGTCCGGCAGGCCCTGCCCGCGCTGCTGCACCCGGCCGGTGAGCCCCGCCTCACCCGCGACCTGGAGTGGGCGGTCAACGGCGACCGGGTCAAACCCGTCGGCGCCGACACGGTCGGGTTCACGGCGGACACGCTGGTCGGCTCCGTCAGCCTCGCCGCCTGGCTCGCCCACCGGCTGCCCGCCGGCGACCCGCTGCGGGCCACGCTGCCCGCCGCGCTCACCGCCGTACGCGACCGGCTGGCCCACCCCGGGCTGGTGCTGGACCTCGGGCAGTACATCGGTCTTCGCTCGTTCCGGAAGACCGCGGGTACCCCGACCGAGGTCGGTGAGGGCTTCGAGCGGTACGGCGCCGTCATCCTGGCGACGCACGACGACCAGCCGGCGCCCGGTATCCGGGTCGCGCTGCTCGACGAAGCGGGCCAGGACCCGTATCTGCCCGCGCTGCGCGTCGACAACCAGCGGCCCTACGCGGCCGAGGTGGCGCTGCGTCTGGCTCGCGACCCCCGGTACGGGGCTCTCCTCGCCGACCCGGGCGACCCGCTCGCCGGGGAGCGGGGCAAGGACGGCACCTGGTGGCCGCAGGACCCGAGCCGTTCGGTGCCCGAGCTGGTGACGGACGTGGCGAAGGAGTACGGCATGGGCGAGGACGCCGCCACGCTCTATCTGATGCTGCTCGCCATGCCCGACCCGACCGACCGAATGACGGCCCGCTGGACAGGGTGGAAGCCGGCCCGGCTCAAGGCGGCCCGTGCCGAACTGGCCGCGGGTGAGCTGGTGGTGGAGGCCAGCCGGACCAGGGCCGGGCGTTCGCTCTTCCTGCCCGGCGCCTGGGTCGACCCGAAGGCGCCGCGACTGCCGCTGGAGCGGTGGAAGCTGCCGCTGTTCGGCGGCCTGATGAGCGACGAGCACGCGACGTTCGGCGTGATCGTGCCGGCCGAACCGGCCGCCGAGCTGTACCGCAGGGCCTGGCAGCGCGTCCAGGACGGCGACGCGCCCCGGTTCGAGGAGCTGAAGGTGCGGCGGGGCCGCCGCCGCTGAGGAAGCGGGGGCGCCCGGCCGCCGGGCGCCCCCGGTCCCACCCGTCCTCCCCTCCTCTCCCGTTCCCTCCCCGGGAACGACAGACGGACCTACCGACCCACTGAGCAAGGACTTTCATGACCCCGACCGATACGGCGACGGCCCTTCCGGCCCGGCAGACCCTGCCCGCCGAGGAGCGTTACGCCATCGAACTCGACTTTCTCGCCGCCCATGACGAGGGCCCGCGCCCGCCCGGCTGGCACCTGACCCCGCGTTCCGCGGTCACTTTCGTCTGCGGCAGCGGCGGCGAGACCCTGAAGCTGGCCAAGCCTCACGAGACGCTGCCCGACAAGCTGGTGATCGCGCCCAAGTTCGTCGGCGAACGCGCCCTGGTCGAGCGGTGCGTGGTCACCCTCGCCGGTGAGCGCGGCCTGCTGCTCGTCGGCGAGCCCGGTACGGCCAAGTCGATGCTCTCCGAGCTGCTGTCGGCCGCCGTGTGCGGCACCAGCGCGCTCACCGTGCAGGGCACCGCCGGCACCACCGAGGACGCCTTCCGCTACGGCTGGAACTACGCCCTGCTGCTCGCCCAGGGCCCGTCCCCCGAGGCGCTGGTCGACTCGCCGGTGCTCGGCGCCATGCGCTCGGGCCGGGTGGCGCGGGTCGAGGAGATCACCCGCTGTCTGCCCGAGGTGCAGGACGCCCTGGTCTCGATCCTGTCCGACCGCCGGGTGAGCGTGCCCGAGCTGTCCGGCACGGACGACGCCCAGGTCCCGGCCGCGCCCGGGTTCACCGTCATCGCCACGGCCAACCTGCGCGACCGGGGTGTCTCGGAGATGTCCGCCGCGCTCAAGCGGCGCTTCAACTTCGAGACCGTGCACCCGATCGCGGACGTCGACGCCGAGACGGCTCTGGTGCGGCGGCAGGCGGAGGCGGCCGTCCAGCGGGCGGGCGCGGCCTTCGGCGTGGACGACGCGGTGCTCGACGTGCTGGTCACCGTCTTCCGCGACCTGCGCGAGGGGCGCTCCGCCGAGGGCTGGGACGTGGAGCGGCCCGGCACGGTGATGTCCACCGCCGAAGCCGTGCAGGTCGCCGCCTCGCTCGGGGTGGCCGCCGCGTACCTGCCCGGCGGAGACGCCCTCGACCTCGTCCCCGGGCACCTGCTGGGCGTGGTCCGCAAGGACGACCCGGCCGACCACGCCCGGCTGCTCGGCTACTGGGACGGCCCGGTGCGCCGTCGCGCCGAGGACGGCTCGGCGATGTGGCGCCGCCTCTGGGATCTGCGGGAGAACCTTCGGTGACGACCACTCAGGAACCGAGGGCGGCCGTCACGGCCCTCGCCGACTCCGCCGCGCCGTACCTGCTGGGGGTACGGCACCACAGCCCGGCCCTCGCCGCGGCCGTGCCCGCCCTGCTCGACGCCTCCGGTGCCGAGGTCGTCTGCGTGGAACTGCCCGCCGACTTCCAGTCCTGGCTCCCCCACCTCGCCGCCCCGGGCACCCACGCCCCGGTCGCGCTGGCCGGGGCCGGCGAGGGCGGACGGCTCGGCTTCTACCCGTTCGCCGACTTCTCCCCCGAACTGGCCGCGCTCCGCTGGGCACGGGAGCGGGGCGTGGAGGTGGTGTGCTGCGACCTGCCGATGTCTGATCCGGCGTGGAGCACAGACCGAGCGGAGTCAGGCGCGGGCCGGCCGGGGACATACGAGGACGGCGGGCAGACGTCGGGCCCAAGCGGGCCTACGGCGGGCCGGACCGGGCCGGCGTCGGACGCGGGCAGCTTGAGGACGAGCCCGGGAGAGGCGGAGTCGGACGCGAGCCGCTCGCCGTCGGACGCGGATCGCCCGGGAGCGGCCACGGACCGCCCGGAGGCCGGCGGGAACGGCACCGCCGCGGCCGAGGGGACTCGGAGCGTGGTCGCCCAAGGCTCCGCCGTCGCCTCACCCACCGCCTTCGCGGCCGCGCTCATCGCCGCCGGGACGGGACGCGACGGCGACGACCTGTGGGACCGCTGCGTGGAGGTGCTCGCCCCCGGCTGCGCCCCCGAGGCCATCCGTCGTGCCGCTCTCGGCGTGGGGTGGGCGCTGCGTCGTGATGCCGAGTCGGCGGGCGGCGTACCTTCCGTGGACCTGGCTCGCGAGGCCCACATGCGTGACACGATCGCCCGCGCGGCGGCGGGTGGCCGCCGGGTCGCGGCCGTGATCGGCGCGTTCCACGCCCCGGCGCTGACGGAGGATGCCGGAGCCGACGGGTCCGCAGCCGGCCCTGCCGGGACGGAGCGGGCGGTTCCCGCGCCGCGTGCGACCGGCGCCGCGGCCGGGGCCCGGGGAACGGATCTCGTCGGGGAGCACCCCCCTGTCGTCACCTCACTCGTCCCGTACGCCTTCGACCTGCTGGACTCCCGTTCCGGGTACCCGGCGGGCATCCGGGACCCGCGCTGGCAGCAGGCGGTGTTCACGGCCGGGGGCGATCCCGGGCTGCTGCGGGGCGCTGCCGCGCGGGCGGTCACCGATGTGTGCCGGGAAATGCGCGCGGCCGGGCACACCGCGGGCACGGGCGAGGCCACCGAGACCCTGCGGATGGCGTGCGACCTGGCCAGTCTCCGGGGGCTCGCGGCCCCCGGCCGGGGCGAGGTCCTGGAGGCGCTCACGACCGTGATGGGGCAGGGCGAACCCCTCGGCCGTGGCCGGGCCCTCGCGCGGGCCCTCGAAGTGGTCCTGGTCGGCACCGACCGGGGACGGATCGCGCCGGGCACACCGCGTTCCGGTCTCGGCCCGTCCGTGGAGGAGGAGTTGGCCGCATTGCGGCTGCCCGGCCCGGACGATCCCGCCTCGCGCGAACTCCGACTCGACCCGCTCCGCTCCGCCCTCGACGGCCGCCGCGAGACCCTGCTCCAGCGCCTCGCGGTGTGCGGCGCGGGCTACGGCGAGGCCGTGGAGGTGGCCGGCACCGGCGACGGTACGGCGCTCACCACCCGGTGGCGGCTGGCATGGACGCCCGCCGTTCCCGTACGGCTCGACCTGGCCGGGATACGGGGTGTGACCGCGGCCCTTGCCGCCGAGGGCACCCTGCGGGAGACCTTCCGCAGGGAGTCGGCGGACGGTGGGCCCACCTGCGCCCTGGTCCTCGCCGGGCTTCGCGCGGCGGCCCGCTGCGACCTGCCCGCGCTGGTCGCCGACCGCCTGGCCGACGCCGCCGCCGTGCTCCCCGCAGCGGCCACGCTCCCCGAACTCCTCGAAGCACTCGACCTGTTGGAGGCACTGCGCCGGGGGCATCTGCCCGGCACCACAGCCGAGGGCAGGGAGTCGGCCGCCGAACTGGCCGTCGACCTCCTGGACGCAGCCGTCCGCGCGCTGCCCGGCCTCGCGGGCAGCGACCAGCCGGAGGACGCGGCCGCGCTCATCGCGCTCGCCTCGCGGGCCGGCGATCACCGGCTCGGACTGCGCATGGACGACGCCCTGGGCACCCTCGCGCGCACCGGTTCGCCACTGATCCAGGGCGCGGCCCTGGCCGCCCGGGTCCTGCTCGACCTCGACGCCGCCGACACCCTCGGCGCGCGTGCCGCCGGCTGGATCGACACGGCCACCGTCCCCGACGGCCGCCTCGCGCTGGCCCGCCGTCTCACCGGCCTGCTCAGCGGCGCGGCCCCGCTCCTCCAGTCCGCGCCGACCGCGCTGGATCCGCTGCTCGACCGCGTCGACACGCTCACCGACCAGGGTTTCCTCGACCGGCTGCCCGCCCTGCGCGGCGGCTTCGACACGCTCACCCCGGCCGGCCGCGACCGCCTCCTCGACACCGTGACCGAACGCCTCGGCGACCGCCTCGACCTGTCGCTCAGCGCCTCACCGGCACTCCTCGCGCTGTGGACGGCGGCGGACAGGGCGGGCCTGGCGGCGGTCGACTCCCTGCGGCTGCCGACGGGCAGGGACACGGTGGGGTCGCTCAAGGGCGCGGAGGGCACCGCCGTCTCGGAGCCCTCCATCGCCTCGGCCACACGAAATGCCTCCACCGGCCTCGCGGTCACCAAGACAGCAGAGACCGCAGAGACCTCAAAGACGACAGAGGCCGCAGAAGTCCCACTGCCCACCCCCGCACCCCCGGGTCTCCTGCACCTCACCCCCACCGACCGGTGGCGGCTGCTTCTCGGCCGGGAGAGCGAGAAGCTTCCGCAGAATGCCCGCCGCTACGCGCACGCGCTGGACGAGCTGTACGGCACCGGCCGGGGTGAGGGCTCCTCGGATCTCGGCCGGGGTGACGGCCGGGGGCAGGGCGGCGGTCAGGACGCGTCGTTCCCCACGGCCCGGGAGTGGGCCGAGGAGCTGGACGCGCTGTTCGGCGCGGAGGTCCGCGAGGAAGTCCTGGCGCGGGCAGCCGACCAGGGCCGTACGGACGTACTGGCCGAGCTGGACCCCAAAGCCGTGCGCCCGTCGGTCGACCTGCTGACCTCCGTGCTGTCCCTCGCCGGAGGGATGCCCGAGCAGCAACTGGCCAGGCTGCGCCCGCTGGTACGGCGTCTGGTCGACGAACTGTCCAAGGAGCTCGCCACCCGGATGCGCCCCGCGCTCACAGGTCTGGCCACCCCCCGTCCGACCCGCCGCCCCGGCGGCCGGCTCGACCTGCCACGCACCCTGCGGGCCAATCTGGCCCACGCGCGCCGCACGGCGGACGGGCGGACCGTGGTCGTGCCGGAGCGGCCGGTGTTCAGCACCCGGTCCCGTAAGGAGTCGGACTGGCGGCTGATCCTCGTCGTCGACGTGTCCGGGTCGATGGAGGCCTCCGTCATCTGGTCGGCGCTGACCGCGGCGGTCCTGGGCGGGGTGCCCACACTGTCGACGCACTTCCTGGCGTTCTCGACCGACGTGATCGATCTGACCGACCGGGTGGACGACCCGTTGTCCCTGCTCCTCGAAGTGCGGGTAGGCGGTGGCACCCACATCGCGGCGGGGCTGGCCCACGCCCGTTCCCTGGTGACCGTGCCCAGCCGGACCCTCGTGGTGGTGGTGAGCGACTTCGAAGAGGGTTACCCGCTGGGCGGGCTCCTCGGCGAGGTACGGGCCCTCGCGGGTTCCGGGGTGCACCTGATGGGCTGCGCCGCCCTGGACGACACCGGCACCCCGCGCTACTCGGTGCCTGTCGCCCAGCAGCTCGTCGCGGCCGGTATGCCGGTCGCCGCCCTCAGTCCCCTCGCCCTCGCCCGCTGGGTGGGCGACCGCCTCCGCGGAGAGAACCGATGAACGCCGAACTGCCCCCGGCGGCACCCGACGTGGTGGCCGCCGCCGTCGAGAGCCTGACCTCACGGCTGCGCAAGAAGCTGGACGCAGCGGTCGAGACGTACGCGGCCCTGCCCGTCACGGTCGACGGCGATGCCCTGCGCATCCGGTGCGGCGAGGACGCCGAGGTCACCCTCACGCCCGGCCCCTCGGGCACGGTGACCGACGCCGAGCGAGCGGTGTGCAGCTGTCTGCTGGCACCCCGCTGTCTGCACCGCGCCGCCGTCCTGAGCGCCTGCCCGGTGGCCGACGCCGACGCGACGGCCGACGCCGAGCCGGAGGCCGGTCGTTCCGGCGCGTCAACGGGCCTCCCCGAAGGCGATAGCCAGGGTCAGGCTCCGTCGACCGGCGACCCGCAGGCCGCACGCCCGACGGACACACCGGCAACCGGCGAATCCATCGGTGCCGCCGTCCCTGCCGAGGGCACAGGTCGGACCGCTGTCGTCGGAGCCACCACGGCTGCCGGGGCCACCGGCCCGACCGTCACCGGAGATCGCGGCGGCGCCGGAACAGCCCATGGCACCGGCGGCGTCGAGACCACCAGGGGTACGCCGCACACTGCCGACGCCAAGGCGCCGACCCCCGCCCAGGTCGCCGCCGCGGCCGGCCTCTGGGCTGCCACCGCGGCCGTGCTCGCCGCAGGGGTCCCCGCGGCGGGCGCGGTGCCGCAGGCGGAGTTGTTGCGGGCCGCCCACACGGCCCGGCTCGCCGGGCTGCACCGCGCCGAGGCGGCCGCCCTGCGGGTCGTGCGCGGGCTGCGCGGCGCCCGCGCCCGGCACGACGGCCACCGGCTGGCCGACCTGGTCGCCAACGTGCGCGAACTGCTGCTCACCACCGGCCTGTTGTCGGCGGCGGACCCGGATCCCGCCCTCGTCGGCACGGCCCGCCGCGCCTACCGGCCGGGCGGCAGCCTACGGGTGCACGGCGTGTGCCGGGAGCCGGTGATCTCGGCCACGGGCTACGGCGGGGTCGTCACCCATCTCGTCTCCGACGACGGGCGCTGGTTCTCGGTCGCCGACGTCAAACCGGGCGGCCCGGCGCGCGCCCGGGGTGCCGCCACGGCCACCGTCGCCCTCGGCTCCGGCACCCTGAACCACGCCCAGCTCTCCCGTGGCGGACTGCTGATCTCCGGCGCCACGCTCTCCCCGGACGGCCGCCTCGGCTCCGGCAAGGGTGTCAGGGCGACTCCGCTCGCCGGTCTCCCCTGGACGTCGGGTCCGCTCGCCTCCCTCTTCACCCGCCCCCTGGCGGAGGCGGTCGCCGAACGGCTCGCGGTCGGCCCCGGAACCGATCCCGAGGAGGCCGAGCAGGCGGCGCGCAGGCTGATCGGCTGCGAGCTGGTCCTCGTCGGCGCTGCGGGCGACCATCTGCTCGCCCGCGAACTGTCCTCCGACGGGCGATCGGCCGCCGACGGCCTTCTCGTCCGGCTGACACCGGCGCACGGCCACCCGGACCTCGCTCACACCGCCAACTTCCGTCAGCTCGCCGCCCGGCCCGGCCTGCGGCTGCGCGTGCTCGGCCATCTCGAACCCGACCGCGCCGCCACCCTCCGCCCCCTCGCGATCGGCCCGGCCCCGGACACGGACGCGACCCTGCGGCTGCCGGACGACTGGCAGGGCCACGCCGATCTGGGCTACGACCGTCTCCAGGGCACGCACTTCCCACCACCGGACGCCCTGCCCGCGGTGGACGGCCTCGGCGGCGTCCCGACCGACCCGCTCGCCGAGGCCCCGTTGTGGCGGCTGCGCCGACTGGTCGAGGTCGCCGTGTCCGGGGGCCGCCGCGCGGTCGCCGAGCCGGCCCGTGACGGCGACCGGAACGGCGGCGGCGCGGCCCTGCGGCGCAGCGGCTTCCGTGCGGCCGCCGACCTGTCGACCGCGCTCACCGCGGAGGCCGACCGCCGCTCCCGTGATGTGTTCGGCCGCATCACCGACCCCGACCCGGACCGTTACGCCCGCGCCTGGCTCGCCACCGCGGTCTACCTCACCGGCACCGAACGCGCCCTGGTCCAGGCCACCTGGCAGCCACCGGCCTCCGGCACCTGACCATCACCCGGCCTCCGCGCGACGCGTCCGGCCCCGGCCTCCACCGACCGGGCCGGGCGCCTCGCTGCCATCGGTGCCGCGCCCCACGGCGAGATGCCCGGTCTGACGCGGCGCTCCCCCGCCGTCTCAGTAGTCCCTGGCTCTGACCAGCCCCTTCTCATACGCGATCACGACTGCCTGGGCGCGGTCGCGCAGGTTGAGCTTGGCGAAGATGCGGGCCACGTGGGACTTCACGGTGGCTTCGCTCAGGGTGAGCTCGGCGGCGAGTTCCGTGTTGGACAGGCCGCGGCCGAGGAGGGTCAGGACCTCCAGTTCTCGGGGCGTCAGGGCCTGGAGGTCGGCGTGCGCGGTCGAGGGGTGGGCGGCTTCCGTGGCGAAGCGTTCCACCAGCCTCCGGGTGATGGTGGGGGCCAGCAGGGCGTCACCGGTGTCGACCAGCCGTACGGCGGCCGCGAGGTGCTGTGGGGTGACGTCCTTCAGGAGGAAGCCGCTGGCGCCGATCGACAGGGCCGCGTAGACGTAACGGTCCAGGTCGAAGGTGGTGAGCATGAGCACCCGGCAGTCCGGAGCCCGGTCCAGGATGCGGCGGGTGGCCTCCAGGCCGTCCATGTTCGGCATCCGGATGTCCATCAGCACGACGTCCGGTGCCAGTTCACGGGCCATCGCCACCGCTTCCGCACCGTCGGCCGCCTCCCCCACCACCTCGATGCCCCGGGCGGTGAGGATCAGCCGGAACCCGGTCCGGATCAGCGTCTGGTCGTCGACGACGAGCACCCGGGGCGCCGACACCGTGTCCGCCGCCGTCACGGCCGGTCCAGGGGGATGCGTGCCCGGACCCGGTAGCCGCCGCCGAGGCGGCGCCGGGCGTCCAGGTCGCCGCCGTACACCGCGACCCGCTCACGCAGACCCAGCAGCCCGCGCCCGGTGCCGTCCCGGTGGCGCGGAGCAGGCCGTACGGGGTGCGGCTGGGTGAAGGTGCCGCCGGTCAGCACGCTGGGGCCGGTGTTCAGCACCTCGACGCGCAGCGCGTGGTCGGCGTACCGCACGGTGACCTCGGCCTTGCCGCCGTCGCCGTGTCTGAGCGCGTTGGTGAGCGCCTCCTGCACGATCCGGTACGCCGTCACGTCGACGCCCTGCGGCAACGGGCGCGGCTCACCGGAGATCCGTACCTCCACGGGCAGACCGGCGAACGAGATCCGGTCGACGAGCGGACCGAGCCGGTCGAGTCCGGGTTGAGGTGCCAAGTCGGTTGTGTCACCGCCCGGTCGGACCACGCCGGAGTCGATGTCCCTCTCCCCGGCCCTGCCCTCGTCCTCGTCGTCGCCGTTCTGCGAGGGCGCGAGCAGGCCCAGCAGATGCCGTAGGTCGGTCATCGCGCCGCGCCCCGCGTCCTCGACGGCCAGCAGGGCCGCCGCGGCCTCGTCCGGCATGGTGCCCAGCACCTCGCGCGCGGCCCCCGCCTGGACGACCATGAGGCTGACGTTGTGGCTGACGATGTCGTGCAACTCCCTTGCGATACGGTCGCGTTCGGCCGCGATCGCGGTCCGCGCGGCACTCTCCCGTTCCCGTTCGAGCAACCAGCCGCGCTCCCCCACCGCCTTCTGCCAGCGGCGCCGCGTGCGCGCCAGCGCCACCGCCAGCCATGCCGCGGCCACGCACGCCACCCCCGACGCCGCCGCCGGACCGTCAGACCCCCACTCCCACATGGGGTTCACCTTCGCAGACCGGCCCGCCGCCGCGCATCAGCCCCGGGATGCGGGCCTCTGCATCTGCGGGATGAGGTACGCGACCCGATGCCATCCGGGGAGGGATGTCCCGGCCGCGCTCCTCGCCTAGCGTCCGGTACATGGTCACTGAGGACAACAGAGGAGAAGCCGTCGTACGGCTCGACGGTGTGCGCAAGGAGTACGGGGAGACGACGGCGCTGGACGGGGTGTCGCTGGAGATCCGGGCCGGGGAGGCGGTCGCGGTGATGGGCCCCTCGGGGTGCGGAAAGTCCACGCTGCTGAACATGATCGCCGGTCTGGACCGTCCGACGGGCGGCACGGTGGTGGTGCACGGGGAGAGCGTGGGGGAACTGAGCGAGAAGGGGCTCGCCCTGTACCGGCGGCGCCGCATCGGCATGATCTTCCAGTTCTTCAACCTCATCGACGACCTGTCGGCGCTCGACAACGTGGCGCTGGCCGCCCAGTTGACCGGCACCCCGGCCCGGCAGGCCCGCCGCCGCGCACTGGAGCTGTTCGACGAGCTCGGCATAGCCGACCGGCGCAACGCCTACCCGGCGGTGCTCAGCGGCGGCGAACGGCAACGCGTCGCCGTGGCAAGGGCGTTGATGAACCGGCCGGCCCTGCTGCTGGCCGACGAGCCGACCGGAGCGCTGGACCGCCGGTCGGGAGAGCAGGTGATGGACCTGCTGCTCGATCTCAACCAGATCGGCCAGACCCTGATCCTGGTGACCCACGACGAGCAGCTCGCCCGGCGCTGCGCCAGCCGCCTGGTGGAGTTCACCGACGGCCGGGTGACCGGCGAACACACCCTGGAGACGTCCGTATGAGGGCCGTGTGGCGGGCCGCGCGCGCGGCGGTACGGCGGCGCAGGCTCCAGACGCTGGTGATCGGCCTGGTCACGCTGACCTCGACGGCGGCGATCGTGGTGGCGCTCGGCCTGGTCGACGCGGCCTCGTCCCCGTTCGACAGGGTCTTCGGCGAGCAGCGCGGCCCGCACGTGGTCGCCGCGTTCGACTCGGCGAAGGTCTCGGACGGCCGACTGAAGCGTGCGGTACGGCAGTCCGGGGTGGCGGCGAGCGCCGGTCCCTTCGCCCGGGCCACCGTCGAGCTGCCGAGGGAGGCGATGAACTACGGCCTCGGCAGCGAGCTCACGGTCGTGGGGCGGGGCGGCCCCGGGGGCCCGGTGGACCGGTTGGACCTGTGGGCGGGCCGTTGGGCCACCGGGCCCGGCGAGGTCGTCCTCAACCGGCAGTCGGACTGGACGGCGGACGACCTCGGCAAGAAGCTCCAGGTGCCCTCGGGCCCGGCCCTCACCGTGGTCGGCTTCGCCTTCGGCCTGAGCCGCACCGCCGACGCCTGGGTCGCCCCCGGGCAGATCGAGGCCTTGGACCCCACCTCCACCCAGATGCTGTTCCGCTTCGAGGACGCCTCGTCGGACCACCGGCTCAGGGCCCAACTGGCCACGGTGACCGCGGAGTTGCCGAAGGACGCGCTGATCGGCTCACGGTCGTACCTCACCCTCAAGGAGGAGATAGGCAGTTCGGCGCGGGCGTACGCGCCCTATCTGCTGGCCTTCGGCATTCTCGGTATCCTGGTGGCCGTGCTCATCGTCGCCAATGTGGTCAGCGGCGCGGTGGTCTCCGGTTTCCGGCACATCGGCATCCTCAAGGCGCTGGGGTTCACGCCGGGGCAGGTGGTGGCCGTCTACCTCGTGATGGTCTCCGTCCCCGCCGTACTCGGCTGTGTGCTCGGGACCGCCGCGGGCAATCTGGCGGCACGGCCTCTGCTCGAATTCGTGTTCACGGGGCCGGACGCGGGGGTGTTCCACGACAGTGTCTCGCTCGCGCCCTGGGTGAACGTGCTCGCCCTGGCCGGCATGCCCGCCCTGTGCCTCCTCGCCGCGCTCGCGCCCTCGGCGCGCGCCTACCGGTTGTCCGCCGCGCGGGCGATCAGCGCGGGCAGCGCGCCGCGCGCCGGGCGGGCGCTCGGCGTCCAGCGCCGGCTGGCGGGCAGCCGGCTGCCGCGCTCGGTGAGCCTCGGGCTGGGCCTGCCGTTCGCGCGGCCGGGCCGCAGCGCCCTCACGCTCGCCGCCGTGGTCCTCGGTGTGACGACCGTGACCTTCGCGACCGGCCTGGCCACGACGATGGACCGGCTGGGCAACGCGGGTCGCGACGCCTACCAAGTCACGGTCTACGTAGGGAAGTTCGCGAACGGCAAGGAGACCAAGCCGGTGCATGACGACCTCGCACTGCACTCCCTGCTGCGCTCGCTGCCCGACGCGCGCGAGGTCACCTCCAGGGCCAACACCGAAGCCCGCCTGGCGGGTTCGACGGAGAAGCTGTGGCTCGAAGCCCGCCGGGGCGACCGGCCCCGGATGGACAGCCTGCTCACCGAGGGCCGGTGGATCCGGGACACCGGTGAGGTCGTGGCCGGATCGGCCTTCCTGCGCAAGAACGGGCTGAGCATCGGCGACCGCCTCCGTGTGGAGAAGGGCGATCGCGGTGCGAACGTGGTCATCGTCGGGGAGTTCATGGAGACCAACGCCCGTGTCGTCGTCGCCGACTGGTCGACGATGCGGTCCGTGGCCCCGCACGAGAAGCCCATCGCCTACCACGTCAAGCTCCGTGACGGCGCCGACCCGGACACCTACGCCCAGGCCGCCGCTGCCGCCGATCCAGGTCTCAGCCCGTCGCCGACCGGCTCCAACTCCGTCACCCAAACCATCATCGGCTCCGCCACCGCGCTCACCCTCCTCCTCGCCGCCGTCGCGTCCCTCGGCGTCTTCAACACCGCCGTACTCAACACCCGCGACCGCCGCCGCGACCTGGGCATGCTCAAGTCCATCGGCATGACACCACGCCAGGTCACGGTGATGACGGTGGCTTCGATGGCACTGCTCGGCGCCCTCGGCTCCCTCCTCGGCATCCCGCTCGGCATGGCGGGCCACCAGCTGGTCGTACCGCGTATGGCGGACGCGGTGGACATCACCCTGCCGTCGTACATGACGGACGTCTGGAACGCCCCGGCCCTGGCCGGCCTCGCCCTCGCGGGCCTGGCCATCGCCGTCCTGGGCGCGTACATCCCGGCTCGCCGCGCGGCACGGCTGACGGTCGCGGAGGTGCTGCACAACGAGTGAGGGCCACCCTGTTGAGCCGGTCAGTATGCGGCGTCGTAGCGGGCCCGTGCGGTCAGCACATCGGCCTCGTGGGCGACTGCCCATTGCCCGAGCGTGATCAGCAGTTCTCGTAGGGAACGCCCCAGGGGATCGGCGCCGGATTCAATACCGTTCCTGCCAGGAGGCCGTCAGATACCAGCGGTCCCGGCCTGTATCCAGGTGGATGCGGTAGGCGATCGCCCGGTTGGCCGCGACGCGGTCCGCCCACTCGCCGCCCCGGTGCGCGAACGTGACCCGGCACGCCAGCACATAGCGGCCGTGCGGGGCGTTCGCCAAATGCGCGAGCGGCGCGGGGAGTTTGATGCTCGCTTCGCCGTCGGGGCTGATGCGGATGGTCTCGTTGCCGTAGCGCTTGCCGGACTCACCGTCCGCCTGGCAGAACCAGCGCTCCGCCTCCCACCGCCCCCGCCACTGCGACTTGGTGAGCTGGGCCGCCTCCAGGTGGCGCCGGGTACGGGCGAGGCGTTTGCCGCCGCGCACGACGTGCACGATGCCGGCCTCACGGTCGGCCCGCGCGGCAGTCAGCCGGTCCTGAAGCACCCGCAGCCGCCTCGACTTCGCGTGCCACTCCCGCCGGGACCGGTAACCCCCCGGAGCCTTCCTCGTCCCCTTCTGCCCGACCGGCAGGGACAACCGGTCCTCGACGGTACGGACACCGGCTTCCAGGTTCTGGATGTGCGCCGACTGGCAACGCCGGGCCAGCGCCCACTGATCGTGCGAGGCCTTGGTGATGCTGCCCGCCCACCGCGACGACGACAGTGGCGTCAGCTCCCGCTTCCGCACCGCCCACGACTCACCGGAATGCACCAGGCCGTCCCGGCACCGTGTCCTGAGGTCCTTCGAGGCCAGCGACCCCAGATGCGCACCCACCAGACGCAGCACCTTCTCATCGCCCGGCGTCAGATCCTTGAGGCGAGCCCGGACGGCCACACCGCTCGGACCGGACGCGACGAACGACGCCGCCACACTCCTCAACTCACCCACCCCGTCACCCCCACCCGACGCCACCCCACGGATCCTGTCGCCCTGGGAAACGAGCACCACCCAGGAAGGTCACGCATTCGACGAAAGAACGTCAGTTCCCTGCCGAAAAGTGACCCCACGGCCGAGGTGCGCGACACCACACCAACCCCCCGCACTCACCCCCGCTCACCAAAACGCTCTTGAACGCGCTCCAGCGCCAGCAGCTCCGACCCCCGGCGTGATCCGGTGGCCCCTGGAGAACGTCGTACCGCACACTCCCGGGGCGCGCCTGGTCCGGGTGAACCCGGACCACCCGGAGGTCCCCCGCCGACCTCGGGGACCGCGCCCTGTCCGTACCGTTCGGAGCGGACCTTCTACTGGACACGCTCGACGCGTGAGAGCGCGCGGTCGTGCCGCGAGTACATCGACAAGTACATCGACCCACCAGGACGTGATGGCACCATGACCGACCCCTCGAAACAGACCCGCCCGGCCGAGCCCACCGAACCGACGGACCCGACCGAGCCCTTCGAACCGACCGAGTCGACCGACCCGGCGATCGTGGTCACCGGAGCCACGGGACGCCTCGGCGGGCGCGTCGCCCGCCTGCTGGCCGAACGGGGCGAGGCCCAGCGGCTGCTGGTACGCAGCCCCGAGCGCGCGCCGAAGCTGTCCGGCGCGACGGCGGTCCGGGGCGGCTTCGGCGACCGTGACGCCGTCGTGCGCTGCCTCACCGGTGCGCGGACCGTGTTCATGGTGTCCGCCTCCGAGAGCGCCGACCGGGTCGCCCAGCACCAGGCCTTCGTCGACGCCGCCGTGGAGGCAGGCGTCGGGCACCTGGTGTACGTGTCCTTCTTCGGCGCCGCGCCCGATGCCACCTTCACCCTCGCACGCGACCACTTCCACACCGAGGAGCACATCCGGGCGAGCGGCCTCACCCACACCTTCCTGCGCGACAACCTCTACGCGGAGATCGTCCCCCACCTGGCCGGGCAGGACGGTGTCATCCGGGGTCCCGCCGGGCAGGGGCGTGCCGCCTTCGTCTCCCAGGACGACATCGCCGAGGCCGCCGCGACGGTCCTGACCCGGCCCGGCGACCACGCCGGCACGACGTACGACCTGACCGGCCCCGAGTCGCTCACCCTGGACGAGGCAGCCGCCATCGTCTCCGAGCAGTTGGGGCGCCCGGTCCGCTACCGGCCCGAGACGATCGAGGAGGCGTACGCGTCCCGCGCCTCCTACAACGCCCCGCCCTGGCAGCTCGACGCCTGGGTCTCCACCTACACGGCCATCGCGACCGGTGAACTCGACGGCGTCAGCACCGCCGTCCCCGATCTCACCGGCCACCCCGCCCGCTCCCTCGCGGACGTCCTGCGGACCCCGCAGTGACGATCCCGCACACCCCGTACACCCCACCCGTACGACGGCTCGACCCGGCGTGAGGCACAGCCTCCGGCGTCGCCGCCGGCCGCCTACCGCGCCGCGATCTCCCTGGACGATCCCGTCGGCTCCGTCGATCGGCCCACGCCCACGCCCGCCGCCGACACCTCCGCGTCCGCCTCCGCCTCCGCCTCCGCCGAGCGACTGGACGTGTACGTACGCGCGGCACTGAACCTGCTCAGCTCCGACGCGGTGGACGCGCCCGCCGGTACCCGCTTCCCCTGCGACCCGGAGTCCACGTACATCCGTCGTCCGCCACACCCCGGCCCGGTCCTGAAGCGCCGAACCGCCCCGGTGGCCTTACTTCCGGCCGGGCGCTCCCGTGCGCAGGCCGCGCATGACGAGGTCGAAGAGACGGTCCGCACGGGGTTGCCAGTCTCCCTGCGGGTCTATCTGCCAGATACCTGCGATGGCGAGGACGAAGTCGTCGGCGGTCACTCCCGGACGGATGGTGCCGGCTTCGTGGTTGGCTTTGAGGAGGAGTTCGATCGCGGCGCCCAGGAGCGGGTATCCGGGTTTCGCCGGGGCCCCGCCCGTCGCGGCGGTGGCCCGGCGCAGCGCGTCCGCCAGACCCGCCTTGGCCGTGGCGTAGCGGGCGAGGCCGTCCATCCACTCCCGCAGGGCCTCGTCGGGCTCCCGGGTCCGCGCCAACTCGGCCGCACTGTCGACGAGTCGCTGCACCCCTTGACGGTGCACCTCCAGGACGAGCGCCTCGCGGTTGGGGAAGTTGCGGTAGAACGTGCCCTGCCCGACGCCCGCCTTCTTGGCGATCGCGCTGAGCGGCACATCGGCGGAACGGGACAGTTCCGCCAGCGCCACCTCCAGGATGCGCTCACGATTCCGCTGCGCGTCGGACCGCTGGGACACCTCACCCGTCGACACCACTCGCCCTCCGCCCTGACACACCCACGGCACTGGCGGACACATGTCCACTTAGGGCTACCTTACCGCGATATGCAGCCAGTACGATCGTCCTCTCGTCGGCCCGCGCCCGCTGGAACATTGGTCATCGGCGGGGCGGATCCTGGCCGCGCAGGCCGAAGCCTGCGGTGTTCCGAAGCCCGCGCCGACGTGGTGGGTCTTCCGGGGCATCGACGAGGGCGGTTGGGATTCGGGCACCGGAGTCCTGGCGATCCTCCGCCTCATCGCCGGTGGCGTGCTCGCCGAGGAGAAGGCCCCGGCGATCCGTACGGCCGTCGGCGCCTGAGGCCACGGTCGCCGGGTCGGCCGGATGTGAGGCCGCCGCTGCGCCGTCACCCGGCCGGCAGCGCTCGCCGCAGGATTCCGTCCAGGTCGGCGGAGCCCGGGAGGGTGCCGTAGGCGTACCCCCAGTCGCCGTCGAGCCGGGTCGCGCAGAAGGCGTCGGCGACCGCGGGCGGGGCGTGCCGGACCAGCAGGGAGGCTTGCAGGATCAGGGCCATGCGCTCCACCAGACGCCGGGCGCCGGCCTGGTCGGCCACGCGGACCTCGTCCTTCAGCCGGGCGGCGGCCGCGTCGAGCCGGGTGTCCGCACCGTGGGCCAGGGCGAGTTCGGCGAACAATGCCTCCGCGGTGCCGGGGTTGCGGGTCAACGCCCGCAGTACGTCGAGGGCGTTGACGTTGCCCGAGCCCTCCCAGATCGACAGCAGGGGTGCCTCGCGGTAGTGGCGGGGCATGCCCGAGTCCTCGACGTAGCCGTTGCCGCCCAGGCACTCCAGCGCCTCGGCGGTGAAGGCCGGGCCCCGCTTGGTCACCCAGTACTTGCCGACGGCGGTGGCGATGCGGCGGAACATCCGCTCGCCCTCGTCTCCGCGCACCGCCCGGTCGGCAGCGCCGGCCAGCCGCAGGGTGAGGGTCGTGGCCGCCTCGGACTCCAGCGCCAGATCGGCCAGGACGTTGCGCATCAGAGGCTGGTCGAGCAGCCGCGCCCCGAACGCGCTTCGGTGCCGCGCGTGGTGGCCCGCCTCGACGAGCGTCCTGCGCATCAGCGTAGCCGAGCCCATCACACAGTCGAGCCGGGTGCAGTTGACCATCTCGATGATGGTCTTCACCCCCTGCCCCTCGGGCCCGACCCGCCAGGCCACGGTGCCGTCGAACTCCGGCTCCGAGGACGCGTTGGAGCGGTTGCCCAGCTTGTCCTTGAGCCGCTGGATGCGGAAGACGTTGCGGCTGCCGTCGGGCAGGACGCGCGGCACCAGGAAACAGGTCAGCCCGTCCGGCGCCTGGGCCAGCACCAGGAACAGATCGCACATCGGCGCCGACGTGAACCACTTGTGCCCGCGCAGGGTGTACACACCGGGCTCGGCGCTCGGTGTCGCCGCCGTCGTGTTGGCGCGTACGTCGCTGCCGCCCTGCTTCTCGGTCATGCCCATCCCGGCGAGCAGGCCACGCTTCTCGGTGGGCACCCGCAGGTCCGGCTCGTATGCGCGGCCGGTCAGCAGCGGTTCGTACACGGCGGCCAGCTCCGGCTGCCGGCGCAGCGCGGGCACGACGGCGTACGTCATCGAGGTCGGGCAGGTGTGCCCGGCCTCCGTGTGGCCCCACACCAGGGCGCCGGCGATGCGCGCGACATGGGCGCCGGGCCGGCCGTCCGCCCAGGCCGCGCCCGCCAGGCCCTCGCTCACCGCGGTCCGCATCAGGTGATGCCAGCCGGGGTGGAAGTCGACCTCGTCGACGCGGTTGCCGAAGCGGTCGTGGGTGCGCAGCTCCGGCACGTGCCGGTTGGCCTGCTCGGCCCACTCCTGTGCCTCGGCGCCGCCGGCGATGAGCCCCAGCCGCCGGATGTCCTTCTCGGCCCACTCCGCACCCTCCCGGCGCAGCCCCTCCAGCAGCGCCACGTCCTCGGAGGCGTCGTACGTGGCGAGGGGCGGGGGTTGGTTGGTGACGTCGTGGGTGGCGTACTGCGGCTGCGTGTGCGCGAGTATCGAGACCATGCGGCGAGTATTACATTATTC
Organism: Streptomyces sp. NBC_01314; assembly: GCF_041435215.1. Lineage (NCBI taxonomy): Bacteria > Bacillati > Actinomycetota > Actinomycetes > Kitasatosporales > Streptomycetaceae > Streptomyces > Streptomyces sp. NBC_01314. The sequence goes on along the minus strand of NZ_CP108394.1, from coordinate 10,086,114 downwards.
CTGCGATCGCAGCCATGACGTAACAACGATCGCGCGCCCCGTACAGTACGGGGTCATGCAGACGAACGTGCCGGGGCGGCCCACCGAGCTCGAACTGCGGCCGCTGTCCGCACGGTCGGTCGTCCTCAGCCTGCTGCTGGGCATGCATCCGCCCGAGTTGCCCGTGAAGGATCTGGTGGGGCACGTGGAGGCCTTCGGGGTCGCGGGGTCCACGCTGCGGGCCGCGCTCAGCCGAATGGTGTCGGCGGGGGACCTGCGTCGCGCGGACGCCGTCTACCGCCTCAGCGACCGGCTCCTCGACCGCCAACGCCGTCAGGACGCGTCGGTGCACCCCGAGACGCGGCCGTGGAACGGCGACTGGGAGATGGTCGTCGTCACCACGACCGGCCGCCGCCCCGCCGACCGCGCCGACCTCCGCACACGCCTGACGGCCCTACGGCTCGCCGAGCTACGGGAAGGGGTGTGGCTACGCCCGGCCAACCTCCGCCCCACCCGGCCGCCGAACCTGGGCCCGATGGTCCAGCACTTCACTGGCCGCCCCGACCAGGCCACCGGCGGCATGACCGCCGAGGACCTGTCGGCGAGCCTGTGGCCGCTGGAGGCCTGGGCCGCCACCGCCGAGGCACTGCTCGCCCACATCGAGCGGAACCGTCTGCCGGCCGACCGCTTCACCGCCCTCGCTGCCGCCGTACGGCATCTGCTGGCCGACCCCGTCCTCCCCTCCGAACTCCTGCCGGAGCGGTGGCCGGGCCCCGAGCTGCGGGCCGCGTACACGGCGTACCGGCGGGAGTTGATCGAGACGGTGTTGGGGCGCACGGACTGACGGCCACGCGCCGCACCGGACTCGGCGGCGTCGGTCCCGCCGTAGGTGTCGCCCTCAGGACCGGCGTTCGACGGCCCCACAGGGCCAGGAAGGCACGCACCCCGGCAGCGGGCCCGCCTCCAGCACCTGGCACAGGGTGCTGGCGATGGCCGTGTCCACGTACCGCACGGCCTCGGTGGCGAGTCGGCGGGCAACCGCTTCCGGCCGGGCAACCCCGTCCGAAATCCCGGGTCCCGCACCACGTGGCGGACGGCGTCCGCACCCCCTGGCGAGCCTGCGGGGCGGCGACGTGACGAACTCCCCGCGCGAGTGGTGCCGTTCACGCAGGCCGACGCACCCCGGTGAGCCACGTGTGACCAGCGCGTCGTAATCTCCCCTTCGGCCTGGCAATTTCACGGGGTACACGGTCGATCGGGGGACGACACATGACATATCGACGTGCGGCGATACCTGCGGTACTCGGCGGACTGCTGCTCACGGCGCTGTTGTGGTGGGCGGGGGCGAGCGAGAGCGCGTTGCGGCTGCGGGGCGCCACCGACGTGTTGGGCGCGCAGGCAGCCGCCGACCTCGAACGGTGGCTCGCCCCGTGGTCGTACGACCCGCCGGCCTCGTCACAGCTCGGCGCGGCGGTGGACGGCGTCGGGGACACGTTCCGCAGCGACAGCTCCCGTTACCTCGCGCTGTACTCGACCGCACTGCAGATCCGGTTCGCCGCCGTCCTCGCCTTCTTCGTGCCCGGGGCACTGCTCCTGGTCCGCAGGCTGCCGCCGGTACGCGGGCGACTGTCGGCGGCACTGCTCGCGGTGTGGGCCTGGGGTGTGGTGGCGGGCACGCTGGCGGTCACCGTCTCCGCACCATGGCTGATCGCCTCGCAGGGGCGCGGCAGTTACCGCTTCCTCCCCCAACTCGCGGGCGTGATCGCCTCCGGGCGCCAGGTCCTGGTGGCGACGGCGCTGGTCGCCGCCGTGGTGACCGTGCTGGTGGCGCGGGTCACCGCCAAGGGGGCCGGTCCGCTGCCGCAGGAGATCGTCCCGGCCCGCGCCGCCCGTCTGGCCGCCACCGCCGGAACCGCGGTGATCGCCCTGTCCCTCGTGGTCCTCTCCTACCAGTCGGTCGCCGCCACCCTCCAGACGGCCTTCTCGGGCGGCGGGCTGCTCTCCGAACCCGGGGACCTCCTGCGCCAGTGGCTGCTGCTCGGCGCCTGGGCAGGCCCGGCGGGCACACCGCTCGGCGACTGGCTCCTGTACCGGACCATCGACGTCCTGCTGCTCGCCGTGGTCTGGTGGGCCCTGCGCCTGCTGCCCGGCCTGCTCACCCGGGCCACCGTCCCCGTCCTGGCGGTCGGCGCGGTCTGCGCGACCGTCCTCGGCCTGCTGACGAGCCAGTTGCTGCGGATGCTGGTGGACGGGACGCGGCTGCGCTGGGACCTGTATGTGACCGCCGGCCTCGGCGACGGCATCCCGGCCGCCCTGACCTGGGGCCTTTCGGCGGGAGTCGCGACCGCCGTGACCCTCCGGGTGGCCGTGGCCCGTACGCGGACCATGGACCCCTCGGAGGCCACGAAGGGCACCGACACCCCGGCCTCCGCCCGGCCCTAGCCGTGCGCCTCAGACCGTGGGGTCGAACCAGGTGACCGTGTCGGACATCGTCTGCTTGATGCGGAAGAGCGCGAACTCGCTCAGGTCCGGCAGGGCGTCCAGCGAGAACCAGCCGACGTCGAGGGACTCGTCGTCGTTGACGCGCGCCTCGCCGCCGACGGCACGGCAGTGGAACGTGGTGTCCATGTACTGGCAGACGTCCCCGTTGTCGTACCGCACCGGGTCCAACGCCTGGACCAGGACGACCCGTTCGGCGACGCACCGGACCGCCGTCTCCTCGTAGACCTCCCGCACGGCACAGGCCGCCGGCTGCTCCCCCGGGTCGGGGATGCCGCCGATGAGCGACCACCTGCCGTTGTCGGACCGGCGGTTGAGCAGCACTCTGCCCTCGTCGTCGAGGACGAGGGCGGTGACTCCGGGGAGCCAGAGCAACTGGTTGCCGGCGGAGGCACGGAGTGTGCGGATGAAATCAGGGGTAGCCATGGAGCCGACCCTAACGGGCCGGTTCCGTCACCCCCGCCGTTCCGGGACGCGCACGCGAGGCGTACGGCTACACGCCACCGGCGCGCCTCCCGCGCACACCGGCCCCGATCGCCCAGCCGAGCCCACCGGCCGCGACCAGCACCAACAACATCTCGGGCGCGATACCGAACCGGGTGGCGGGCGTCTCGGAGGAGCGCAGCGGCACCTTCTGGACCAGCGAGTCCGGGACGAACATGCCCGTCTTCTGGGTGATCTTCCCGTCCGGCATGATGATCGCGCTGACGCCGCTGGTCACCGGCACGGTGACGGTGCGGCTGTGTTCGACGGCGCGGACCCGGGACATGGCGAGCTGCTGGTAGGTCATCTCGCTGCGGTCGAACGTCGCGTTGTTGCTCGGCACCGAGATCAGCTGCGCGCCGTCGGTGACCTCGGAGCGCACGGCCCAGTCGAAGGCCGCCTCGTAGCAGGTGACGAGGCCGACCTTGGCCCCGTCCATGGTGAACACACCCGGCTGGGAGCCCCGGCTGAAGTCCTGGCGGACCATGGACGTCCACTCGCTGTTGATGGCGCCGATGAGCGACCGCAGGGGAAGGTACTCGCCGAACGGCTGGATCTGCCGCTTGTCGTACGTGTCGACGGGGCCCTTCTCCGGGTCCCAGAGGATCTGCTCGTTGTAGAGCCTGCCGTCCCGCTCGACGACACCGCCGACGGAGATGGGGGCTCCGATGGCGGCGGCCGCCTTGTCGATCACCGCGCGGGCGTCGGGGTTGGCGAAGGGGTCGATGTCGGAGGAGTTCTCCGGCCAGAGCACGAAGTCGGGCTGGTCGGCCTTGCCGGCCCTGACGTCGGCGGCCAGCCGCTCGGTCTCCTTGGCGTGGTAGTCGAGCACGGCCCGCCGCTGGGCGTTGAAGTCGAGCCCCAGGCGCGGGACGTTGCCCTGGATGACCGCCACGGTCGCGGTGCCGTCCTCGGCCTCGTCGCTCACCAGGGCTCGGGACGCGAGGGCCCCGACCAGGGGGACGGCCACGGACAGCGCCGCCATGGCCGCGGTGCCCCGGCGTACGGCCTCGCCGGTGCGCCGGTTCTCGACGACCAGCCGCACCAGTTCGTACAGGCCGAAGCCGCAGAGGACGACCGCGAAGCCGAGCACCGGGGTGCCGCCGAGCGCGGCCAGCGGCAGGAAGACGCCGTCCGCCTGGCCGAAGGCGAGCTTGCCCCAGGGGAAGCCGCTGAACGGGGCACGCGCGCGGGCCGCCTCACCGGCGATCCAGATCGCGGCGGCCCATACCGGCCAGCCGGGCAGCTTCGACACGGCGGCGACACCCGCGCCGACGAGGGCCACGAACACCGCCTCGATCACGACGAGCGCGAGCCACGGTCCGGGGCCCACCTCCACGCCGGTCCACACCAGCAGCGGCAGCAGGAATCCGAGGCCGAAGAGGTAGCCGAGGCCGAGGCCCGCCTTCCAGCCGCGTCCGCGCAGCACCCAGCCGAAGACCGCGAAGGCCGGCAGGGCCAGCCACCACGCGGTCCGGGGCGGGAAGCTGACGTAGAGCAGCACCCCGGAGAGCGCCGCGGCGGCGGCCGGAAGGAGCCGGCCGGCCCATCGGGACACCCGGGAAACGGGCGCGGCCTGGGGTTCGAGCTGTTCCGGCTCGTCTACGGGAGTGGCGGTGACGGTCACTCGGGGAGTGTACGGCGCGCCACCCGGGCGCCGACAGCGCGGCCCGTGCGTCCCGGGTGAGGCTTTTGTCGCACACCAGGCGCAACGTTCCTGCGCAACTCGTCCACAAACCGGCGCATCACCCGTTACGGTGTGCGCGAGCCTCTGACGTGCGGCTGGACGGGGTCCGGGCGGTCGCAGCCCGTCACAGGTGAGAAGCGTCGGGGGGCAACGGCTTGGGGTCCACGAGGACGCGGTCCGCGGCCGGAGCGTCGGCCGCACCGGAGAGACGGAACGTCTCCGATGTCACGGGCGTGCTCATGCTCGGGGCGTGCGCGGCCTGGTCTTTGACCACGGCGGCGGCGCGGGGCGGCCGTCCGGAGGGTGTACTGCTGGCGGTGCTCGCGGTGGCGGCCGGTTATGCGGCGGGCCGGATCTGCGGGTCCCTGCTGCCGGTGCTGGCGCCCTCCGCCGGAGCGCTGGCCGGCCTCGGTCTGGCGATCGCCACCCCGCACGACGTCGCGGGCTCCCCGGTGATCTCGCCGCTCGGGCACTCCGGTGCGACCGCCGCGCTGCTGGCCCTGTCCGCGGGCGCCGCCTGCTGTGCCGCGTGGGCGGCCCGCTCACCCGGACCGCGGCTGCTCCTGCGGCTGCTGACCTGCGGGATCGCGGTGACGGCGCTCGTGCTCGGCTCGACCACCGGCTTCGCCGCGTGCGTCGGGGTGCTGCTGTGCTCGCTCGCGGCGGCCCGGATGCGGCACCGGGGCCTGGGGCTCGCGGGGCTCGCGCTCGGCATGGCCCTGGTGACGGCTACGGTCTGGGCGATAGCCGAGGACGTGCTGCCGGCCGGGCTGACCGACTCGCTGGAGGGGCAGCTCACCCCGCACCGGGTCCTGCTGTGGCACGACGCGCTGGGCCTGGTCCACGACGAGCCGGTGCTGGGCGCGGGGCCGGGCCGCTTCGGGGAACTCGGCCCGGCGATCGACCTGTCACTGCCGTCCGACGACAAACCCCACTCGGCGCCGTTGCAGCTGGCGGCGGAGCAGGGGCTCATCGGTGTCGCCCTGCTCGCCGCGGTGTTCGGCTGGATCCTGTACGTCCTGTGGCGGGCCCCCCGCTCCACCCCGGTCGTCCTCACCGCGGGCGCGGCCCTGACCGCGCTGGCCACGATCGCGGCCGTCGGCAACGCGCTGAGCTTCACGACGGTGACGGCGGGCGCGGGCCTCCTCGCGGGAATGGCGACGGCCCGGCCCCTGACGGACGAGGAGGGCGGCATCGGGGCGCCGGACCTCGACGACCGCTGGACGGCGGGGCCGGCCGGGACCAGCGGCGTCAGCGCGCGGCGCCGGACGCCTTCGGGCTGAGCCGGGCGCGGATGACGCTCACGGCTGTCTCCGCGTTGTCCACGGTGATCGTGAAGGTGTGGCCGTCCCAGAGGCGCAGCACCACGGCCTCGCCTCGTCGTACGACGACGGCGGTGCCCTTCTCGGGCCGCCAGCGGTAGCCCCAGCCGCCCCACTGGTGGGGGGTGACGCACGGGGCGAAGACGGCGTCGGCGACCTGGGACAGGGGGATGCGGCGGCGCGGCACGCCGATGTGGCCGCAGCGCACTTCGAGGCACTCCTCGTCGACCCTCACGGAGACATGCACGAACGCGAGCGTGCCGAAGAGGACGAGCAGCCCGGCCGCGATGCAGCCGACGACCGCCATGACGAGCGGGGCGGCTCCGGACGTCCACGCGGAGTCGACCGCGAGTTCGATGCCCAGTGCCATGCAGGCGGCGCCGCCGAGTGCCAGCAGCCATTGGCCGCGGTTGGTGGCGCGGCCGGTCCAGACCTCGGGGTGCGGGCCCGCGGGGGCACCCTTCTCACCGTGGGGGTGGTCCCTCATGGCTTTGAGACTACTCAGGTTCCGCAGCGCGGGCACCTGGTCGCGGAACGTTACTGCTCCGGGTGGGCGACCAGCGCGGGACTGGCCGTCCCGAGCAGTCTGCCCTCCTCGTAGGCCAGTGCCGAGGCGGGCAGCGAGCCCTCGCGGCCGCTGAGGATGACGGTCAGCGTCGAACCCGTCCAGTCGGCCTCGGGCTTCGGCAGCTCGCCGATGCGGCGCAGCGCCTGGGCGGCCACGGCGCCGGCGGAACCATGCAGGACGAGGGGTGGGTGGCCGGGCTGCTGGACGGCCGTACGAATGCGTTCGGCGACCAGTTCGTAATGGGTGCAGCCCAGGACGACGGTCGTTACATCCTCCGGGGTGAGCGCGGCTGCCGCGGCGATCGCGGCGTCGATGGCGGCGTCGTCGGCGTGCTCCACCGCTTCGGCCAGTCCCCAGCAAGGCACTTCGGTGACCGTCACACCGTCGGCGAACTCCTCGATGAGGCCACGCTGGTAGGGGCTGCCGGTGGTGGCGGGCGTCGCCCAGATGGTGAAGGGGCCGGCGCCGGACGCGGCCGGCTTGATCGCCGGGACGGTGCCGATGACCGGCAGCCCGGGTTCGAGGAGGGCGCGCAGGGCGGGCAGGGCGTGGACGGAAGCGGTGTTGCAGCCGACGATCAGGGCGTCGGGCGAGTGCGCGGCCGCCGCCTCCGCGACGGCGAGTGCGCGCTCCGTGAGGTCCTGTGGGGTGCGTGGGCCCCAGGGCATACCGTCGGGGTCCGAGGAGATCACGAGATCCGCGTCGGGCCGCAGCCGCCGTACCGCGGCGGCGGCGGGGAGCAGACCGATACCGGAGTCCATGAGCGCGATCTTCACCCGGCCACGATAGACGATGGCCTCGGTACGGCCGCTCCGGTGGGGCAGACTGCGGGCGTGAGCGCCATCGCGTGGACCGCCGCCGGATCACTCGCCGCCTGGCTGTGGCTGCTGCTCGGCCAGGGCTTCTTCTGGCGCACGGATGTGCGCCTGCCACCCCGCCGGGATCCCGACGACTGGCCGTACGTCTGCGTCGTCGTCCCCGCCCGTGACGAGGCCACTGTGCTGCCCGAGAGCCTGCCGTCGCTGCTGGCCCAGGACTACCCCGGCCGGGCCGAGGTCTTCCTGGTCGACGACGGCAGCTCGGACGGCACCGGTGACCTGGCCCGGGACCTGTCCCGACGCCACGGCGGGCTGGCCCTGACCGTGTCCTCGCCCGGGGAGCCGCCCGCCGGCTGGACCGGCAAGCTCTGGGCCGTGCGGCACGGAATCGCGCTGGCACGCGCGCGGGGACCCGAGTTCCTGCTGCTGACGGACGCGGACATCGCGCATCGGCCGGACAGCCTTCGCGCGTTGGTGGCGGCCGCGCGCACCGGCGGCTTCGACCTCGTCTCCCAGATGGCCCGGCTGCGCGCCGAGAGCGTGTGGGAGAGGCTCGTCGTTCCCGCGTTCGTGTACTTCTTCGCCCAGCTGTATCCGTTCCGATGGATCGGCGTACGGGGTTCCCGTACGGCGGCGGCCGCGGGTGGCTGTGTGCTGCTGAGCGCCGAGGCAGCCGAGCGGGCGCGGATCCCGGACGCGATCCGGCAGGCGGTCATCGACGACGTGGCCCTGGCCAGGGCGGTCAAGAGGAGCGGCGGCCACATCTGGCTGGGACTGGCGGAGCGGGTGGACAGCGTGCGGCCCTACCCCCGGCTGCACGACCTGTGGGACATGATCTCGCGCAGCGCCTACGCCCAGCTGCTGCACAACCCGCTCCTGCTCGCCGGCACGGTCCTCGGCCTCACCCTGGTCTACCTCGTACCGCCCGCCGCGCTGCTGACGGGTCCGGCCGCGGGAGAACCGGTGACGGCGCTCCTCGGCGGGCTCGCCTGGCTGCTGATGACGGCGACCTACGTGCCGATGCTCCGCTATTACGGTCAGCCGCTGTGGCTCGCCCCGCTGCTGCCGTTCACGGCGTTCCTGTACCTCTTGATGACGGTCGACTCCGCGGTGCGGCACTACCGGGGGCGCGGTGCGGCCTGGAAGGGCCGCACCTACGCCCGCCCGGACTCGGTCCCGGACGAGGGCTGGCCCGACCGGCGCCGGGCCTGAACCCCCTCTTGCGACAGGGGCGGCTATTTCCTGCCCGGGGTCCAGTTCATCCCCCACCCGTAGGCGTAGTCGACCGTACGCTGCGGGCTCACTCCGCGCTCGGGCACGAGGTAGCGGGCCTCGCGCTGGACGATGAGGTCGCCGCCCTGATTGGTGATGAGGGCGAGGGCGCAGACGGTGGAGGGGACGGTGCACTCGTCGAGGGAGAAGTCGATGGGGGCGCCGTGCTGCGGCTGGAGCGTGACCGTCGCGTGCAGGTCGGCGAAGGAGCGGGCGCCCTCGTAGATGGTGACGAAAATGAGGATGCGCCGGAAGTACTGCTTGTGGTCGAGGTTGACGGTGAGGTTCTCGCCACTGCTGACGGCGCCGGTGCGGTCGTCGCCGTCGAGGTGGATGAAGGGCGGCTGGTGCAGCGACCCGAAGGCGTTGCCGAGCGCCTGGACGACGCCCTTGCTGCCGTCGGACAGTTCGAACAGGGCGCACAGGTCGAGGTCGAGGTCCGCGTGCATGGCGACGGCGCGGCCCAGCTTGCTGCCCCACCCCTTGAACTGCTTGCGCACCTCCCAGTTGAGGTTGACGCGCAGGGCGCCGGAAGTGCCGCCCTGTTTGGCCAGGGAGACCGCCGGTGCCTCCTTGGTGAGCGTCACCTTGCTGAGGCGGACCGGGGCCGGTGGCGTCACGGGAGGGGCGGGCGGCGGGGGCGGGGCGGGGGTCACCGGGGGCGGCACGGTGACGGGAGGAGCGACGGGCGTGGGGGCGGCCACGGGGGCGGGCGCTGCCGCCGCCGCTTGCTGCGGTTCGTCCACGGTGATGCCGAAGTCGGTGGCGAGGCCCTCCAGGCCGCTGCTGTAGCCCTGGCCGACGGCGCGGAACTTCCAGGCGCCCTGCCGGCGGTAGAACTCCCCGAGCACGAAAGCGGTCTCGGCGCCGGCGTCCGCGGGGTCGAAGCGCGCGATCTCGGTGCCCGCCCGCTCGTCGACCACCCGAATGTGCAGTCCGGGCACCCGCCCGAAGGTGCCGCCGTCCGCCGAGGCGGCCACCACCACGGTCTCGACGGCGGGCTCCACGCGCGCGAGGTCGACGAGGAGCGACTCGGTCACCTGGCCCCCGGCGTCCCGCTTGCCCTCGTGCCGGACCGCGCCGGAGGAGTGCGCGGGCTGGTTGTAGAAGATGAAGTCGGCGTCCGAACGCACCTTTCCTCCGACGAGCAACAGCGCCGACGCGTCCGTGTCGGGCACGCCCGGACCGGAGTGCCGGCCCAGTTCCACGCGCAGCGCGGTCGTCGGCACCGCGGTGTTCGATCCTTTCGACATTGACATGTCCGCCCCCATCAGCAGGTCATCCAGAAGGTCGTCGCCAGGCCGCGTCCCACGCGGACCGACGGATCCGGCCGGATCCGTCGTGGCGCCAAACCCTATTCCCCCTGGGCCCGGAACCCCCAGCACCCGTACCGAAAGATCCGTGGCCAACCGCCGGTAACCCGTCGGGAACTCGGCTTTTACACGATCAGTACGCGCTTTGCTGCCCTTTTTCGCCGAGTTCGCTCGCATTGGGGATCCAGCGTCACAGCCGACACGGAAAACAACCCTCTTATCGGTCTCCCCAACCAGCACATCGTGGGCTTAACTTATGTGCCATGACCTCCCCCCGCTCCACCTACGGCGGCGGTTACTACTCCGCCTCGTCCTTCGCGGACACTCCGATCTACGACTCTCTCGTCGCCGAGCGGGGAACACCTCAGATCGCCCCGATCCGGGTACCCGCCCAGTACGACACCCCGGGCAGCAACCTGCCCGCGCTCCCGTCGGCGCTCCCCGCGCTGCCGGCCGGTCCCTCCCAGCAGTCCGCCTACGGTTATCCGCAGGCCCAGCAGCCCTCGCCGCTGCAGCAGGCACCCAACGCGTACATCCCGCAGCAGGTCGCGGGTCCGCGTGGCTACCCGGGCGCCCAGCCGCAACAGCAGCAGCAACGTCCCATGGCCGGCTACGAGGCCATGCGGCCGGCGGCTCCGCGCCCGGCCCCGGCGGCCCCGTACCAGCAGGACCCGTACAACGGCCAGCAGTACCGCGGGTACTGACGGACTTGGAATATTTCGCGTGGGGTTGTCACGGTCTGCTGGCAGGATGACCCCATGGGGATTCCGTCGCTGCACTCGATCCACGTCCACCCGCTGAAGGCGGCCCGGGGCTTCGCCCCCGACGAGGCCGTCGTGGAGCCCTGGGGGCTGGCGGGCGACCGACGTTGGGTGCTGGTCGACGGCTCGGGCAAGGTCATCACTCAACGTCCGCATCCGCGTATGGCGTTGGCCGCCGCCGGGCTGCTGCCCGACGGCGGTCTGCTGCTGTCCGCGTCCGGCCGCGCACCGCTCACCGTCCCTGTGCCGGAGCCCACCGGCACGGTCACCGTGGAGATCTGGCGGGACAAGGTGGAGGGGGTCCCCGCCGACGCCGCGGCGCATGCCTGGTTCAGCGAGTACCTGGGCGTCCCCGCGCGGCTCGTGCACCTCGACGACCCGGCGACCCGCCGCCCGCTCGACCCTGAGTACGCCCGCCCCGGCGAGACCGTCAGCTTCGCCGACGGCTACCCGCTGCTGCTCACCGCACGCGCCTCGCTCGACGCGCTCAACGCGCTGGTCGCACGGGGCGACCACCCCGAAGAGGGCCCGCTCCCCATGAGCCGCTTCCGGCCGAACGTGGTCGTCGACGGCACGGACGCCTGGGCCGAGGACGACTGGCGGCGCCTCGCGATCGGCGAGGTCACCTTCCGGGTCGCCAAGATGTGCGGCCGGTGCGTGGTGACCACCACCGACCAGGACACCGCCGCGCGCGGCCGTGAGCCGCTGCGCACTCTCGCCCGCCACCGCCGTTTCGGCGACAGGTTGGCCTTCGGGCAGAACCTCGTACCGGAATCCGGGGGCACGGTACGGATCGGCGATCCGGTGCGGGTGCTCGAATAGAAAGCTCGATCTCGATGGGATCCGCGCGGTCTTGAGGCAGCCCCCCTCTCCGCTTGAAAATTCAATCTCCTACGATTCGGTTCGCATGCAGGGAACACACGCCCCGGATCCGACCGTTGGGTCTTTGTGAGAAGTTCATGAGAAGGGCCGGTGGGAGAGTGATTTCACTCTCTCTTGACCGGGACCGCGCGTGGACGGCTCAGCCCCGGGTTATCACGAACGCGGAAGGGGGGTGGGGCAGTGCGGGCAATCGGTGGACTACGGGCGTTCGGCGGGCTGTGGCGTTGGCGGCACAATCCGCTGCGGCGGACGACCGATCTGGTCGAGGCCTGGCTGGCGTTCGCGGCCCTCCTGCTGATCCTCGTCGCCGCGCCCCTGATCGGCACCCTCACCGGCACCACCGCCCAGGAGGCCCTGCAGCAGTCCGTGCGCGACCAGCAGCAGGCCCGGCACCGGGTGACGGCCACCGTCGTCAAGAAGGTCGACGGCTCCCCGCTGGACCCGGACCCGGAGACGTCCACGACCCGCGACCGGCAGAGCCGCCTGGTCGCCGACTGGACCGGCCCGGACGGCACCGACCGCCACGGCACGGTCATGGCCAACCTCAAGACCCCGCAGCCCGGCGACCACTTCACGCTGTGGACGGACGGCCGGGGCCGCATAGTGGGCCGCCCCCTGGACACCGCCACCGCGACGACCCACGCGGTGCTGGCCGGATTCGGCGCCACCGTGCTCGCCGCGGGGCTCGTCGAGGGCGGCAGACGACTGATCGTCTGGCGCATGGTCCGCCGCCGGTACGCCCATTGGGACCGGGCATGGGACAGGGCGGGGCCGGACTGGGGCAGGACGGGCACGGGCAGCTGACCGCCTTCCCACTCCGGTCAACTCCCCCTGCCCGCGCACGCTACGGTGGACCGACCAGCCGAACTGTTCGGCATCGACCCGCGTTCCACGAGGTGGGGGCACAGCAACGCCATGGCACAGGGCACGGTCCAGGTGACGCACACCGGTACATCGCGGTGGCGGCGCCGCACGGGTGAGTACGCATCGCTCGCCGCAGCCCTGGAGGCCGCGAGCGACGGCGATGTGCTCATCGTCGCTCCCGGCACGTACCGGGAGAACCTCGTCGTGCAGCGGGGGATCACGCTGCGCGGCCCGGAGGGCTCGCCCGGCTCGGTCCGCATCGCGCCCCTGGACGGGGTGCCGCTGACCGTGTCCGCCTCGGCCGTGGTGCAGGACCTGCATGTGGAGGGCCAGGACGCGGCGGCGCCGGCGCTCCTCATCGAGGACGGCACCCCCGAACTCCTGGACCTGCGGATCGTCACCCGTTCCGCGGCCGGCATCGAGGTACGGGGCGGCGCCCGCCCGACGGTCCGTCGCTGCACGGTCGACAACCCGGCCGGCATCGGCATCGCCGTGGTCGACGGCGGCGGTGGCGTGTTCGAGGAGTGCGAGGTCGTCTCGGCCGGCCAGGCCGGCGTCGCGGTGCGCGGCGGCGGCCATCCGCGTCTGGAGCGCTGCCGGGTGCACCACACCTCGGGCTCGGGCCTGACGGCGACCGGGGAGAACTCCTCGCTGGAAGCGGTCGGCTGCGAGGTCTACGAGGTCCGCGGCAGCGGCGTGCAGATCACCGGGCGGGCCACGGCCCATCTCACCGACTGCGATGTGCACCGCACGACGGCCGACGGGGTCACGCTCGACACGGACGCCGTGGTCACCCTCGCGGACTGCCGTATCCACGACATCCCGGAGAACGCGGTGGACCTCCGCTCGCGTTCCGTCCTCACCCTGACCCGCACGTCGGTACGGCAGTTCGGACGCAACGGACTGTCGGTGTGGGACCCGGGCACGCGCGTGGACGCCAACCAGTGCGAGATCTTCGACAGCACCGGCGACTACCCGGCCGTCTGGATCAGTGACGGCGCCACGGCGGTCCTGGAGTCCTGCCGGGTCCACGACGTGCCGGACGCGCTGTTCGTGCTGGACCGGGGCTCACGAGCGGACGTCGTCGACAGCGACCTCTCGCAGGTACGGAACACCGCGGTGTCGGTGAGCGACGGGGCGACCGCGCAGCTCGACGACTGCCGGATCCGGGACGCCGCCACGGGCGCCTGGTTCCGTGACCACGGCAGCGGCGGCACCCTCAACGGCTGCACCGTCGACGGCACCCAGACCGGCGTGATCGTCACCAAGGGCGCCGACCCGACCATCGAGCGCTGCACGGTCACCTCACCCGCCGAGGCGGGCTTCTATGTCTCGGCGGGAGGCCGCGGCAGCTTCCTCAACTGCCGGGTGACGGGCAGCGGTGGCTACGGCTTCCACATCATCGACGGCTGCCGGGCCACACTGCGCAAGTGCCGTACGGAGCGCTGCGCGCGCGGCGGTTACGAGTTCGCGGACGGCGGCCCCGGCCCCGCGGGCGGTGGTCCTGTGGTCGAGGACTGCACCAGCGACGAGAGCGCGGGCATACGGCCCCCGGCCTCGCAGGAGACCGCCACCCAGACCACGGCCCGGTCGCCCGGCCTGCTGGGCTCCATCCCGGGCCAGCGCACCACCGAGCAGCCGCCGGGCACCGTGCCCGCCGTGGAACCCGAGACACCGGCGCGGGCCTCGAAGGCCGTCCTCGGTGAACTCGACGCCCTGGTCGGCCTGGACAGCGTCAAGCGCGAGGTCCGCGCCCTCACCGACATGATCGAGGTCGGCCGCCGCCGCCAGCAGGCCGGGCTCAAGGCGGCCTCCGTCAAACGGCACCTGGTGTTCACGGGCTCCCCCGGCACCGGCAAGACCACGGTCGCCCGCCTCTACGGCGAGATCCTGGCCTCGCTCGGTGTCCTGGAGAAGGGGCATCTCGTCGAGGTGTCCCGCGTGGACCTGGTCGGCGAGCACATCGGCTCCACGGCGATCCGCACCCAGGAAGCCTTCGAACGGGCCCGCGGCGGTGTGCTGTTCATCGACGAGGCGTACGCCCTGTCGCCGGAGGACTCGGGCCGGGACTTCGGCAAGGAGGCCATCGACACGCTGGTGAAGCTGATGGAGGACCACCGGGACGCGGTGGTGGTGATCGTCGCGGGCTACACGGCCGAGATGGAGCGCTTCCTCACCGTCAACCCCGGTGTGGCGTCCCGCTTCTCCCGGACCATCACCTTCGACGACTACGTCCCCGACGAGCTGCTGCGCATCGTGGAGCAGCAGTCCGAGGAGCACGAGTACCGGCTGGCGGCGGGCGCGGGCGAGGCCCTGCTGGACTACTTCACGGCGATCCCCAAGGGCCCGGCCTTCGGTAACGGCCGTACCGCGCGGCAGACGTTCGAGGCGATGGTGGAGCGCCACGCGAGCCGGGTGGCCCAGGTCGTCGAACCGGACAAGGACGACCTGACGTTGCTCTACGCGGAGGATCTGCCGAAGCTGTCGTAGCGGACGTTCCTGGGGTGGCCCCCCGGGGGAGAACCCCACCACAGGGGTGCTGTCTGCCGGATGGGACCGGAGCGATCCGGCGGACAGCATGATCCGCATGACGATTCGCATCCGGCAAGCCCTCGTCCTGGCCCTCTCCGTCTCGGCCACCGCCACCGCGCTGACCGCCGTCACCGGCCCGGCGGCCGCCACGGCGGCACTCTCCTCCCCCACCCTCACCTGGCGCCCATGCCATCACTCCGAGGGCCCCGCGGGTCAGGAGTGTGCGGAGCTGCCCGTTCCGCTCGACTACCGCACCCCGGACGGCCCGCAGCTCACCCTCGCCGTCTCCCGGCTGCGCGGCGAGAACCCCGACGCGCGGCGAGGCACGCTGCTGGTGATCCCGGGCGGGCCGGGCGGCTCCGGCGTCAAGCGGCTGACTCAGCAGGGAAAGGCCCTGCAGCGGGAAGTCGGCGACGCGTACGACATCGTCAGCCTCGACCCTCGCGGCACGGGCGACAGTACGCGGGCGAGCTGCGGACTCCCCGCCGGCGACCGGCACCTGGTGACCCTGCGGCCCTGGCCGGCGCCCGACGGCGACATCACGGAGAACGTGGCACGGTCCCGGCGTATCGCCGAGGCCTGTGCGACGAACGGCGGGGCGGTGCTGCGCAGCCTCACCACCGCCAACGAGGTACGGGACATCGACCGCTTCCGGCAGGCCCTGGGCGAGGAGCGGCTGTCGGCGTACGGGGTGTCGTACGGGACCTATGTGGGAGCCGTCTACGCGCAGAAGTACCCGGAGCGGACCGACCGTTGGGTGCTGGACAGCAATGACGACCCGGATCCCCGGCGGGTCGCGCGGGGCTGGCTGGCGAACATGGCGAGGGGTGCGGAGGACCGGTTCCCGGACTTCGCCGTCTGGGCCGCCGACCCGGCACAGGAGACCGCGGGCCTGCGGCTCGCCGAACGGCCGGAGGACGTACGGCCGTTGTTCCTGTCCCTCGCGGCCGGACTGGACCGTGCGCCGAGGGCGACGACCACCACGGGCGTCTCCCTGACCGGCAACCGGCTGCGGCAGGCCATGCAGACCGCTCTCTACAACGACAACTCGTTCGACGAACTGGCCCGGCTGATACGGCAGGTCATGGACCCGAAGGCGACGCCGGTCCTGACACCGGACGTGGCCGGGCCGATGAGCGACGAGGACGCGGCGGTGACGACGGCGGTGATCTGCAACGACGTGCGCTGGCCCGCGTCGGTGGGTGCGCACGAGCGGGCCGTGGCCGACGGCCGGGCGCGGTATCCGCTCACGGCCGGGATGCCGGTGAACATCACGCCGTGTTCCTTCTGGAAGGACAAGCCGGTGGAACAGCCGACCCGGATCACCGACGACGGGCCGTCCAACATCCTCATGCTCCAGAATCGGCGGGACCCGGCCACTCCTTACGCCGGCGCCCTGAACCTGCGGTCCGCGCTGGGCGACCGGGCCCGGCTCGTCACGGTGGAGAGCGGCGGGCACGGCGCGTATCTCGGGACGGGGAACGCCTGCGGAGACCGTGCGGTGACGGCCTTCCTCCGCACCGGACAGCGGCCGGAGCGGGATGTCTCCTGCCCGGACGAATGACCTGAGAACCGGGTCCGGGCGGGCCGTGGGCTAGGACTGCCGGGGGCCCGGCAGCTCCGGGCCGATGCGCGCCAGCAGTTGTTGTCGCTCATGGGTGAAGGCCGGGTCCGCCTGGTAGTCGGAGTGGCCGAGGATCGGGGCGGGCAGCGGGTGGGCGCCGGTGCGGCCGTAGGCGAGCGGGTCCTGGAAGGGCTCGGCGTCGACCTGCGGCGCGCATCCGCCGGTCAGACGCACAGGGCCGCCGATGGGGTCGGTGAGGCGGTACAGGTTGCGCCAGCAGTCGACCTCGCGGTGCAGGGAGGCGAGCGGCTCGGGGCCGAAGTGGGCGGGGAACCAGCGTCCGTACAGCCGCTCCAGCGGGGAGCCGTAGGTGAGCAGCGCGACCCGCCTGCGGACCGCCGGGGTCAGTTGCCAGGCGGCGGCCGCCGCGAGGACGCTGCCCTGGGAGTGGCCGGAGATGACGAGCCGGCCGCCCGTGGCGCGGGTCCAGGTGGCCATGCGCCAGGTCAGGTCGGGTACGGCCCGCTCGGCGTAGCAGGGCGGTGCGAAGGGGTGGGCGGCGCGGGGCCAGAACGTCCCCACGTCCCAGAGGATGCCGATCGTGCGGCGCGCGGAGGCGTCCTTGTAGGCCCGGCGCCCCCAGGTGACGAACAGCAGGAAGCCCACGCCGATCAGCCAGGACCCCAGCGCCTGCGCGGTCTGGGCGGCGCCCGCGAGGAAGTCGTACGAGCCGTGCGCCGCCTGCGCCGGTGTCTCGCGTGTCGCCAGTGCGCCGGTCAGGGCTCCGGCGCCGAGGAGCAGGGTCGCGGTGGAGGTGATGGCGATGATGCGGGGCGCCCGGTCGGTGAGGGACGCCATGGCCCGGGTGCGGGCGATGCGGCGGGTGCGGCCGGCGTCCCGGGACTCGTGCTCCTCGTCCGGCCGTTCCTCCTTCGGTCGCTCCTCCGTCAGGTCGTACTCCCGTTCCACCGCCGCCGTCTCGGCTCGCCGCAGGACCTGCGTGCGGCGGGCGAGCCAGCCGAGGAGGCCGAGGAAGACCAGGAGGAGGGGCGGGATGACGGAGGCCTGCCAGGTGAGGAGGACGGGTGGGCCGGGCAGTGCGTCATCGGTGCCGCCCAGCCAGTCGGCGACGCGCTGCGCGACGCCGGCGGACATCACGCCGCCGAGAGCGCAGGCGAGCATCGCGACGGCCGGGCCGGCCAGACCGTACATGGCGGTGCGCGGGTCGGGGCGGGAGCGGTACAGGGTGTGGGCGACCACGCCGAGGGCGATGACGAGCAGGCCCTGGACCAGGGTGATCCCGCCGAAGGTCAGGTCGCCCGGCAGCCGCCCCGTCGACCGCCAGCCGGGGCGTGACCACCCGGCGTACACCACGGCGAGGGCGAGCAGGGCGATCGAGCAGGCGGGCAGGCGGCGTACCAGGTGTTCGTCCACCCGCTTGTCGAGGCGCCGCTCGCTGCGGCCCCGGCGGCACACCACCCACACCACGACGACGGCGAACAGGACGAGTGCCGCGTTCAGCAGCCAGCCCAGGAGTTCGAGGACGGCGGGACCGCCCGCCCGGCGGTCGTGGCGGGCCGCGGACGTACCGACGGCCGCCGCGACGGTGAGGAAGCCGGCCGCGGTGTGGGCGGCCCGCAGTCTGGCCACGAGGCGGCGCCCGTACCAGAAGCCCGGCCGGCCGAGGGCGACGCGTGCCGTGTCCTCGACGTCGGGTGCGATGCGGGGCCCCTTCCCGTCGTCGGGGCGGGCGTCGTCGCGGTCCATGGGGCGCTGGGACTCGTACTCGCTCCAGGTGCGGTGGGAGAGGTACCACAGGAGGCCGGTCAGGGCGGTGGGCACCAGGGCCGCCAGGGCGAGGCGGCGGCCGGGCAGGCTCCACCAGCCGTCGTCGGAGGCGTCCGGGGAGAGAAAGCCGAGCCAGGTGTGCGCCCGCGCACACGCGCGTGCGCCCGCGCACTGCCAGGCCGTCAGGTCGAGGGCGACCTCGCAGGCCGCCGCGACGAGCAGCACGGTCAGTGTCAGGCCGGTCAGCCGGACGAGGAGGCCGTAGAGGCGTACCGTGCGACGACGGTCGCGGGTGCTGGGGCGCATCCAGTGGGCGAGGTTGACCACCATGAACGGCAGCAGCAACAGCCACAGGGCGCGGGAGCCGTTGCCGGAGGTGAGGTTGCACCAGACGTAGGCCTCGGGGACGGGTCTGCCCCGGTGGTCGGCGGGCCGGCTCTCCGCGTCGGCGTCGTCGATGCGCCGGAAGACGGCGGCCGTGTCGTCGCCGGTGATCCGCACCGTGCGCGGGTCGTCCAGCATGCGTTCGGGGCTGGTTCCGCCGACTCCGTGGACGAGCAGTTCGAGGGCGGTACCGTCCGTCGTGGACCGGCCGGATTCCGGGTGCGCTTCGGCCTCGGCGGGTTCCTGATGTTCCCTGGGTTCCGTAGGTGTCGTATGTTCCCTCGCACGATCCACTGTTCCGCTTCCCCCGTGATGCGCCGCAAGTCAGGTGTGATGTGCAGGCACTGATGATCGCCGCTGAGCGGGCCTCGTACACCTGTGGTCACCGAATCTCCCCGATCCGTGTGATAGTGGCGGGCGCGAGGAACGGAGCGTGACGTGCACGTGACGGTTCAGGTAGTGGCGTCACCCGTGGTGGGGCGTGCGAATATGAGACGTCCTCGGGACCGGGGACGGGCGAATGTCCTCGTCGGAGGGGGTAGGGAAGGCGTGTCGGGCGTGATGGGGCGAGAGGACCGGAGCGGGCGTGAGTGAGAACCAGAACCTCCTCGCGGAGCAGCGCCGAGCCCTGATCCTCGACGAGGTACGACGGCGGGGCGGGGTCCGGGTCAACGAGCTGACCCGCAGACTCGGCGTGTCGGACATGACGGTGCGTCGCGATCTGGACGCGCTCGCCCGCCAGGGCGCGGTGGAGAAGGTGCACGGCGGCGCGGTGCCGGTGGCCGAGGCGAGCACGCACGAGCCGGGTTTCGAGGCGAAGTCCGGGCTGGAGCTGAGCGCCAAGGAGGACATCGCGCGGGCCGCCGCGGAGCTGGTCGCTCCGGGGTCGGCGATAGCGTTGTCGGGCGGTACGACCACGTACGCGCTGGCGCACCGGCTCGTGGAAGTACCGGATCTGACGGTGGTCACCAACTCGGTGCGGGTCGCCGATGTCTTCCATGCCGCCCAGCGCACGACCGGACCCCGGCAGGGGGCGGCGACCGTGGTGCTCACGGGCGGGGTGCGCACGCCGTCCGACTCTCTGGTGGGGCCGGTGGCCGATCAGGCGATCGCGGCACTCCACTTCGATGTGCTGTTCCTCGGGGTGCACGGGATATCGGTCGAGGCGGGTCTGTCCACGCCGAATCTGGCGGAGGCCGAGACGAACCGTCGGCTCGTGCAGTCGGCGCGACGGGTTGTCGTGGTGGCCGACCACACCAAGTGGGGGACGGTGGGGCTGAGTTCGTTCGCGGCGTTGGAGCAGGTCGACACGTTGGTGACCGATGCGGGGCTGGCCGCGCAGGCTCGCGCCGAGATCGCGGAGCATCTGCGGCGGCTGATTGTCGCCGGGGAGGACTCCGACGACAGCGGCGATGACTGAGCGCCGTCTCGACCGGGACTGAGGACGAGGTGCGGCAGCGGGTCGTCCGTGGCCGGTCGTGCCCACGCGACGGAGCCGCATTTCGACACAGCCCCGCGCCCCTGAAGGGGCGCGGCAGCGCCCGGCGGCGAAAAGAGGGCTCTCAGTCCGTCCACTCGCCCGTGGCCAGCAGCCTCTCGATCACTGCCGTGTACGGCGCGATGTCCAGGCCCTGTTCCCGCAGCCACTCGTCCGAGTAGTACTTGTCGAGGTAGCGGTCGCCCGGGTCGCACAGGAGGGTCACCACGCTGCCGTGGCGGCCCTCCGCGACCATCTCGGCGATGATCTTGAGTGCGCTCCAGAGGCCCGTGCCCGTCGAGCCGCCGGCCTTGCGGCCGATGGCGCCCTCCAGGGCTCGCACGGCGGCGACGCTGGCCGCGTCGGGGACCTTCATCATGCGGTCGACGGCGCCGGGGACGAAGCTGGGCTCCATCCGGGGGCGGCCGATGCCCTCGATGCGGGAGCCGCAGTCGCACGTGACATCGGGGTCGCCGGTGGTCCAGCCCTCGAAGAAGCAGGAGTTCTCGGGGTCGGCGACACAGATGCGGGTGTCGTACTGCATGTAGTGGACGTAGCGGGCGATGGTCGCGGAGGTGCCGCCCGTGCCGGCGGTGGCGACGATCCAGGCGGGCTCGGGGAAGCGCTCCGATCGGAGCTGGCGGAAGACGGATTCTGCGATGTTGTTGTTGCCGCGCCAGTCAGTGGCCCGCTCCGCGTAGGTGAACTGGTCCATGTAGCGGCCACCGGTCTCCACCGCGAGACGGGCCGACTCCTCGTACAGCTTCCGTGAGTCGTCCACGAAGTGGCAGCGGCCGCCGTGGAACTCGATCAGCCGGATCTTCTCGGCGCTGGTCGTGCGGGGCATGACGGCGATGAAGGGGACGCCGATCAGTTTGGCGAAGTACGCCTCGGAGACGGCCGTGGAGCCGCTGGAGGCCTCGATGACGGGGCGGCCCGGCCGGATCCAGCCGTTGCACAGGCCATAGAGGAAGAGGGAGCGGGCGAGGCGGTGCTTGAGGCTGCCGGTGGGGTGGGTCGACTCGTCCTTGAGATACAGGTCGATGCCCCAGCTCTCGGGCAGCGGGAAGAGCAGCAGATGGGTGTCGGCGGAACGGTTGGCGTCGGCCTGGACCTTGCGTACCGCTTCTTTGAGCCAGGTGCGGTACCCGGTGTCGCTGTGATCGACGTCGAGGGTCGCGCCAGGACGGGTGGGGCGGGGGGTGCTCACGGCGTGCTCCTCACGCATTGCGCCGACGGCGGATCGCGGCGTCGGACACCCCGATGATAGGCACCTTCCACACGCTTCTCACCTGCATAAACATGCCTTTGAGCACCTCAAAGGCACTCCTGTGGCGAGGATGCGCCGGGCGCACGGGGGGCGCATGCCGCGCATGCGCCGGAACCCCGCCCCCGGTCCACCGTGCGCACTGGTGCTCGACGCGAGGGACGTGCAGACTTCACCGCACGGGCCGAGTCGACGCCACCGGGGCTGCCCAGGGGGAAGCGACCTCGGGCACACTGGATCACGGTCCGCGACGGATCACACGACAGAGGACAGCCGAGGCGCACTAGGGGGCGGGGCACATGGCCGAGCCGGAGTTCACGGCCACGGGCGTGCGGATCGGAAAGAGGCTGCGGCAGCTCACCCGGGCGGGGCAGGTCCGGATCGAGGACGGCCGCCTGCAACTGCTGACCAGTTACGGCAGCGAGATCGACAGCGCCCCGGTGCAGGCGGTGCGGGCCTCGAAGCCCTGGTTCGCGAACGAGGACCGGGCGTTGGCCGACGTCAACGGCACCCGTTACACGCTCATCCTGAACGAGCACGACCCGGCTCCGGGGAAGCCCGGCCCGCCCTCGGCGCGCCGGTTCATCGAGGCCGTCCGCAGGGCCGCGGGGCGCGGCTGACGGACCGCGAGTTGCGGGACCGGACCCCTTGGGTCACTCTGGTCTCACGTCACTCTGGGTTTACCGGTGATAACGCTGCGAACCAGCCCGCCGGTCCACGTCAGCGGGCGGCGGCCGTGCGCAGCCACCCCACGAGCAGGCGGTAGCCCCGGTTTCCGCCACCAGGCGGCAGTCGTAGGCGGCCGCACCACAGCAGGCGGCGTTTTTCGCCCAGCCACCTCGCTGGATCCGTACTCCGATCTTCTTCCGGACTAATTTCGGGGAGTCGCAGCCGTGATCAGCCAGCAAAGCAGGCACTGCACGGTGGAGCTCCAAGCCCTGCCGTCGCGGATCGGTCAGGTCCGCAGAATCGTATCTGCGCAATTGCGCTACTGGCATCTGGATCCCTTGATCGAGCGGGCCGCACTCGGGGTGACCGAGCTGCTGTCCAACGTCCACCGGCACGCGGAGCCGGACAAGACGTGCACCGTGGAGATGGAGTTGCTCCTCGGCCGGCTCACGGTCTCCGTGCACGACAACGACCCCCGCCTCCCGGTCGTCCAGGACGCGGAGCCCTTGGCCACCTGCGGTCGCGGTCTCGCGATGGTCGCCGCGGTGAGCGAGAGCTGGGGTGTGCGGCCGCACGGCGAGTCGGGGAAGATCGTGTGGTTCACGCTGCCGGCGTCCTCGGCGGCGGTGCCGAAGATCTCGCCGTACGACGCCGGACTGACGGTCGACGCCGGACTGACGGTCGACGCCGTACAGCCCTGCGACACCGGACTCAGGCCCGCCGCGCGTGGGCGCAGGTCCGAACACGCTCCCGCCCGGTCCGCCGTCGCAGGCTGACCGGGCGGTGACACGCTCGCCGGCCCGCCGGCTTCGCGGACCGAACGGCTCGTACTCCGCGCGCCACGGTCCACGGCCGTCCGGGAGGAAGAAGGTCCAGAGGCTGAGGCTGGCGCCGGGGCTGAGGGCCGGGGCCGGGCCGTCGTTCCGGCTCGCGAGAGGGTCGTTCCGGTTCGCGAGAGTCCGCATTCTGTAACTACTAGTATGTACAGTGGCGGCATGAGCACCCCGGAGCGCCTGATCGAGTCCACCCGCGAGTTGCTGTGGGAGCGCGGCTATGTGGGCACGAGCCCCAAGGCCATCCTGGAGCGCTCGGGTGTGGGGCAGGGCAGCATGTACCACCACTTCAAGGGGAAGCCGGATCTCGCCCTGGCCGCGATCCGACGGACGGCCGAGGAGTCGCGGGCCTCCGCCGAGGGAGTACTCGACGGGCCGGGCTCGCCGTACGAGCGCGTCGAGGCATATCTGCGGCGCGAGCGGGACGTGCTGCGCGGCTGTCCCGTCGGACGGCTCACGATGGATCCGGATGTGATCGCGAGCGACGAGCTGCGGGCGCCGGTGGACGAGACGCTCGACTGGCTGCGTGAACGACTCGCCGGGCTCGTCGAGGAGGGCAAGGAGCGAGGGCAGTTCGCGCCGGAGCTGGACGCGGAGGAGATCGCCGCGACGATCGTCGCGACCGTGCAGGGCGGCTATGTCCTGGCCCGTGCCTCGGGCTCACCGGCCGCCTTCGACGCGGGGGTCCGGGGGCTGCTCGCCCTGCTCCGGCCGACTCACGCCGCTCGCTAGGCCCCGCATCGGCTCGACAGCCCCATGGAGGCACGTCATGCATGCCATGCACTACGAGATCACCCTGCCCGCCGACTACGACATGGACATCGTCCGTCGCCGCGTGGCGGGTCGCGGGCACGCGCTCGACGCCTGGGAGGGCCTCGGCCTCAAGGCGTATCTGATGCGTGAGCGGGGTGTGCACGGCTCACCCGTGAACCAGTACGCGCCGTTCTACCTGTGGAACAGCGTGGAGGGCATGAACTCCTTCCTCTGGGGTGGTGGCTTCCAGGGCATCGTCGACGACTTCGGGCGTCCGTCGGCCCGCCAGTGGACGGGGCTGGCGTACGAGGCGGGCGGCGGCGCCGGGTCCCCCGCGCGGGTGGCGGTGCGGGCGCGGCGGCCGGTGCCGGACGGGGTGCCGTTGGCTGAGGTCGTCGAGGACGCGGTGCGCGAGACCGGGCGGCTCGCCTCGCTGGACGGGGCGTTACTCGCGGCGGCGGCCGTGGACACCGATCGCTGGGAGTTCGTCCACTTCTCGGTCTGGGACCACGACGTGCCGAAGGCCGAGGGCGAGACGTTCCAGGTGCTGCACATGAGCACTCCCGAACGCGACCGGCTGCCACGGGGCCGGCAGTGGTGACTCGTCCGTGGCCCGATCGTGTTGATCTCTGACCCGCAGGAGGCTTTCGGCCACGCGTGCGGTGTCGAGGATGGGAAGTGACAGGTCACAGCACCCGATCAGAGGAAGGTCCCGCACATGGCACTGGAAATGCGCGACCGCTGCGAGCGCTGTGGGACGACGACCCTGCCCGCCGACGCCTCCGCCCGCATCTGCTCGTACGAGTGCACGTTCTGTGTGCCCTGCGGCGAGGCCATGCACGAGATCTGTCCCAACTGCGGCGGGGAGTTGGTGGCCAGGCCCCGACGCAGGATTGCCGCGTAACCCCCGGCAGCCAGGCGACGGACGTCACGGGCCACGGGCCACGCGTCACGCGTCACGCGTCAGGTCACAGAGATGTCCACCGACGGCCGGAGCTTCGCCGCCGCGGCCAGGGCCTCATGGACGGGATGTGTGTCGAAGGACGCCACCAGGGCCTCGTCGGCGGGGTGTTCGGCGGCCGGATAGGCGATCTGCTCGTAGGCGGCCTGGAAGCGGGGGCCCCAGCGGCGGGCGCCGAGGCGGGCCGTGCGGGAACAGTTGTCGACCATGTACGCGACGTCGCGGGCGTGCATGTAGGGCAGGAGGGAGTCGACGGCCTCGATGACGGACTCGTTGACGATCTCCGACCAGGGGTGGCCGCGGTCGGCGAACTCGTCGATCTGCGCGGTCATGGTGGCGACGAAGACGCCGGCGGTGAACGGGTCCACGGGCAGGTCGCGTTCGCCCCGGCGGGCGTGCGCCCGGTCGCTGACGGACCACATCGGTGAACCGCCGATCCCGCTCATCGGGCGGGCCCCGAGACGGCGTTCGGCCAGGATGACGCTGCGCAGTTCGGTGCCGTCGGCGACCTCGTCGTAGATCTCCGCGACGATCTCACGGGCCGGTCCGTACGTGGCCGTGCAGGCGCGGTCGAAGACGTCCCGGCCGGCGGTGTCGAGACCCTCGCGCACCGCGCGGAGGCCGGCGTGGGAGATGGTGCGGGCGATCGGGCCGGTGATGTTCTCGCAGGAGCGCTGGTACGCGGTCACCTCGTCGTCCCCGGCGAGCCGGTAGCGGGTGTACAGGCTCTCGACGATGCCGTGGACGGCGCCGAGCAGGATGGCGCGCTCGCCGACGATGTCGGAGAGGTACTCGCTCTCCAGGGTGGTGCGGAAGGTGTACGGGGAGCCGAGGGCGACCGACCAGGCGAGAGCGCGGTCGGTCGCGTTGCCGTCGGGGTCGGCGTGGACGGCGTAACTGCTGTTGATCCCGGCGCCGTTGATCTCGGCGCCCTGCTCGTAGAGGCGGCGGACCGAGTCGCCCATGCCCTTCGGGCAGACGGCGATGACGCCGTGGCCGGGCGGGAAGTCGCCGCCGGTCTCGCGGAGGTGGCCGAGGAGGAAGCCGTGGGAGAGGCCGATGGTGGCGCCGGGCTTCAGGACGGCGAAGATCTCCCGGTGGTGGGCGGCGAGGGCCGCGTCCGCGATCAGGAGGACGACGAGGTCGCTCTCGGCGGTGACGGCGAGCCAGTCGCCGAGGGTGCCGTCCGTCTCGGTGAAGCCGTGGGCGCGGGCGTCGGCGGCCGAGGCGGAGCCGGGGCGCAGTCCGACGGTGACGGCGATGTCGGTGCCGGAGAGCGAGTCGCGCAGATTGCGGGCCTGGGCCCTGCCCTGCGGTCCCCAGCCGATGACTCCGATGCGGCGCACCCCGGCGAAGGCCCGAGGCAGCAGCGGGAAGAGGTGGCGTCCGCCGCGCAGGACGGTCTCGGTGCCGCCGGGCACGTCCATGGTTTCGAGGGCGAAGACAGTGGAGGTGGTCATGGAGGAGTTGTAGGGTCCGGGCGAGTGTTGCGGCAAGCGCAACCTTTGCAGCGGGGTGTTGCGGAAAATGAAAGAGCCAGGTGGGTGTGTATGCGGGACGATCATCGCGAGCTGCGGCTGTTCCTTCATCTGGCCCGGACGCTGAACTTCGGCCGGACCAGCATGGACTGCCATGTCAGCCCGGCGACGCTGACCCGTACCGTGCAGCGGCTGGAGTCCGACCTCGGGCACCGGCTCCTCGACCGGGGGCCGAGGGGCGTCTCCCTGACGGCCGAGGGGCACCGCTTCCGTGAATACGCCGTGGGGGCGCTTGAGTTGTGGCGCGCGTACCGCGAGGAGCACCCGGACCCGGCCGAACTGACCGGGCGGCTGGCCGTGTTCGCGACGGTGACCGCGTGTCAGGCGCTGCTGCCGGATCTGTTGACGCCCTTCCGTACGGCCCATCCGCAGGTCCGCCTCGATCTGCGTACGGGTGACGCCGCGGCGGCGCTGGCGCGACTGGACGAGGGCGAGGCGGACGTGGCGGTCGCGGGCATCCCGGCGCGGCTGCCGGAGTCGCTGGTGAGCCGGACCGTGGCGACGACGGATCTGGTGTTCGTCACCGCGCGCGACCGCCCGGACCCCGGCCTGGACGGCCCCTTCGTCCTCCCCCACCGCGGTCCGGTCCGAGACGCCGCCGACCGCTGGTTCCGCTCGCGCGGCGGCGCACCCGACCTGGCGGCCGAACCGGAGGGCCACGAGGCGCTGTTGACCCTCGTCGCGCTGGGCTGCGGCACCGGTGTGGTCCCCCGGCTGGTGCTCGATCACAGCGCCGTACGCGACCGGCTCACGGCGATTTTCTCCGACACGCCGCCGGAGCCGTTCCCGATCGGGCTGTGCGTGCGCCGGGCGGATCTGCGGCGGCCACAGGTGGCGGCGCTGTGGAGCCTCACGGCGGAGTTCACCTTCTGATCACCCCGGAGACAACTCGCGTATCCGCGAAAGCAATTGCCCATTTCCCGCACCCCACGGTATGCGGAATTATTGTTTTCACTTTTCGTCTGCGGCACAACCATCGTCGAGCGGTGAGCCTCTAATTCGGCGAATCGACGCAGCGCGGGGAATAGCGGGGTACTGAGAAAATGAAGTGGGTCGCTCAACGGCCGCAGGGAAAAGCCGCTCTGTTCGCCGCCGCGTTCACCGTCGTCGTGCTCTGCACCGCCGATGTCGTGGCCGGCAGTCACCCCTTCGGGCCGCGCACCCGGAGCGTCAACGACCTCGGCAACCAGTACGTGCCGTTCCATGCGCATCTGTGGGACCTGCTGCACGGCAGGACCGACGGCGAGCTGTTCGTCAACTGGCGGTCCGGGTTCGGATCCAGCTTCCTGCCCGACCTCGGCACGTACGTCAGCAGCCCGTTCGCCCTGCTCGTGGCGGTGTTCCCGAGGGACGGGATCGATCTCGCGGTGTACGCGGTCACGCTGCTGAAGGTGGCGTCGGCTGCCGCCGCGATGGCCTGGCTGCTGCTCGCGCTGCGTCCCGGCCGCTGGTGGGCGGCGGGGCTGCTCGGCTCGTCGTACGCGCTGTGCGGCTGGACCCTGGCGGACGCGGTCTACAACCCCATGTGGCTCGACGGCCTGGTCTTCCTGCCGCTGTTGTGCCTGGTCGGTGAATGGGCGCGGCGGGGGCGACGCCCGTTCCTGGGTGTGCTGATCGTGGCGCTCGCCTGGATCGCCAACTTCTACACCGCGTACATGGCCACCCTGGCCGCCGCCCTGGTGCTGCTGCTCCGGCTGTGGCTCGGCGACCTCTCCCGTCGTCAGCGGCTCAGGGCGGCGGCCCGCGCGGCCATGATCACGGTCCTCGGCATGGGCCTGGCCGCGCCGCTGGTGACGGTCGTGTACTTCGGCACCCGGCACTCCTATCCGGGCCGGGTCCGGCAGTTCGCGCCGGCCCCCACCGAGGACCTGCTCGCCCGGCTGTTGCCGGGGACGTACGGCTACGGGACGCCGGCCGTGTTCGTGGGCACGACCGCGCTGCTGCTCGCGCTCGCCCTGCCCTTCCACCGGGCCGCCCCCGGGCGGGTGCGCGCCGGGTGGACGCTGCTGGTGACGGCCGTGGCCCTGTCGATGCAGTGGGGGCCGACGCATCTGCTCTGGCACGCCTTCGCCACCCCGCAGGGGAGCTCGTACCGCCAGGCGTTCGTGCTCTGCGCGCTGCTGGTGATCGCTGCCTGGCACACCCTGTCGTACGGCGTTCCCGGCCCGCGCGCGCTGGGCGCGGCGGGTGCGCTGCTGGCGGTGGTGATCGCCCTGGCGAGCGGCAGCGAGCGGACGCTGCATGCCTTCAGTGTCCCGCTCGCCCTGCTCGCCGCCGCCGGCGCGCTGGGCGGCCTGATCCTGCTCGGGGTCAAGGTCGGGGTCGGGGTCGGGCGAGAGAACGGCCGACGGCTCGCGGTTCTCGCCGCGGCGCTGCTCGTGTGCACGCAGTTCGGCGAGGCCGCCGTCACCTCCGCCGCCGACACCCGGCTGCGGCTCGGGCACATGGACGACTACGCGCCGTGGGGCGCGCGGCAGCGGGACCAGGCCGAGGCGATCTCCAAGGCGGACGGCTGGCCCCGCTACCGGACCGACCCGGGCCGGGAGCAGACCGTCGGCAACGACCCGCTGCTGGTGGGCGGGCAGGGCGCCCAGTACTACAGCAGCCTCACCTCCGACGTGCTCAGCCGGACGCTCACCGCCCTCGGGGACGGCTGGACCTCGCGGGGCCGGAGCGTGCAGAGCCTGGACAACGCCGTCACGGACGCGATCTTCTCCGTCGGCGCCCGGGTGCACTCCCCGCCGGACCCCCACCAGAACTGGTTCCCGCAGGACGGCGGCGGGGTGACCGTGACCCGGCAGGACGTGCCGCCGCTGGTGACGGTACGGCCGCACACCGACCGGGCCGAGGGCCGTACGGGCCTCTCCGCCGTCGGGCCGTCCCCGTACCGCAACCAGGAACTGCTGCTGGGCTCGCGGGTGTACACCGTGCCCCGGTTCACCGTGCGCACCGCCGCCGGGAAACCGCCGTCCCCCAGCGACGACGGACGGCCGGGTGTGCGGGTGGGCCCGCTGCCCTACGCGAGCGCGCCGCACAAGCCGACGATCACGGGTGGTTGCCCGGCAGGATCCGAGCTGTACCTGTGGGCTCCGCACCTTTCGGGCACCGCGCGGCTCACCGACGGCGCCGGCTCCGGCTCCGGCTCCGGCTCCGGCTCCGGCTCCGGCGAGGGGCTGACCGGGCGGTTCCGGTCCGATCAGCCGGTCACCAAGATCGCCCCGATGCAGCGGCTGGGCACGGTCGGGGGCTCCGGGCGGTTCCGGATAGTGCTGTCGCCGGACAAGACCGGTCTCGTCCCGGACGGCGCGGTCGGCTGCCTGGACACCGCGCGGCTGCGCACCGCCGTCGAGGGGCTGAAAGCCACCGGCGCCACCGGCGTGAGCGTGTCCGACGGGACCATCCGGGCCGAACTCCCCGCCCACAGCACGGGGACAGCGATCGTCGCGGCGCCCCGGATCTCCGGTTGGCGCTGTGCCACCGACGACGATCCCCCCGTACCCGCCCAGGACTACTACGGGCTGATCGCCATACCGCTGCACGGCTCCGCGAGCAGCGTGACCTGCACGTTCCATCCGCCGGGGCTTCGCCTGGGCACGGCGGTCGGGGCCGTCTCGCTCACCGCCGTGCTCCTGATCGGGGTGACGGGCCCGCTGCGCCGTCGTCGGGCCCGGTCGGCGCTCGGGCCCGCACCTCTGGCCACCACTCGGCCCACGCCCGACGACCGGACCGCACACGAGCGCATGACCACCGCTCTTTGACCGTACTCCTGGGGGAGAACCATGCTCATCTCGATCGTCGCACCCTGCTACAACGAGGAAGCCGTCGTCGCGCGCTTCCACGAAGAGATCCAGAAGGTCGCGGAGGAACTGCTTCCGCTCGGCCACGACATGGAGTTCGTCTACGTCGACGACGGCAGCCGTGACCGGACCCTCGCTGCCCTGAAGCGGCTGGCCGAGTTCGACGCGCGCGTGCGGTACGTCTCGTTCAGCCGCAACTTCGGCAAGGAGGCGGCGCTGCTCGCGGGTCTGCGGCACGCCTCGGGCGACTCCGTGATCGTCATGGACGCCGATCTGCAGCATCCGCCGGAACTGATCCGCCGCATGGTCGGCCTGCGCGAACAGGGCTACGACCAGGTCATCGCCCGCCGCACCCGGACCGGTGACGGCCTTCTGCGCACCGCCACCGCCCGCCTGTACTACCGGCTGGTCAACCGTCTTGTCGACGTGGAACTCGCCGACGGCGTGGGCGACTTCCGGCTGCTGTCCCGCCGGGTGGTGGACGCGGTCCTGGACCTGACCGAGTACAACCGTTTCTCCAAGGGCCTCTTCGCCTGGGTCGGCTTCCCGGGCACGACCTTCGAGTACGAGAACGCCGTGCGCGAACACGGCCGCAGCTCCTGGAGCTTCCGGTCGCTGCTCAACTACGGACTCGACGGGCTCCTCTCCTTCAACAACCGGCCGCTGCGGGCCGCCCTCTACCTCGGTCTGGGCCTGCTGGTGTGCGCGGGGCTCTACACGGCGTGGATCGTGGGCGCCGCGCTCGTCAACGGCGTGGAGACACCGGGCTATGTCACCATCGTCATGGCCGTCACCGCCCTCGCCGGCGTACAGATGATCATGCTCGGGGTGATCGGGGAGTACACCGGCCGGATCTACTACGAGGTGAAGGGGCGCCCGCACTTCCTGGTGAAGGCGACCAATGTGGAGCAGACGGAGGGGCACGCGGCGTGCGGCACGACGAAGAACCTCATTCGCTGATGCGGATCGCGACGCGTACGGAGACCCTCCCCGAGGCCCGCCCGATGCCGGAGCTCCGCATATCGGGACAGATCATGGCCTTCGCCCTGGTCGGGGTGGTCAACACCGCGACCTACTACGGCCTTTATCTGTTGTTCCTCAAAGGGCTTCCCTACCTTGCCGCACATGTTCTCGCGTTCGCGCTGAGCATGACGGGTTCCTTTTTCCTGAACGCGAGATTCACTTACCGCACCCGTCCGACCTGGCGTAAATTCCTGTTGTTTCCGATGACCAATGCCACCAATTTTCTGATAACGACGGCGGGCGTGTATGTGATCGTGGGCATCCTGCACGTGGGCAACCGGTTCGCCCCCCTGCTCGCGTCGGGCGCGGCGATTCCGGTGACGTTCATGGTCTCCCGCACGATCATGCTGCGGGGGCCCCGCCCGCGCTGAACGTCGTCAGACCAGCGCGCCCAGCGGGTCGTCGAGCACCGGCTGCCACGCCAGTTCGGCTGCCCCGACCAGGCTGTTGTGATCCAGCGTGCAGGCCAGGATCGGGGCGACCCCGCTCTGCCGTCCCCACAGGCTGCGGTCGGCGACGACGGCGCGCAGCCGGTCGGGGTCGGCGTCGAGGAGGGCGCGGTGCATGCCGCCGAGGATGATGCGGTCGGGGTTGAGGATGTTGACCAGGCCCGCCAGCCCCAGGCCAAGGCGGTCGATGATGGCCTCGGCCGCCGTACGGACGCCCGGGTCGGCGTACCGGGTGCGGATCAGCTCGTTGGCCTGCTGGAGCAGTGAGCCCTCGTCGGGCCCCGGGTCGCGGCCGACGGCGCTGAGGAAGGCCCGCGGGTCGGCCTCGACGTCGAGACAGCCGCGGCTGCCACAGTGGCAGGGGCGGCCCTCGGGGTTGACGGTGAGGTGGCCGACTTCGAGGGCGAGGCCCGAACTGCCCGTGTGCAGACGGCCGTCGAGGACCAGCGCGCCGCCGACGCCCCGGTGCCCGGTCGCCACGCACAACAGATCGCGGGAGCCCCGCCCTGCGCCGTGCCGGTGTTCGGCGAGGGCGGCGAGGTTGACGTCGTTGGCCGCGAACGCGGGCCCCTCGATGCCGGCCGCGCGGACCCGCTCGGCGAAGATCTCCCGGACGGGTGCCCCGGCCGGCCAGGCCAGGTGCAGCGGGTTCAGCGCCAGCCCCGCCGGTTCGGCGACCGCGGACGGCACGGCGAGTCCCGCGCCGACACACCGCCGGCCGGTCTCGCGCAGCAGGGCGGCGCCCGCGTCGACGACCGAGCCGAGCACCTTCGCCGGGTCGGCGTCCACGATCTCGCAGGCCGGCGCGGTGGCGACGATCCGTCCGCCGAGGCCGACCAGCGCCGCCCGCCAGCCGTCGGCGTGCACCTGGGCGGCGAGCGCGACGGGCCCCTCCTCGGCGACTTCGAGGCGGTGTGAGGGCCGGCCCTGCGAACCGGCGGCGGCGCCCGGGTGCGCGTCGACCCTGATCAGCCCCAACGCCTCCAGCTCGGCGGCTACGGCCCCCGCCGTGGCCCGGGTGACACCCAGTTCGGCGGTGAGCACGGCCCTCGTCGGTGCCCGCCCCGTGTGCACCAGCTCCAGCGCCGGACCGAGCGCGCCCCTCCCCCGGTCCAGCCGAGTGCGAGTCGTCGTCGGTGTCCCTTCGCCCGCCGCCTTGGGGGCCGCCTTCCCGTCCATGAGGGGGAGTCTCCCATGATCCGCTCGGCATCGGGCCCCCGCCCGGCGAGCCTCAGCCGTCGCCGAAGCCGCTGACCCGCAGGGTGACGTTCAGCCGGCCGGTCAGCCCCAGCGCGGCCGGCGCGGTCCCCCCGTACACCCGGGGCACCCCGTGGTACGCCTGCCGTGCCGCCCCGCCGAACACGAAGAGATCACCACTGCGCAGGTCCACGTCCGTATAGGGCCGCGCCCGTGTCCGCGTGTTACCGAAGCGGAAGACACAGGTGTCGCCGAGGCTCAACGACACGACCGGCGCGTCCGACTTCTCGTCGCTGTCACGGTGCATACCCATGCGGGCGTCGGCGTCGTAGAAGTTGATCAGGGCGATGTCGTACGCGGCCGTCGCCTGCGTCGCGCCCAGCGCGTCCGCGACCGCGCGCCGGCCCAGCTCGCCCAGCCAGGCGGGGAAGGGCTTCACG
Organism: Streptomyces sp. NBC_01314; assembly: GCF_041435215.1. Lineage (NCBI taxonomy): Bacteria > Bacillati > Actinomycetota > Actinomycetes > Kitasatosporales > Streptomycetaceae > Streptomyces > Streptomyces sp. NBC_01314. The sequence goes on along the minus strand of NZ_CP108394.1, from coordinate 10,052,994 downwards.
GGCGCGCCGTCGCCGTCGACGACCGTGCAGGCGTAGGCGTACGGATACCAGTGCCGGCCGAGGCAGACCTGCCGGGCGGTCATCGTGCCGCCGCCCGGCGTGCGGACCGTGCGGAGCCCGGCGGGAGGTGCGGCCCACTCGCGGCAGGCCTCCAGGAGTCGCCGCTGCTGGTCCGCGTCCAGCCAGTCCGGGACATGGACGGCGCCGGACGCGATCTCCGTACGGCCGCGGGGGAACAGCTCGGCGTCCATGGAGTCATCATCCCGCACGGTCACCCGGAGAGGGGCGTGAGCCGGCCTCGGTTAGCCTGGGCACACGATGAGCGACCGTATGACCGCGCCCTGGGGCGAGTACACCCTGGCCCGCTTCCCCGCGGACCTCCGTGACCAGCTGCGCGCCTGGGACGCGTCCGACGCGTATCTGCTGCGCCATCTCGCGGAGAGCGGGACACCGTTGCACGGGACGGTCGTGGTCGTCGGTGACCGCTGGGGTGCGCTGACCACCGCGCTGGCCGCGCACGGGCCGACGCAGATCACCGACTCGTTCCTGAGCCGGGAGGCGACGCGGGCGAACCTGGAGCGGGGCGGCGTCGAGGCGGACACGGTACGGCTCCTCACCACCCGGGACACGCCCCCGGACCGTGTCGACGTGCTGCTCGTCCGGGTCCCCAAGAGCCTCGCGCTCCTGGAGGACCAGCTGCACCGGCTCGCGCCCGCCGTGCACGAGGGCACGGTCGTGGTCGGCACCGGGATGGTCAAGGAGATCCACACCTCCACGCTCAAGCTCTTCGAACGGATCCTCGGCCCGACCCGCACTTCCCTCGCCAGGCAGAAGGCTCGGCTGATCCTCTGCACCCCGGATACGAGGATTCTCGCGGCGCGGGGCACCGATCCATGGCCGCACACCTATCGACTGCCGGACGACATCGGTCTGTTGGCCGGACGGGCCGTCGTCAACCACGCGGGCGTGTTCTGTGCCGACCGGCTCGACATCGGCACCCGGTTCTTCCTGCGGCACCTGCCGAAGGACCCGGGCGGCGGGCGGGTCGTCGATCTGGGGTGCGGCAACGGCGTGGTCGGTACGGCGGTCGCGCTGGCCGATCCGGACGCCGAGGTGGTGTTCGTCGACGAGTCGTACCAGGCGGTGGCCTCGGCGGAGGCGACGTACCGGGCGAACCGGCCGGACGCCGACGGGAAGGCCGAGTTCCGGGTCGGCGACGGGCTGGAGGCGTGCGAGCCGGCGAGTGCCGATCTCGTCCTCAACAACCCGCCGTTCCACTCCCACCAGGCGACGACCGACGCCACGGCCAGGCGGATGTTCACCGGGGCGCGGCGGACGCTGCGGCCGGGCGGTGAGCTGTGGGTGGTCGGCAATCGCCATCTGGCCTATCACGTGACGCTGCGGCGGATCTTCGGCAACAGTGAAGTCGTCGCGAGCGACGCCAAGTTCGTGGTGCTGAAGGCGGTCAGGCGGGGTTAGCGGCTCCTGCCGGGAACGTGGCCCCTCGCAGGGCCCGCGGTGAGGCGCCCAGCTCTCGGCGGCAGGCCTTGTTGAAGGCGTGGAGGTCGGGGATGCCGACGGAGGCGGCCACGGCGGGGATGGAGAGGGTCGTGGCGCGGAGCAGATGGTGGGCGCGTTCGAGTCTGCGGCGGCGGATGTAGGCGACGACCGTGCCTCCCGTCTCGGCGTGGAACAGCCGGGTCAGGTGGTTGTGGGAGACGCCGGCCACGCGGGCCACCTCCGGGATGGCGAGCGGGGCGGCCAGATGGGCTTCGATGTGGGCGATGGCGGTGGTGACCGCCGGGTGCGGGCCGGGGCCCGCCGTGGCGGGCGGCGTCAGATGGGCGACGCGCCACAGGGCGGTCCAGATCTCGGCCCGGGTACGGTCGGGCTCGCTCGGGGCGGCGGCCACCGCCTGGACCAACAGACCGGTGAGTGCGGGGAGTTCGGGGCCCGCGTCCTGCACGAGGGGAATTGTGCGGGGCGGTCCGGCCGGGGCGATGCGCAGATGGGCGAAGAGGTGTTCGGAGCGGCCCCGGTAGCGGTAGCGGACCGTGATGCCGGGCGGTACGAGGCTGACCCGGCCGGGGCGGATGGTGTGGGCCGTGCCGTCGATGGTCAGTTCGGCCTCGTACTGGTAGAGGTGCAGCTGCCACAGCTCCGGCAGCCGGAACACGTCCGTGCGGCTCGCGACGCCGTGCACGCCGACACCGATGAGGGCGACGTCCGGCGGCGCACCGAGGTGGATCTCCGTCTCCCGCATGACCGGAAAATACCAGTGACGGGCGTCACACTCAGGTCCCGGGCCTCGCGCTGCGCAAGGCGGTCACATTCCCACGCGGAACGGGCCCGTACGGACTGACACCCGGGCCCGTACGGGCTGTGCCACACGGGCTCGTACGGGCTGCGTGCCACACGGCCCGTGCGCGCGGCTCTGGAGGCTGTCTACACGGACGGAACGGCCTCCTCCGTCCGCAGGACGCGGATGAGGCGGGCCACCGTGTCCGCCATCGCCGCCCGGCCCGCCGCGAGGTACGTGCGCGGGTCCACCACCTCGGGGCGGGCGGTGAGATAGTCCCGGACCGCGCCGGTCAGGGCGATGTTGAGCGCGGTGCCGATATTGACCTTGGCGATGCCGCCCGTGACGGCCGCCCGCAGTTCGCCGTCCGGGACGCCGGAGGAGCCGTGCAGGACGAGGGGGACGTCCAGGGCGCCGGCCAGCCGTTTCAGGAGGGCGTGGTCGAGGGCCGCGGTCCGGGTGGTCATCGCGTGCGCGCTGCCGATGGCGACGGCGAGCGCGTCCACACCCGAATCGGCCACGAAGGCCCGCGCCTCGTCGGGGTCGGTACGCGCTCCGGGCGCGTGCGCGTCGAGCGGGGGCCCTCCGCCCTTGCCGCCGACCTGCCCCAACTCCGCCTCGATCCAAAGCCCTTGGTCGTGCGCCCACTGCACGGCGGCATGCGTCGCGGCGAGGTTGTCCAGGTAGGGCAGGCGTGAGGCGTCGTACATCACGGAGCTGAACCCGGCGTCGGCGGCCCGGCGCAGCAGGTCGTCGCTCTGCACATGGTCGAGGTGGAGCGCGACCGGCACGGCCGCCCGCTCGGCGGCGGCGGACGCGGCGCGGGCCAGCGGGAGCGGGTCCCCGTCGTGGAACCCGACCGCGTTCTCGCTGACCTGGAGGACGACCGGCGCGGCGGCGGTCTCGGCGCCCGCGACGACCGCCTCGACGTGCTCCAGGGTGATGACGTTGAACGCGGCCACCGCGGAGTGCGCGGTGGCTGCCCCGGTGATCAGTTCACCGGTCGTCGTGAGCGGCACAACTCCTCCTGGTTCAAAGGTCGTTCGAGTCGAGGATCACCGAGCGTGTGAGGTGGCGCGGCCGGTCGGGGTCGAGGCCGCGGGCGGCGGCCACGGCGACGGCGAGCCGCTGGGCGCGGACCAGTTCGGCGAGCGGATCGAGCCCGCCGGCCACCCACTCCGCGCCGGTCGCCCGCACCTGTTCGGCCAGCCCCTCGGGGGCCTCGCCGAGCATCCAGGTCGCCGTGGACCGGGTGGTGACGCTGATCGGACCGTGCCGGTACTCCATCGCCGGGTAGGCCTCGCTCCACGCCAGCGCGGCCTCGCGCATCTTCAGCGCGGCCTCGTGGGCGAGGCCCACGGTCCAGCCCCGGCCGAGGAAGGTGAACTGGGTGGCACCGACCAGCCCTTCGGGCAGTGGTGCCTCCAGCGCGGTGCGCGCGTCGGCGGCGGCCGCCTCGGTGTGCCGGCCGACATGGGCACGGAGCAGGGTGAGGGCGGTGGTGGCGAAACGGGTCTGGACGACGGACTTCTCGTCGGCGAAACCCAGGACGACGACGTCTTCCGCCGTGGCCGTCACCGGGGTGTCCGGATCGGCGGTGATCGCCGTCGTACGGGTACGGCCCCGCAGCGCGCCCAGCAGTTCCAGCACCTCGGTGGTGGTGCCGGAGCGGGTGAGGGCGACGACGTGGTCGTAGGCCCGTCCCCGGGGGAACTCCGAGGCCGCGAAGGCGTCCGTCTCTCCCTGACCGGCCCCCTCGCGCAGCGCGGCGGCGGCTTGCGCCATGAAGTACGACGTCCCGCAGCCGACGAGCGCCACCCGCTCCCCCCGCGCGGGCAGAGCCCCGGCGTGTTCCCCCGCCTCGGCGGCGACGCGGGCCCAGCACTCGGGCTGGCTGTTCAGCTCGTCCTCGACGTGCGTCATGCGGTCACCCTCCCCAGGAGCCACAGAACTCATGCTTGTTTCTGCAAGATATAGCCACCTTTCGAGCATATTCAAGCAGGAGGGGTGGAGCGGTCGTGTCCGTCATGGGGGCTCGGGAGGTGTCGCGCCCGTCCTGGCGCCCGGGAGGTGTCGTGTCAGTCCTGTAGCCAGGGGGCCAGCAGGCCGCCCCGCTTCAGGGTGGTGAGGACGAGGGCGACGTCGATCGACGCCACCTCTCGGAGCCAGGAGGAGCGGGTGACGAAGTCGTGGAGAGCGGTCTCGTCGGGGAACGCGGTGAGGATGAGCAGTTGGCGTTCGCCGGTGACGAAGCTGGTGTAGCGGACGTGGGCGGACTCGGCGAGGGCCGTCGTCACGGAGTCCACCTTGGCGGGGGGTGTGCGGGCCCAGAGGACGGCCTCGACCGGCAGTCCGAGCACGGCGGGTTCGATCACGGCACGGATGCGGACCTTGCCCTCACGCCGTAACGCGCCGAGGCGGCGTCTCGCGGTGGCCTCCGACACGCCCGAGACGCGCGCGAGTTCGTCGTAGGTGCGGCGTCCGTCCTCGGCGAGGGCGTGCAGCAACAGCCGGTCGGCGCGGGAGAGTTCGGGGGATGTTCGGCCGTCCGGCAGGGGGTCCGTGATCGGCGGCGACGGGGTGTCGGAGCAGTCCTCGCCCTTCAGTGCGGCGATCTCGGCGTCGGTGAGGAGGCCCGCGTGCCACTCCCGGATCGTGCGGACGTGGCGCAGCACCGGAAGGGTGCGGGTCTCCACCACTCCTGGCAGGCCCGCGAGTTCGTCCAGTACGAGGCCCGCCAGCCGTTCGCGGGGCCAGCGCAGTTCCGCGAGGCAGTCGGGGGTGCCGGTGAGGACATGGGCGAAGACGCAGTCGGGCCGGCGGGCCAGCGCGGTGGCGGTGACCCGGGCCCGGCCGGGGGCGCAGCGGACGCCGACCACCACACTGCGGCCGCGCATCGTCATCGCCCCGATCCGCACCAGGCCGGCCTCCAGCAGCCGGGTGCCCCGGCGGACGACGGTCCGTTCGGGCTCGCCGAGGGCCGCCGCGATGCGGTGCCAGGCGGCCCGGCCGTCGATCTGCAGCGCGCTGATGATGCGCCGGTCCAGCGAATCCGTCACGGGGCCGGTCTGCGGTGCGTCCATCGGCCCCAGCCTATGGCGGATTCCGTCAACTCCGCAGGGGTTCTTGTTCCCTTCCGTCGCCGTGGCCCAGCCTGCCGTGAAGTGGAATCGCATGGTCCCGCACGGTCTCCCCGCCGTGCGGGCGCGCGCCCACCGTCCCCCTCGGCCCCACCGCCCCCCGTTCGGCCCGCATGAACCCATGGCTCCCGTGACTCCCCGATGAACGGAGATGGTCGACGTGACCGTGACTCCCGGCAGTCCCCCACGTTCCCCGGCCGCCGACTCCACCGCGCCGGCGCCGCTCCTGCCCGCCGGCGCCCGGCGCGGCCGGTGGGCACTCCTCGGTCCCGGGCTGGTGCTGGCCGCCGCGAGCGTGGGCGCGGGCGACATGGTGACGTCGCTCGCGGGAGCCGCCGGGTACGGGATGGCGCTGATGTGGGCCATCGTCATCGGTGTCGTCCTGAAGTACGCGCTCACCGAGGCGGTGGGCCGCCTGTACCTGGCCACCGGGCAGACCGTGATCGCGAGCCTGAAGTCGGCCGCCCGCTGGCTTCCGGCGGCGTTCATGCTCTTCGTCCTGGTGATCGGCCTGCTGTACGGGGCGGCACTCAGCTCGGTGGCGTCCCTGGCGCTGTCCACACTGTTCCCCGTACTGCCGGTCAGACCCGTCGGCGTGGTGATCGCGCTGGCGGCGGCCACGCTCGTGTACGTCGGGCGGTACACGGTGTTCGAGCGGGTGATGAGCGTCTTCATGCTCGCCAAGTTCCTCGGCATGGCCGTCCTGGCGGTGGCCACGCTCGTCACCGCCGACGATCTGCCCGGCCTGCTGGGCACCCTGCGCCCGAGGCTGCCGGAAGGTGACGTGGTGACGGTACTGGCACTGGTCGGCGGGGTGGGCGGGACGGCCGGGATCGCCTCGTACAGCTACTGGGTGCGGGAGAAGGGCTGGGCGGACCGGAGCCGGTTGGGGATCGTGCGGGCGGACTCGGCGGTGAGTTACGGCCTGACCCTGCTGTTCGTACTGTGCACGACGGTGGTGGGCACGGGGCTGCTGTACGGCACGGGCGGGAGCATCACCGGGAGCGACGGCCTGGCCGCGCTCGCCGATCCGCTCGGCGCCGATCTGGGGTCGGTGGCGCGGGTGCTGTTCCTGGGGACGTTCTTCCTGGTGACCCTGAGCGCGCTCGTCGGCGGTTTCAACGGCCTGTGCTACCTGCTCGCCGACTCGCTGCGGGCGCTGCGGGGCATCCCGGACGCCGAGGCGGAGCCCCACATCGCGCAGAACGGCCGCCCGTTCCGCCTGTTCGTCCTCTACTGCGCCGTCACCGCGGTCGCCGTCACCTTCCTGGGCCGCCCGGTGTCCCTCGTCCTCACCTACGCCGCCGTCGGCTCGCTGATCCTGCCGTTGCTCGCGGGCGCCCTGCTGGTGCTGCTCAACCGCCGCAGCGTGGAGCCGGCTCTTCGCAACAGGATCACCTCGAACGTACTGCTGGGCGGGTCCTTCGTGCTCTTCGGAATCCTCGCGGCCGTCCAGCTCAATAACTCCCTGGGAGGGGCGTGAACCACCTCGTGAACGATCTCGTCGACCACCCCGCGCGATACCCCGTGAACCCGACGGGCGACGCGGACGAGACCGACGACCTGTGTTTTCGGACCGCGTACGAACTCTCCGTCGCGCTGGCGCGCCGCGAGCTGTCCGCGCGGGAGGTGGTGACGGCCCACCTGAAGCGGATCGAGCGGGTCAATCCGGCGGTGAACGCGATCGTGACGCTCGTGGCCGACCGGGCGCTGGAGCAGGCGGCCGAGGCGGACGACCGGATGGCGGCCGGGGAGCCGGTGGGCCCTCTGCACGGGCTGCCCGTCGCGCACAAGGACCTGCACGACACGGCGGGTATCCGGACGACGTCCGGCTCGCCCATCTTCGCCGACCGGGTGCCCGACCGTGACCATCTGGTCGTCGAACGACTGCGGAAGGCGGGGGCGATCACCCTCGGCAAGACCAACGTCCCCGAACTGGGCCTGGGTTCGCACACCGTCAACCCCGTCTTCGGGGCCACCCGCAACCCGTACGACCTGTCCCGCAGCGCGGGCGGCAGCAGCGGAGGGGCGGGGGCGGCCCTCGCCTGCGGGATGCAGCCCATCGCCGACGGCAGCGACACCGGCGGCTCCCTGCGCAACCCCGCCTCCTTCAACAACGTCGTCGGTCTGCGCCCCTCTCCGGGCCGGGTGCCGTCCTGGCCCGACAAGGCTCCGTGGGGCCAGCTGTCGGTGAAGGGGCCGATGGCCCGGACCGTGGCGGACGTCGCCCTGGCCCTGTCCGTGCTGGCCGGTCCCGATCCCCGCGACCCACGCTCCCTGCAGACGCCCGGTTCCACTTTCGCCTGGCAACTCGACGGCGGGCTACGGGGGTTGCGGGTGGCCTGGTCCCCCGATCTCGGCGGGCGGGTGCCCGTCGATCCGGAGGTACGGGACGCGCTGGGCCCGGCGGTCGAGGCGTTCTCCGCGCTGGGCTGGGACGTCGAGGAGGCCTGCCCGGACCTCTCCGGCGCGGACGAGGTGTTCCTCGCCCAGCGCGCCTGGCAGGTGGAGCTCACGTACGGGCCGCTGCTGGACGAGCACCGCGACCGGCTGGCCCCGGACGTGATCTGGAACATCGAGGAGGGCCGCAGGCTCGGCGGACCCGACCTGGGGCGGGCGCAGGCGCTGCACGGCGCCCTCTTCCACCGGGTCCGCGAGTTCTTCGGGCGGTACGACCTGCTGTTGCTGCCGGTCAGTCAGGTCGTCCCCTTCGCCATCGACCTGGCGTACCCGACGGTCGTCGACGGCACCCCCATGGAGACCTATCTCGACTGGATGCGCTCGGCGTACCTGATCTCCGTCACGGGCTGCCCCGCCCTGTCCGTCCCGGCCGGGTTCACCCCGGAGGGCCTGCCGGTCGGGCTGCAGATCGTGGGCCCGCACCGGCGGGACTGGTCGGTCCTGAGGGCCGGCCACGCCTTCGAACGGGCGACGCGGTTCGGCGAGCGGCGACCGCCGGTGGTGATGGCCGACGGCGTGTAGGTCCCGGCAGGTAGGTGCGGGGGCGTGTCGCCGCTTCTCAGTGGGAGTGGCCGGTCGAGGTCTCGTGCGGCTCCTCCGGTGTGGCCGCCGCGCCCGTCCGGACCGTGAACGCGGCCGTGTGGACCTTGCCCTCGTGCTTGAAGTCGAGGAACAGGCGGTAGGCGCCGGCGCTGGGCGCGGTGGCCGTGAAGGAGACGTCCGGGCCGGGTGCGGTCCTGCCGTCGCCGGGTTCACCGTGGGGATGTACGTGCAGGTAGGCGAGGTCGCCGGAGCGCAGGGCGACCAGGTGGCCGTACGCGCCGAGGTAGGGCTGGAGGTCGGTGACGGGCCTGCCGTCGCGGGAGACCTTCAGCTTGAGTTCGCTCGCGACGCCCGGGCGCAGGCCACCGGTCAGCTCGACCTCGTAGCCGTTGACCTCGGCGGTGTCGCTCTGCGCCGGGAGCTTTTCCGGTTTGTACGTGCCCGAGGCCGCGAGGTCGGCGCCGAGCGTGAGGTTCTCGGCGTCCTTCCCGGCGGGGGTGAAGTCGGCGAAGACGCGGTAGTCGCCCGCCCCGGGCAGGTCGACGGGGGTGCTCCAGGTGCCGTCGGCGGCGCGGGTGGGGTGCAGATGGCGGTAGGTGACCAGGTCGCGTGAGGCGACGATGAGGTGGAGTTCCTTGTCGTGCTCGCGCTGGAACGCGGTGACGGCGCGGCCGTCCTCGTCCCGGATGACGAAGCGCAGGTCGGCGCGGTGTCCGGCGGTGACACCCGAGGTCCGGAGGTCGAGCGTGTAGCCGCCCTCGGAGATCCGCAGTCCGCCGGCCGGGGCCGCCGCCTGCCCGCCCTCGCTCTCTCCGGGATCCGGTGACTCCTCCTCGGTATGGCTGTCGTGGCGGGCGGGCGCGCTCTCCGCGCTCTCCGGGGTGTCCGAGACGACGGGGCCGACGCCCTTGCCCACGCCGTAGGCGGTGCCGAACGTCGCGGCCAGGGCGGCGGCGAACGCGGTGATCCTCAGTCCGGTGTTCATGGCCGTCTCCTTCGGGGGTTCGGGTCCTACACACAGCTCACCATACCCCTAGGGGGTATGCAGTCAAGCGGTGCGGAGCGATTTGCCGCCGATACCCTATGGGGGTATACAGGGACTGTACGCGAGGATACCCCCACCCCGTATCAGTCCGGCAAGCCGCCCGGCAAGCCGCCCACGATGTACGAGGAGCAGCCATGACCATCACCAGGACCGGCCCCGCCGCCGAGGTGGAGCTCTCCATCGGCGGTATGACCTGTGCCTCCTGCGCGGCCCGCGTCGAGAAGAAGCTGAACCGCATGGACGGCGTCACGGCCACGGTCAACTACGCCACCGAGAAGGCGAAGGTCAGCCACACCGATGACGTCTCGGTGCGGGACCTGATCGCCACCGTCGAGGCGACGGGCTACACGGCGCGGGAGCCGGCGCCACCCGCACGGTCCGAGCCCGAGAGCACGGGCGAGGCGGTGGACGACGAGTCGCTGCGGCTCCGGCAGCGGCTGATCACAGCGGTGGTCCTCGCCGTCCCCGTGATCGCGATGGCCATGATCCCCGCGCTGCAGTTCGAGTACTGGCAGTGGCTGTCCCTGACGCTGGCGGCGCCGGTGGTGACGTACGCCGGGTGGCCCTTCCACCGCGCCGCCTGGAAGAACGCCCGGCACGGTGCCGCCACCATGGACACCCTGATCTCCGTCGGCACCCTGGCCGCGTTCGGCTGGTCGCTGTGGGCGCTGTTCCTCGGGACGGCGGGCACAGCGGGCATGACGCACCCCTTCGAGCTGACCGTCGTCCGGGGCGACGGCGCCGGGAGCATCTATCTGGAGGCCGCGGCCGGGGTGACCGCCTTCATCCTCGCCGGGCGCTACTTCGAGGCCCGCTCCAAGCGGAAGGCGGGCGCGGCGCTGCGGGCACTGCTGGAGCTGGGCGCGAAGGACGTCACCGTCCTCACGCGGGACGGCCGCGAACGGACGCTCCCCATCGGTGAGTTGCGGGTCGGCGACCGCTTCCTCGTGCGGCCCGGCGAGAAGATCGCCACCGACGGGACGGTCGTCGAGGGCTCGTCCGCAGTGGACGCGTCCATGCTCACCGGCGAGTCCGTGCCCCTGGAGGTCGTGGCCGGCGATCCGGTCACCGGTGCCACCGTCAACGCCGGCGGCCGTCTCGTCGTCGAGGCCGGCCGGATCGGCGCCGACACCCAACTGGCCCGGATGGCGAAGCTGGTGGAGGACGCACAGAACGGGAAGGCCGCTGCCCAACGGCTCGCCGACCGGATCTCCGCCGTCTTCGTGCCGATCGTGATCGCCCTCGCCCTGGGCACGCTCGGCTTCTGGCTCGGCAACGGCGCCGGGCCCACGGCCGCGTTCACCGCCGCCGTCGCCGTACTGATCATCGCCTGCCCCTGCGCCCTGGGGCTCGCCACACCGACCGCGCTGCTGGTCGGCACCGGGCGCGGCGCCCAACTGGGCATCCTGATCAAGGGCCCGGAGGTACTGGAGTCCACGCGCAAGGTCGACACCGTCGTCCTGGACAAGACCGGCACCATCACCACCGGCCGGATGACCCTGCTGGCCGTACACCCCGCCGCCGGCACCCACGAGGCCGAAGTCCTGCGGCTGGCGGGCGCGTTGGAGCACGCCTCCGAACACCCGGTCGCCCGCGCCGTCGCCGAGGGTGCGCTGACGCGGCTCGGCTCCCTGCCCGCACCGGAGGACTTCGCGAACGTACCCGGCCTCGGGGTGCGGGGGATCGTCGACGGCCACGCGGTCCTCGTCGGCCGCGAACGGCTCCTCGCCGACTGGGCCATGGAACTGCCGGAGCGCCTGGCACGGACGCGGGCCGAGGCCGAGGCGTCCGGCCGTACCGCCATCGTGGTCGCCTGGGACGGCGAGGCCCGCGCGGTGCTCGAAGTCGCCGACGCGGTGAAGGAGACCAGCGCGGAGGCGGTCACCCGGCTGCGCGCGCTCGGCCTCACCCCGATCCTGCTGACCGGGGACAACAGGGCCGTGGCCGAGTCCGTCGCGCGTGAGGTGGGTATCGCGGTCGAGGACGTGATCGCGGAGGTGCTGCCGCAGGACAAGGTCGACGTGGTCAAGCGGCTGCAGGTGGAGGGCCGTTCGGTCGCGATGGTCGGTGACGGCGTCAACGACGCGGCCGCGCTCGCGCAGGCCGACCTGGGGCTGGCGATGGGCACGGGCACGGACGCCGCGATCCAGGCCGGCGACCTGACCCTCGTACGGGGTGATCTGCGCGTGGCAGCCGACGCCATCCGCCTCGCCCGCCGGACCCTCGGCACCATCCGGTCCAACCTGTTCTGGGCCTTCGCCTACAACGTGGCCGCTGTGCCGCTCGCGGCGGCGGGCCTCCTCAACCCGATGATCGCCGGGGCGGCCATGGCCTTCTCCTCGGTCTTCGTCGTCGGCAACTCCCTGCGCCTACGGACGTTCCGCGCGGCCGGCTGAATCAACTCGCCGACACCTCAGGCCGGCCGCGCGTACGGCGCCGGGAATTGACGGGCATTCGACACGATGCCGCCGCGTCTCGGCGAAAACGGTGCGGAATGCCGGGTTCGATTGGACATCACGCAGGTGGTGCCGATGAGCGCCCTTGATGACGGGGCGGCTTTTCACACGTACAGGGCCTGACCCGCGTATTCACACGGGGTTGCCGGATAGCGATATCGACGAATTCTCCATGCCCGACCAGCGAGTTGCCCGGACAGCGAGAATTCCGTCGAGGGCGGTCACGAGAAAATCGACGCGGCCGGTCACGGACCGTGACGCCCCCGAGGTGGACGCGGAGCGGATTCTGGTCCGGCACGGTGAAAAAGGCGGCACCGGTCGCCCGGACCGTCCGGTGTCGCACGGCCACGGAGGTCGGATCCCGGGGCCGTCCTGTGGGGTGAGGACGACTCGGGGACTCCGGCCGGTCCGTCGACCCGGTCCCGGCCCACACGGGCGCGTCGTGCGCCTTGAGAGCGTGCACGTACCTGGGGCTGTCACGGCGAACGGGCGGCGGCCCACCCCGGTCGGGGTGGGCCGTCGCCACGGAAGAAGAACGGCGGTGGGTCAGCCGGCTCGCCGGCCGTCCGTCGTGGAGCGGTGGGTGAGAGGTTCACGCAGGCCCAGGTGCTCGCGCAGCGTCGTGCCCGTGTACTCGGTGCGGTAGACGCCGCGTTCCTGCAGTTCGGGGACGAGCAGGTCGACGATGTCGTCGAGGCCGTCGGGGATCAGGTACGGCGTGACGTTGAAGCCGTCGACCGCGCCGTGGCGCACCCAGTGGGTGAACCTGTCGGCGAGGCCCGCCGGAGTACCGACGTGGCCGCGCTGCGGACCCAGGGCGATGACGGTCTCGCGCAGCGACCAGCCTCCCGCCTCGGCCTTCTCCCGCCATTCGGCGACCACCGTGTACGGGTCGGCGATACGCCGGGCGCCGAAGGAGCCGTCGTTCTCGGCGACGACCGGGTCCTCCTTCGGCAGCGGCCCGTCGGCGTCCCGGTCGGACAGGTCACGGTTCCACAGGAGCCCGGCGATGCCCAACGCCGTGGCGGGGGTGACCTGTTGGAGGCGGATCCAGCGCTTCTTCTCCAGGGCCTCCTCCTCGGTGGCCCCGATGATGATCTCCGTACCGGGGAGGATGCGCAGGTCGTCCTCGGGCCGGCCGGCGGACAGCAGACGGCGCCGGACGTCGTCGGCGAAGGCCAGCGCGTCGTCGAAGTCGCTGCCGTGCGCGGAGAAGATGACGTCGGCGTTGCGGGCGGCGAATTCCCGGCCCTCACCCGAGTCGCCGGCCTGGAAGATCACCGGGTGACCCTGGGCGGAGCGCGGCAGGGTCGGCGCTAGGTCGACGTCGAACTGCGCTCCCCGGTGCCGGACCCGGCGGACGGCTCCGGGTGCCGCCCAGGTGGAGGCGCCCGGGGAGCCGGAGGCGGCGCCGTCCTTCCAGCCGTCCCAGAGGGCGCGGGCCACGGTGAGGAACTCCTCGGCGCGCGTGTACCGGTCGGCGTGGTCGAGGTAGCCGCCGCGGCGGAAGTTCTCCCCGGTCCAGGCGTTGTCGGTGGTCACCACGTTCCAGCCGGCGCGGCCCTCGGAGAGCAGATCGAGGCCGGACAGGCGGCGGGCGAGGTCGGGGGCCTCGTTGAACGTGGTGTTGGAGGTGGAGACCAGGCCGATCCGGTCGGTGACGGCGGCCAGGGCGGCGAGCTGGGTGATGGCGTCGGGCCGTCCGGCGACGTCGAGATCGTGGATCCTGCCGTCGACCTCGCGCAGCCGCAGCCCCTCCCCGAGGAAGAACGCGTCGAACAGGCCCCGTTCGGCGGTCCGGGCCACCTTCCGGAAGCTGGCGGGGTCGATCTGGCTGCCGCTCGCCGGGTCGGACCAGATGGTCCAGTGGTTGACGCCCTGGAAAAAGACCCCGAGGTGCAGCTGTGCGTCGGGCCGGGGGACGTCGAGGGGATCGGTACGGGTCATCGGGTCACCTCCCCGGCCGGGACCGCCGCGGTGGCGTAGCGGTTGGCGGGCCGCTCCAGGCCCAGGTGGGTGCGCAGGGTAGCGCCGGCCGACGGACGGACCGCGTGCCGCCGTTCGAAGAGATGCGGCAGCACGAGCCGGGACAGCTCCGGAAGGTCCTCGTCCAGCACCAGCGGATGCAGCCGTACGCCGTCCACGACTCCCCGCAGCCGCTCCAGCAGCGCGGCGAGTCCGGCGGCGGAGCCGACATGGCGCAACCGTCCGCGATCGGTCCACGGAGCATGCTGTTCGAGGTCGGCGACGCGTTCCTCGGCCGTGGCGTGTGCCGTGTCGAGGGCGACCTCGATCTCGGCGAAGACCCGGGGCGTCCCGGCACCGGCGGCGGCCGTGGCGACGGCGGCGAGGCCGCGGCCCGCGACGAGGGCGACGTCGAGCTGCTCGGCGGGTACGAGGTCGGGGTGGCCGAGCACGACGACCTGCCCCTGCGGGGGACGCGGCACGATCGCGGGGCCCTTCACCGTGAAGGTGTCGCCGGTGAAGTCGACGTAGTGCAGCCGGTCGCGGTCGAGATACCGGCTGGTGGCCACGGAACGGACGACCGCGTCGTCCTCCCACGAGTCCCACAGCGCGCGCACCGCCGCGACGCCGTCACGGGATTCGCTTGCTCGGGCGGCGGCCCCTTCGACGAGGGGGCGTCCCCAGGCACGTGCCGCCTCGGGTTGCGTCTCCTCACCGACCACCCACCCGGCGCGCCCGACGGAGATGTGGTCGAGGGACGCCAACTGGCTGGAGACATGGAACGGTTCGGCGTAGGTGAGGGGGACGACCGGCGCGACACCGGCGACGCTCGTCGACGCGGCGATGAAGGCGGCCCGCTCCACCGCGCCGATCCTGCCGACCGTGTCGGGCACCGAACCGGGCGGGAGTACGCCGTCGTCCAGGGTGAGCAGGGTGAACCCGGCGTTCTCCGCGGCGGCGGCGACACGCGCCACCCGGCGCGGGGTCAGCAGATGGTCGGGGGAGTGGGCGGCGCGGCGCCAGGCCGCGGGATGGGCGCCGTCGCCGTCGAGCTCGACGGCGAGGCGCAGGGCGGGGCCGGACATGGGGTTCCTTCCGAGGGCACGACGAGACGGCCGGCCCGAGGGGCCGACAGGGGTCAGACGCGTGCGGAAGGACAGACGGCGGAGGCGGTACGGCAGTAGTCCACATGCCGCCGGGTGATCAGCCACGTACCCGCGCCGGCACCGTGCGGTGCCGCGTCACGTACGCGCATCAGGGCCTCCACCCGTCCAGTGCTTGTCGCTTCAACCTACGTCGTACGCCCTGGAAGGTGTCAAGCACATTAGTTGTACGCGCATGTGAAACAGGCGCACGCGATGGGCCGCGCGCGACCGTCCGCACGACATCCGCCGTCGCCTCGTCGGCCTTGCCACTGGGACAGCCCTCCAACGGCCGCCGAAAGCCCGGTTCGCCGCACTCGCCGTCCGCGACACCATCACGTGTCGCCACCCCACGACCACCACTCGGTTCGAGGCGGCCCCGCCTCCGCCCGAAGACCCTTGCCCCGGCCACCGACCCCCACCTAGCCTCGCTTTGTGCCGCGAATAAACAAAACCCGAACGCACAACGCCGTGCCGGGCCACGACAACGACCCCGACGACCTCCGAGCCGACCTCCGCACCCTCCGCATCGCGATCACCGCCTTCTTCGCCCTCGACGGCTTCGTCTTCGCCGGCTGGGTGGTCAGGATCCCCGCCGTCAAGGAACAGACCGGTGCGGCGCCCGGCGCACTGGGGCTGGCGCTGCTGGGCGTGTCCGCCGGAGCGGTGATCACGATGGTCCTCACCGGCCGGCTCTGCCGCCGCTTCGGCAGCCACCCGGTGACGGTCGCCTGCGCCGTCCTGCTGTCGCTCAGCGTGGCGCTGCCCCCGCTCACCCACTCGGCGCTCGCACTGGGCGCGGTACTGCTGGTCTTCGGCGCGGCTTTCGGCGGGATGAACGTCGCCTTCAACAGCGCGGCCGTGGACCTGGTGGCCGCGCTGGGCCGGCCCGTCATGCCCAGTTTCCACGCCGCTTTCAGCCTCGGCGGCATGCTCGGTGCGGGGCTCGGCGGCCTGGTCGCGGGCTCCCTGTCCCCCACGCGCCATCTGCTCGGCATCACCGTGATCGGCCTGCTGGTGACCGCCGTAGCCGCACCCGCCCTGCTGCGCCACGAGCCTCCGGTACCACCGGACCTCACCTCCGGGCGGGGCCCCCGGGCGACGGATCCCCGCCGCCTCGACGGCCGTACGCGCGGCCTGGTGGTCGTCCTCGGCCTGATCGCCGGGTGCACGGCGTACGGCGAGGGGGCGCTGGCCGACTGGGGCGCCCTGCACCTGGAGGCGGACCTGGACACCTCGCCCGGTGTCGCGGCGATCGGTTACTCGTGTTTCGCACTCGCCATGACCGTCGGCCGGCTCACGGGGACGACCCTGCTCGAACACCTGGGCAGGACCACGGTGCTCGTGGCCGGTGGCGCGACCGCGACGGCCGGCATGCTGCTCGGCTCCCTCGCCCCCTCCGTGTGGGCGACCCTGCTCGGCTTCGCGGTCACCGGTCTGGGCCTCGCCAACATCTTCCCCGTCGCCATCGAACGCGCCGGCGCGCTGGCCGGGCCCAGCGGGGTGGCCACCGCCTCCACCCTCGGCTATCTCGGCATGCTCCTCGGCCCGCCCGCGATCGGATTCATGGCCGAATGGTTCTCCCTGCCCACCGCGCTCACGAGCGTCGCGGTACTCGCCGCGTTCGCCTCCGCCATCGCGTTCACCACCCGCCACTCGGCCGCCAAATGACCACTCACCGTTGCCCCGTGACACCTCGCGGTGCATGAAGTCAGCCCTTCGAGAACGTGAGGCAACCATTCAGTCGTTCGATTCGTATAACTCCCTGGAGACACCGCGACCCGGCCGAACAGAGGGCGGCCGGAGCGTCACCATCCGCTTTTCCGGATGGTCCCGAACAAGGAGAAACGATGCGACTGTTCGTGCTCAACTATGCTCGCGCCGCTGAGCAGTTGGAGTTCAGCGCTCCGTACACCTACGACTCCGGGCTGCAGTTGAACGTGCTCGCCGACGGGCGGATAGCGGCGCATGACCAGGGTCTTATGAGGGAATTGGGGGCGACGACGTCCACTGCGGGATCGAAGACCCATTTCGACGACTGAACACGGACCGGCGACGATGACGGTGTTGATCCTCACCTGCGAACAGGATGTGACGGCGGACCTGGTGGTGGCGCAGCTCAACAGGACCGGCGTACCGGTGGTCCGGCTCGACCCCGCCGACCTGCCCGGCGCGGTGGCGCTCTCCGGCGAGTACGTGCACGGCTCCTTCCGCGGGCATCTGTCCGCCGGCGGCCGCCTGGTGAGCATGAGCACGCTGCGGTCCATCTGGCTGCGCCGGCCCGGCGTTCCGGCGGCCGGGGTCGCCGAGCCGTCCCCCTGGCTGACCGAGGAGTCCTCGCAGGCCCTGTACGGCATGCTGCGCGGCACGGGGGCCCGCTGGATGAACGACCCGGACGCGGCCCGCCGGGCCCGGCACAAGCCGTGGCAGCTCCGGCACGCCCAGCGCTGCGGGCTCCCGGTACCGGCCACGCTGATCACCACGTTCCCGCAGGCCGCCCGTGACTTCGCCGAGCGCTTCCCGGACCTGGTGGTGAAGCCGGTCTCCGGGACCCATCCACAGGAGCCCGCCCGGACGGTCCCCACCAGCCGCATCGCGCCCGGCACCGACTTCACCGCCGTCGCGTTCGGCCCGACGCTGCTGCAGCGCCGGATCGCCAAGACCGCCGACATCCGGCTCACCGTCGTCGGTGACCGCATGATGGCCGCCCGCAAGGTGGTCCCCCCGGACGCGCACCCCGACGAGGTGGACGTCCGCTTCGCCCCCTCCACCACGCCCTGGCAGCCGGTGGACGTCCCGGCACGCACCGCCACGGCCGTGCGCGCCTACCTCCGCGACGCCGAACTCTCCTACGGGGCCTTCGACTTCGCTGAGGACGGGGACGGGATCTGGTGGTTCCTGGAGTGCAACCAGTCCGGCCAGTTCGGGTTCGTGGAGATGGACACCGGCCAGCCGATCGCCCACAGCGTCGCCGAGTGGCTCGCCCACGAGGAACCGGGGGCGGGAACGCGCCGCGACGGCCGGATCCGGGCGACACCCTGACGCCCCCGACCACCCACCGGTGAACCGAAGCGCCCGCCCCGGCTCGGGGCGGGCGCTTCGAGCACGCTTCATCCGGCAGACTCGTCCCATGGAGACCGCCGAGCACATCAGAGCCCTGGACGAGGAAGGCCGACTGCTTGCCACGGCCGCCCGGAAGGCCGGTACGGACGCCGAGGTGCCGACGTGCCCCGAGTGGCGGGTCCGGGACCTGGTACGGCACACGGGAGCCGTGCACCGCTGGGCCACGGCATTCCTCGCCGAGGGCCGTTCCTCGCCCCACCCCCTCGAAAGTGGCCCGGATCTGGACGGTGACCCCCTGCTGACCTGGTTCGAGACCGGACACCGGCGCCTCGTCGACACCCTGCGCACCACCCCCGCCGACGTCGACTGCTGGAGCTTCCTGCCCGCCCCCTCCCCGCTGGCCTTCTGGGCGCGCCGCCAGGCCCACGAGACGTCCGTGCACCGTGCCGACGCGGAGTCCGCGCTCGGCGGCGAACTCGGCGAGCCCTCCGTGGACTTCGCCGTCGACGGCATCGACGAACTGCTGCTCGGCTTCCACGCCCGCGGCAGGAGCCGGGTGCGCACCGGGACACCAGGTGTCCTGCGGGTACGGGCGACCGACACGGACGCCGCCTGGACCGTACGGCTGTCGTCGGAGCCGCCCGTGGCGGAACGCGCGGAAGCGTCGACGGCGGGTGCCGCCGACTGCGAGATCGCGGGCCCGGCGCCCCGGCTGTACCTGTCCCTGTGGAACCGGCTTCCTCTCCCCGCCGTCACGGGCGACTCCTCACTCGCGGAACTGTGGCGGCAGGCCTCGGGCGTCGGCTGAACCGGGCGCGGCGGGTGCGCCAACCGCCTTGTCGGGCGGGCCCGCCGCCCCCACACTCGGCTCATGGGGAGACGAACGCAGGCCGATCGGGACGCGATGACCACGGAGATCGGTTTCGCTCTCTTCGCGGGGGCGGTCCTGGCGGGCGCGGCCTACTTCGGTGTGACCGAGTTCCTGCCGAACCTGTTCGGCTCCCTGCGCGGCCGGCGGAGCCTGCTCGGCCCCCTCGCGCTCACCGCGACCGTGGTGGTGTTCGTCGCGGTCGTCACGGTCGTGCTGACCCGCTTCCGGCGCGCCACACGGCCTCCCGCACGGGCCCCCGCGGAGCCCGGTGGGCCGGGCCCCGCTCAGCCCAGCCAGCCCGGCCGCACCAACCCCGACTCGTAGGCCAGGACGACGAGTTGGGCGCGGTCGCGGGCGCCCAGCTTCACCATCGTGCGGCTTACATGCGTCTTGGCGGTCAGCGGGCTGACGACGAGACGGCGGGCGATCTCGTCGTTGGTCAGTCCGATACCGACGAGGGCCATCACCTCCCGTTCCCGCTCGGTGAGTCCGGCTAGGGAGGCGACTTCCACCGGTTCCTTGGAGCGGGACGCGAACTCGGCGATCAGCCGCCGGGTCACCCCCGGCGAGAGCAACGCGTCGCCCTCCACCACCGCCCTTACCGCGCGCACGAGTTCCTCCGGCTCGGTGTCCTTGACGAGAAAACCCGACGCGCCTGAGCGGATGGCCTCGAAGACGTACTCGTCCAGCTCGAAGGTGGTCAGCATGACGACCCTGACCTGTGCGAGGCCCCCGTCGTCGGTGATGCGCCGGGTCGCGGCGAGGCCGTCCAGCAGGGGCATACGGATGTCCATCAGGACGACATCGGGGCGGAGTTCGCGCACCCTGCGGAGCGCCTCCTCCCCGTCGGCCGCCTCCCCGGCCACCTCGATGTCGGGCTGCGCGTCGAGCAGCGCCCTGAACCCCGCCCTCACCAGCGCCTGGTCGTCGGCCAGCAGTACGCGGATCACCGGTCCTCCTCGACCTCGCGGGGCGCCCGTACCGGCAGTACGGCGAGCACCCCGAACCCCCCGTCGGCGCGCGGCCCCGCCTCGATCGTGCCACCGAGCGCGGCGGCCCGCTCCCGCATTCCGACGAGCCCGTTGCCGCCGCCCACGTCGGTGCCGGTCGCGGGCCCGTCGTCGTCGATCCGCAGCCGCAGCTCACGGCCGTCGTGATCGAGCTCCACGCGCACATGCCGCGCCCCCGAGTGCCGTACGACGTTGGTGAGTGCCTCCTGGACGATGCGGAACGCGGCGAGATCGGTGCCCGGCGGCAGCTTCGGCGTCTCGCCCTCGACCTCGACGGTCAGGCCCGCGCCCGCCGCCTGCTCCACGAGCTCGGGGAGGCGGTCGAGGCCGGGGGCCGGGGTGCGCGGGGCGTCGCCGGGCGTCCGGAGGGTGTCGAGGACCTGACGGACCTCGCCCAGGGCCTCCTTGCCGGCGGCCTTGATGGTGATGAGCGCGGTGCGCGCCTGTTCCGGGTCGGAGTCGAGGAGCGCCAGGCCCACACCCGCCTGGACGTTGATCACCGAGATGCTGTGCGCGAGGACGTCGTGCAGTTCACGGGCGATCCGCAGCCGTTCCTCGTCGGCCCGCCGCCGGGCGGCCTGCGCGCGCTCGGCCCGCTCCCGGGCCCACTGCTCGCGCCGTGTCCGGGCCAGCTCCGAGAGCGCGACGATCGCCACGCCCCAGGTCACGACGACGGTCTCCTGCCCCCAGCCCGCTGCGTCGTCCCCGCCGGGCGGCAGCCACCGGAACAGCCAGTGCGCCACCAGCACATGCCCCACCCACAGCGCCCCCATCGCCGTCCAGGCGGCCTTGCGGTGCCCGGCGACGATCGCGCTGAAGCAGCCGATGGCGACGGTGAGGAACACCGGCCCGTACGGATATCCGGCGCCCAGATACACCATGGCGGTCGCGACCGTCCCGAAGGCGACGAGCACCGGCCGCCGCCACCGCCACAGCAACAGGGCGGCGCCCACGAGCAGCAGGACGCGCGCGAAGAGGTCGAGCTCGGCGCGGTCGTCCTTCCGCAACTCGGCGGCCGCGTTCGAGCCGACCAGGACGAAGACGGTGAACGCCACGGTGGAACGCCACGGCCAGCGAGGGCGCGTCTCGTCGCCGTCAGGCCGGTTCCACCACGGGGGCCCGCCCCCGTGCCATCGCCGCCACGGCGGCCCGCCCCACGCCGGGGGGCCACCCGCCTCCGCACCCTGCTCTGCCATACCTGTCACGCTAGACGCCGCTCACCGGGCACGACGCCCCCGAGCGAGGTGACCGCCCCTACTCCCGGCGAAGTACACCCCGCCGGGCCCGGGGACGTCAGCGCGCCGCCTCCTCGGACTGCGGGAACACCAGACCGACGTGGTGGGCGAGTTGGCCCGCCGCATGCCGGAAGAACACCGCACGGTCCTCGACCACCCGGTTGAACTGCCCGAACACCTCGAAGCTGACCAGGCCGAACAGCTGCGCCCATGCCCCGACCAGCACCGCGACCATCTCCGGCGGCAGATCGGGCGCGAAGTGCTCGGCCATCCGCCGCGCCTCGGGCCGCACCTCGGCGGGCAGCTTCCACTGGGCCACGCCCTTGTCCTGGTAGGCATCACGCACGATCCGGATCAGCAACCGCCCGGCCCGGGACGCGGCCGGCAGGGTCGTGTCGGGCGCGGCGTACCCGGGCACGGGCGAGCCGTAGATCAACGCGTACTCGTGCGGTCGCGCCAGCGCCCACTCCCGCACCCCTTCGCACACCGCGACCCACTGCCCCGCCGGGCTCTCACCGGCGGACTTCGCGTGCGCGGCCTCGGCGGCCTCGCCCAGGGAGTCGTAGGCGTCGATGATCAGCGCGGTCAGCAGCTCGTCGCGGCTCGGGAAGTAGCGGTACAGCGCGGAGGAGACCATGCCGAGCTCGCGCGCCACAGCTCGCAGCGACAGCTTGGCGGCGCCCTCGGCGGCTAGCTGTCTGCGCGCCTCGTCCTTGATGGCGGCGGTGACCTCGATCCTGGCGCGGGCACGGGCCCCACGTGCTGTGCTCATGCGAGGAGTGTGCCACAAGGGCAGAGCACTGCACACATTCCGGATCGCTGCTCTCTTATCAGAGCGGCCATCACAAACAAGAGCGGCGCTCTTGCTTTGGAGCACCGATCGCGTGCACACTGCTCTCAAGCGAGAGCAGTGCTCTCCAAAGCGCTCGGAGAGCCGCTCCACAACGGGAGGACCCCATGCCGTCGTCGCCCCACTCGTCGCCCCACTACATCAAGTCCAACCCCTTCGACCGCGCACTGAACGGCTTCATCGGCTGGCTCGCCCGACACGGCGTCAGCCTCCTCGGCACGGCCGAGCTCTCCGTGCGCGGCCGCAAGAGCGGTGAGTGGCGTCGGCTGCCGGTCAACCCGTTGCCGTACGAGGGCGGCCCCTACCTCGTCTCGGCACGCGGCCACTCCGAGTGGGTGCGCAACATGCGGGCGGCGGGCGGCGGGCGGCTCCAGGTGGGCCGCCGGGTCCAGGAGTTCACGGCGGTCGAACTGTCCGACGAGGAGAAGCCCGTCGTTCTGCGCACCTACCTCAAGAAGTGGGGCTGGGAGGTGGGCCGGTTCTTCGGCGACGTCAGCGCCGACTCCACCGACGAGGAGCTGCTCGCCGCCGCGCCGAAGCACCCCGTCTTCCGGATCACCGTCGAACGGTGACCGGGCGGGGTGCCGGCGGATGCCCGGGTCGTCCGATCCGGCGGATTCCGGACCGCCTCGTCGGACCGGCCCCCGGGCCTGCTCGTCGGACCGGCCCCGGGCCTGCTCGTCGGACCGGCCCCGGGCCTGCTGGTCGAACCGGCCCCCGGGCCTACTTGTCGAACGCGGTCAGCGCGCGCTGGGCGATCGGGTGGTTACGGACGATCTCGCCCAGGGAGGTCGACCCGCGCGTGATGTCGACGAAGGCCCGCCAGGCGGGCCGGAACCCGGTGAGCGCCGCGTGGAAGAGCCCCGGCCGCCGCTCGAAGGCGACCAGCAGCCGCTTGCCGACGCTCATCTCGACGCCGAGCCCCGCCTTCACGGCGAACGCGTAGTTGAGGGCCTGGCGGCGGGTGTCCACCGCGTCGTGCGCCTCGGCGATCCGTACCGCCCACTCCCCCGCGAGCCGCCCCGACCGCAGCGCGAAGGAGATGCCCTCCCGCGTCCACGGCTCCAGCAGCCCCGCCGCGTCCCCGCACACCAGCACCCGCCCCCGTGAGAGCGGCGAGTCGTCGGCACGGCAACGCGTCAAGTGCCCCGAGGAGACGCTCGGTTCGAAGCCGGCGAGGCCGAGCCGCCCGATGAAGTCCTCCAGGTACCGCTTGGTGGCGGCGCCTTCGCCGCGCGCGGAGATCACGCCGACGGTCAGTGTGTCGCCCTTGGGGAAGACCCACCCGTAACTGCCGGGCATCGGGCCCCAGTCGATGAGCACCCGCCCCTTCCAGTCCTCGGCGACGGTCTCCGGAACGGGGATCTCCGCCTCCAGACCGAGGTCGACCTGTTCGAGCTTCACCCCGACATGCGCCCCGATGCGGCTGGCGCTGCCGTCCGCCCCGACCACGGCCCGCGCGAACAGCGTCTCGCCGCCCTGCAGGACGACGGCGACCGTCCGCCGGTCCGGTACGGCCGAGCCGTGCTGCTCGACCCGGGTGACCGTGACGCCCGTACGCAGTTCGGCGCCCGCCTTCTGCGCGTGCTCGACGAGTTGCTGGTCGAACTCGGGCCGGTTGATCAGGCCGAACAGCATCTGCTTGGACTTGCGCGTCCGGGCGTAACGGCCGTCGAGGGAGAAGGTGATCGCGTGCACCCGGTCCTTGAGGGGCAGTTCGAAACCGGGCGGCAGCGAGTCGCGCGAGGGGCCGATGATGCCGCCGCCGCACGTCTTGTACCGCGGCAGCTCCGCCTTCTCCAGCATCAGGACGCTGCGTCCCGCGACCGCCGCCGCGTAGGCGGCCGAAGCCCCTGCGGGGCCCGCGCCCACCACGACGACGTCCCACACCCGCTGCACGGCGTCCGCCGAAGAGTTCTCGCTGCTCACGATGGTCTACTGCTCCCGATCCAGCCGCCTGCCGCACCTGTCCCACGCATCCTACGGCGGCTGACGCGAAGGACCGCTGTGGGAGGATCGGCAGCACGTGCGCCCTACACCGACACTCCGGGCAAGCGCGTACGCAGCCACTCACCCAGAAGGACAACGTCGCACCCACAAGGAGCGTGCCCATGCCGTCGAAACCGGTCGCCGAGACCGTCGCCTCCCTGATTCCACGGGCGAAGCAGGAGCTCGCCGAACTGGTGGCCTTCAGGTCGGTGGCGGACTTCGACCAGTTCCCGAGGAGCGAGAGCGAGGGCGCCGCGAACTGGGTCGCCGACGCGCTGCGCGCCGAGGGCTTCCAGGACGTGGCCCTGCTCGACACCCCCGACGGCACCCAGTCCGTGTACGGCTGTCTGCCGGGGCCCGAGGGCGCGAAGACCGTCCTGCTCTACGCGCACTACGACGTGCAGCCGCCGCTGGACGAGGCCGCCTGGGTGTCGCCGCCGTTCGAGCTGACCGAGCGCGACGGCCGTTGGTACGGGCGCGGTGCCGCCGACTGCAAGGGCGGCGTGATCATGCACCTGCTCGCGCTGCGGGCGCTGAAGGCCGACGGCGGGGTGCCCGTCACCATCAAGGTGATAGCCGAGGGCTCCGAGGAGATGGGCACCGGCGGCCTCCAGCGGTACGCCGAGGCCCACCCCGAACTGCTCGCCGCCGACACCGTCGTCATCGGCGACGCGGGCAACTTCCGCGTCGGCCTGCCGACGGTCACCACCTCCCTGCGCGGCATGATCCTCATGCGCGTGCGGATCGACACCCTCGAAGGCAACCTGCATTCGGGCCAGTTCGGCGGCGCGGCCCCCGACGCGCTGGCCGCGCTGATCCGCGTCCTCGACTCGCTGCGCGCCGAGGACGGCACGACGACCGTCGACGGCCTCGCGAGCGACGGGGCGTGGGACGGCCTGCGGTACACCGACGCGCAGTTCCGCAAGGACGCCAAGGTGCTCGACGGCGTGGAGCTGGTGGGCGCCGACACGGTCGCCGACCGCATCTGGGCGCGCCCCGCCGCCACCGTGCTCGGCATCGACGCCCCGCCCGTGGTCGGCGCGACCCCGTCGATCCAGGCGAGCGCCCGCGCCCTGATCGGCCTGCGCGTCCCGCCGGGCGTCGACGTCCAGCACGCGATCAAGCTGCTCGAGACGCACCTGGTGGCGCACACCCCGTGGGGCGCCCGGGTGAGCTGCGAACCGATCGGCCACGGTCAGGCGTTCCGCGCCGACACCACCAGCCCGGCGTACGAGGCGATGGCCTCGGCCATGGCCGTCGCCTACCCGGGACAGGAGATGCAGTACGCGGGCCACGGAGGCTCCATCCCCCTCTGCAACGCCCTGGCCTCCCTCTACCCCGACGCCGAGATCCTCCTCATTGGCCTCAGCGAACCCGAGGCGCAGATCCACGCGGTCAACGAGAGCGTGTCCCCGGAGGAGCTGGAGCGCATGTCGGTGACGGAGGCCCTGTTCCTGCGGAACTACGCGGCGAACTGAGCGAACAAGGCAACGCCGGTGCAGTGCCGCGCCCTTCAGGGGCGCGGAGAACTGCGCGAGCGACCACACATCACCCGCGGCCGCCCCACGACCTGTCCGAAACGGCGGCGGCGAACCCTCACACCGGCACCCCGGCCTCCAAGTACAGCGCGGCGCCCCGCTCCCGCGCCCGCAGAGCCCACCGCAGCCGCTCGTACCGGACCGGCGGCAGCAGATCCGCGGCCTCTTCCTCGGTCACGAACCGCCAGCCTCGCAACTCGGGCCCGGGCAGCACGGGCCGCTGCCCACCGCTGACATCGAGTCGGCCTCCGTCGAACAGCAGGCGCAGTCCGCCGTACCCGGGCGGCCGAGGCGCCTCCCAGTCCACCACCAGCAGCCGGGGCACGTCGGCCAGCCGTATCCCAATCTCCTCGTGAACCTCGCGCACCCCCGCCCGGGCCGGCGCCTCCCCGGCCTCCACGACCCCGCCGGGGAACTCCCAGCCGGCCTTGTAGGTCGGATCGACCAGCAGAAGCCGGTCGTCCTCGTCGAACAGGAGAACCCCCGCGGCGACCGTCTCGGCGGTCGGCTCGGGGGTCTGCACGATGTCGCACACGGGTACGTCGTCGATGGCCACGGCGTCGGCGATGCGCCGCGCGGCCTCGTACGGGGTGAGGGCGCCGGTGTCGACGAGGTGGGCATCGGCGGTGAGCCAGCCGCCGAGGGCGGCGCGATAGGGCGTGATGTGGTCGTACGCCCATTGACGCATCCGCATCTCGCCGTCGGGGAGGTCGGGAGGTATCTCCCGCCCGGCTATTCGCTCCCGCAGTATCGTTTCGGCCGGGGCCAGGAGCAGATGCCGTACGGGTATGCGGCGGGAGGCGAGGCCGCCGAAGATCTCGTCGCGGTACTCCTGGCGGAGCAGGGTCATGGGGACCACGAGGGTGCCGCCCAGCTCGGCGAGCAGGGCGGCGGCGGTGTCGACCACGAGCCGTCGCCAGCTCGGCAGGTCCTGGAAGTCGCCGACCTCGGCGAGGCGTTTGGCCGGCAGCAGGTGCGTCAGTGCGCCGCCGATGACCTCGGGGTCGAAGAGCGTGCTGTTCGGGATCAGTTCGATCAGTTCCCGTGCGGTGGTCGTCTTCCCCGCACCGAACGCACCGTTGATCCAGACGATCACGGTTCCCCCTCTTCTGTTGACCCCCTGAGCCTTGCCCTCCACTCCGCCACGGAAACCAGCCGCTGCCGAGGAGCCGAAATACGACGGCGGGTCCCCCACCGAGTGGGGGACCCGCCACCTGCGACGCGAGGGAAGGCGGACGGAGAATCCGCCGCCCTCTACAAGGCCGTCAGCCTTCCTTGCCGCCCTTGCCCTTCCGGCCCCCCAGGGCGTCCTCGTCGACCGCCAGGCTTTCACTGGAGACCGTCTTGCCGACCTTGCCGAGCGTGCCCTCGACGTCCAGTTTGCTGAGGCCGTCCGTCTTCCCGAGCGCGTCCGAGGCGTCGAGACCGTGCGACGGCGTGATGGCCGCGACGACGAAACCGGTGGCGAGGGAGGCGATGGCGAGCATGCTGCGCTTCTTCATGCCCAGCTCAACTGCGGAACGCCCCGAGGGGTCACGGCCGACTTTCGGAGCCCCGGCGTCCGGCACGGTCGTGCCTATCCCACCCCCGCCGTCCGCATGCTCGGCCGGGCCGCCAGCGCCGCCGCGGCGGCGCCCACCAGGCCCGCGTCCGTGCCCATCACGGCGGGGGCGATGGTGAGGTGCTGGACGAAGGACAGGGTGGCGTAGTCCTTGAGGGCGGTGCGGAGGGGGGCGAAGAGGACGTCGCCTGCGTTCGCGACACCGCCGCCGATGACAGCGATGTCGATCTCGACGAGGGTGGCGGTGGCGGCGATCCCCGCGGCCAGGGCCTGCGCGGCGCGCTCGAAGGAGGCCACGGCGATCGGGTCACCGGCCCGCGCGGCGGCGGCGACCGCCGCGGCCGAGGTGTCACCGCCGGGGCCGGGCCGCCAGCCGTTCTCCAGGGCGCGGCGAGCCAGGTTGGGGCCGCTCGCGATGCGCTCGACACAGCCGCGGGCACCGCAGGGGCAGGCGTCGCCGTCGAGGTCCACGCTGATGTGACCGATGTGGCCGGCGTTCCCGGTAGGGCCCGCGTGCAGCCTTCCGCCGAGGACGAGGCCACCGCCGACGCCCGTCGACACGACCATGCACAGCGCGTTGTCATGGCCGCGCGCCGCGCCCTGCCAGTGCTCGGCCGCTGTTATGGCCACACCGTCGCCGATCAGCTCGACGGGCAGCCCGCCGGTCGCCGCCCGGACCCGCTCGACGAGGGGGAAGCCGCGCCAGCCGGGGACGTTCACCGGGCTCACCGTGCCGGCCGAGGCGTCCACCGGGCCCGCGCTGCCGATCCCGACCGCAGTGGCCCCGCCCCACAATGGCGCGGCTGTCAGCTCGCCGAGCACCTCTTCCACGGCCCGCATGACGGTGTCGCCGTCCTCCTGCGCGGGTGTCGGGCGCTGCGCGCGCACCAGGATCCGGCCGTGGCCGTCCACCAGCGCCCCGGCGATCTTGGTGCCGCCGATGTCGAGCGCGGCCACGAGGTCGGTCTGCATCAGTGTCAGTTCTCCCGCTGCGAGTCTCCTACCGGGCGCCCGAACAGAGCGGCGCCCGGATCTCCGGCCGGAAACTGGCAGCACGACGCTCGCCTGGTGGGGGGCGCCGGCCAGAGAATGCGATAGACAGTCTCTCCCGGCCGTGACAACGTTGTCCAGGCTCTATGCTCGACGGCACATCCTCAACAGCCACACAATTCCGACACGGCACCACCGGCCACACCCTTGGACGACAGGACAGGACAGCGCATAGTGCCCGAGACCGCCAACGGCATCGCCCGCCGCCCCGAGAACCGCTACGGCAACCGTCCCACGATGAAGGACGTCGCGGCCCGGGCCGGGGTGGGTCTGAAGACGGTCTCCCGGGTGGTGAACGGCGAACCGGGTGTCACCCCGGACACCGAGCGCCGCGTCCAGGAGGCGATCGAGGCGCTCGGCTTCCGGCGCAATGACAGCGCGCGGGTGCTGCGCAAGGGCAGCACGGCCACCATCGGCCTGGTCCTGGAGGACCTCGCCGACCCGTTCTACGGTCCCCTCAGCCGGGCGGTGGAGGAGGTGTCCCGCGCCCACGGCTCGCTGCTGATCAACGGGTCCAGCGCGGAGGACCCGGACCGCGAGCAGGAGCTGGCGCTGGCGCTGTGCGCCCGCCGCGTCGACGGGCTCGTGATCATTCCGGCCGGTGACGACCACCGGTATCTGGAACCCGAGATCAGGGCGGGCGTCGCCACGGTGTTCGTGGACCGCCCGGCCGGGCGGATCGACGCCGACGTCGTGCTGTCGGACAACTTCGGCGGGGCCCGCGACGGCGTCGCCCACCTCGTCGCCCACGGCCACCGCCGCATCGGCTTCATCGGCGACATGCCCCGCATCCACACCGCCGCCGAGCGGCTGCGCGGTTACCGGGCGGCCATGGAGGACGCCGGCATCCAGGTCGAGGACGCGTGGATGTCCCTGGGCGTCACCGATCCCGAGCGGGTCCGCAGGGCGGCCGAGGAGATGCTGTCCGGCCCGTCGCCCGTCACGGCGGTCTTCGCGGGCAACAACCGGGTCACGGTGACGGCCGTGCGCGTCCTCGCCGAGCACACCCGTCCGGTCGCCGTCGTCGGCTTCGACGACTTCGAGCTGGCCGATCTGCTCCGGCCGGGCATCACGGTCGTCGCCCAGGACCCCGCCCGGCTGGGCCGCACCGCCGCCGAACGTCTCTTCCAGCAGCTGGACGGCTCCCTCGTCGCCCCGGAGCGCATCGAGCTGCCGACCCGGCTGATCGCCCGCGGCTCGGGCGAACTCCCGCCCGCGGACTGACCCTTGACAGCCTCCGATCCCCGTACGCTCGAAGCGCTCGGCCTCGCCGTGGCTCCGCGCGAGGACCCGCTGAGCTATCCGGGCGCGTGGCCCGCCGAGTCCGCGCTCTTGGACGGCAACCGGATGCTGCCGCTGGACACGCTCGTCTTCGAGGACCGGGTGCCCGTCCTCTCGGTCGGCTCCAACGCCTGCCCCGCGCAGCTCGTCCACAAGATGGCCGAGCGCGGTGTCGAGTGCCGGGTCCCCATGGTCAAGGCCAGGGTCACGGGCATCGGGATCGGTGTCTCCGCCCATGTCAGCCTGCTCGGCTATCTGTCCGCGTCGCCGTTCCGCTCCCCCGGCTCCACCAGCGAACTGTTCCTCACCTGGCTCGACGAGGCGCAGCTCGCCGTGGTCGACGCGAGCGAGGGCGTCGACTCACCGACCGGCAACTTCCAGCGGGCTGCCCTGCCCGCCGCAGACTTCCGTGTCGAGCTGGAGTCGGGCGACCTCCTCGACCACGCCTGGATCTACGTCAACCGGTGGGGCGTTCTGCGCGACGGCGGCCCCGGCCCGCGCGCCCACCCGGGCCGGCAGCGCCCGCTCATCGCCGAACTCCTCGCCTCGTCGGCCGAGTTGCGTGAACTGTTCGGCACCACCCCCGACGAGTTCTGCGCCCGGGCGCGCGGTGACCGGGGGCTGTGCCTGAGGGGCAGGGAGCTGTTCGCCGAGCAGAGGTGGACGACGGTGTCGGGTCTGGAGCAGTACGTACGGCCGCACCCCCGGGCGTAGATTCGCCGCGGCACGGCGGGGAGGGCCGCTGCCGGCGCGGCCCGGCCTCAGCAGACCGGGAGGCCGGGCACCGGGGCGTCGTTGTCGCCTCCCTGGATGTAGACGTCGCTGACGAAGACTCCGGTGTTGCCGCTGTCGTCGTCGGTCTTGGCCCACCACACGTTGGTCCACTCGCCGGAGGTCTCGCGGCGGCCCAGGTTCTGCTGGCAGTAGAAGTAGTTGGTGCCCTGGTTGAGGACGCCGACCTCGGTGCCGGCGGCGGTGTAGGACTTGGCGGTGGTCCAGACCGTGCAGTTGTACTTGCCGCCGCCGATCGAATGGCAGACCGGTTCCTCCTCGGTCGACCCTCCGGTCGTCCCGCCGGTCGTGCCCCCGCTCGTGCCCCCGCTCGTGGAGCCGCCGTCCGTGGTGTCCGAACCCCCTGAGCCGCCGCCGGTGGTGCCGCCGCTCGCGTTCTTCGACGGGGAGGCGGACGCCTCGGTCTCGTCCTCCTCGGCCTTCTCGCTCGGGCTCGGGGACTTCTTGCGGTCCTTCCCCTCCTCCTTCGCGTCGGAGTCGTCGGTGAGGTCGACCGTGCCTCTGCTGCGGCCCGGGGAGGGTGTGCCGCCGCTCGATCCGGTGGCCGAGGGACGGGCGCCCGTCTCCGCGTCGTCGTCCCCGGTGAGCAGCGCGACGGTGATGCCCGAGGCGGCGAGCACGACGGCGACGGCCACGGCGGCCAGGAGGGCGCGGCCCTTGCGGGGACGGCCGCTGTCGGTCGAGGACACGGTGGTGACGGGTCCCGAAGCGGGGACCGGTGCCTGCGGCGCGCCCGCGCCGGACCCGCCGACCTCCGAGGACGCCCCCGTGCCGGGTGCCGGGACCGGCTGCGGCGGCCCGAAGCCGGGGGTCGGGCCCGTCGAGCCGAACCCACCTCCCTCACCCGTCCCGCCGAATCCGGCGCCCGTCCCGTCGGCCGCCACGCCCGTCGTCGGCGGTCCGAAGCCCGGTGGCACCGACGGAACGCTCCGTTCGGTCTCCGCCCTCGGCCGAGGTGCCGGACCACCGCCGCCCTGCCCCTCGGTCGGGACGTCGGGCGTTCCCCCGGCGGCCACGGCCTCCAGCAGTTCACGGGCCCGGTCGGCGTCCGGGCGGTGCTCCGGGCGCTTGTCCATCAGCTGTCGCAGGACGGGTCCGAGCGGTCCGGCCCGCCGGGGTTCGGGCAGCGGGTCGGCCACGATCGCGGTGAGCGTCGACCAGGTCGACGTACGCCGGAACGGGGAGGCGCCCTCGACGGCCGCGTACAGGGTGGCGCCGAGTGCCCAGACGTCGGAGGCGGGGCCGGGGTCGTTGCCCTGGGCGCGTTCGGGGGCCAGGTAGTCGAGGGAGCCGACGAGTTCGCCGCTGCGGGTGAGGTGGGTGGCGGAGCCGTCGCCCGGGTCCTCCATCGTGGCGATGCCGAAGTCGGTGAGGACGACGCGGCCCGAGCGGTCCAGGAGGATGTTGCCGGGCTTGACGTCGCGGTGCAGTACGCCGACCCGGTGGGCGGCGGCGAGGGCGTCCATGACCTTGGCGCCGATGCCGGCCGCCTCGCGCGGGTCGAGTAGGCCCCGGTCGCGCAGGACGTCGTCGAGGGACGGTCCGTCGACCAGCTCCATGACGATCAGCGGGCGTCCGTCGATCTCGGCCACGTCGTGCACGGCGACGACTCCGGGGTGCCGGACGCGAGCGGCGGCCCGCGCCTCGCGCTGCATCCGCAGACCGAGGTCGGCCAGCTCGGGCGCGCCCGCGTCCGTGAAGGTGCGCAGCTCCTTGAGGGCGACCTCGCGGTGGAGCACCTCGTCCACGGCCCGCCAGACGACGCCCATGCCGCCGCGTCCGAGCTGCTCCACGACCCGGTACCGCCCGGCGAGAACCCGCCCGGCACCGTCCGTCTGTCCGTTCGCCCCCGAAGACACCCGCGCCTCGTTCCTGTGACACACCGACGAATGGCGTACAGCCTAAGCCGTGGGCGGGGGCGCCCCGGACCGGCGGCAACGGCTGTCACAGGACCGCTACTTGTCCGCCGTCCGGCCCACCCGCCTACTGGCCGGAGGAGATCGCCGGATCCGCCCGGCGGGGCGCCGCGAAGCCCTCCAGATCGGCGCGGGCCAGACCGGTCGCCCCGGACACCTCGTCGATGTCGAGGGCGCCGCAGTCGAGGCCCCGCAGGAGATAGCCACTGAGGGCCTTGGCCGTCGCGGGCTCGTCCATCACGTCGCCGCCGGCCCGGTTGGCGTAGCGGGAGAGACGGGCTGCGGCCTGTGCGTAGCCCTCGCGGTAGAAGGCGAAGACGGCCGCGTAGCGGGTGGGGATGTGGCCGGGGTGCATGTCCCAGCCCTGGTAGTAGGCGCGGGCGAGGGCGCGCCGGGTGAGGCCGTAGTGCAGTCGCCAGGCGTCGTGGACCTTCTGGGTCGGGCCGACCGGCAGGACGTTGGTGGAGCCGTCCGAGACGCGTACGCCGGTGCCGGCCGCGGCGACCTGCATGATCGCCTTGGCGTGGTCGGCGGCGGGGTGGTCGCTGGCCTGGTGGGCGGCGGAGACGCCGAGGCAGGCGCTGTAGTCGAAGGTGCCGTAGTGCAGGCCGGTCGCGCGGCCCTCGGAGGCGCCGATCATGCGGGCGACGGTGGCGGTGCCGTCGGCGGCGAGGATGGACTGGCTGGTCTCGATCTGGATCTCGAAGCCGATCCGGCCGGGCTCCAGACCACGCGCCTTCTCGAAGGCTTCGAGGAGCCGGACCATGGCGGTGACCTGCTCGGCGTACGTCACCTTGGGCAGGGTCAGGACGAGCCCGTCGGGCAGGCCGCCGGCCTCCAGCAGACCGGTGAGGAAGATGTCGAGGGTGCGGATGCCCCGGTCGCGGACCGGCGCCTCCATGCACTTCGTACGGATGCCCATGTACGGGGCCGCCGTGCCCTTGGCGTACGCCTCCGCGATCAGCCGGGCGGCGCGGGCGGCGGCCTCGTCCTCCTCCGCGTCCGGACGCGGCCCGTAGCCGTCCTCGAAGTCGACGCGGAGGTCTTCGATCGGCTCGCGCTCCAGCTTGGCGCGGACGCGGTCGTACACGGGCCCGGCGAGATCGTCGCCGAGGCCGAGGACGGCGGCGAAGGAGGCGGCGTCGGGCGCGTGCTCGTCGAGGGCGGCGAGGGCCCGGTCGCCCCAGGTGCGGAGGGTGTCGGCGGCGAAGACGTCACCGGGCACGTAGACGGTGTGCACGGGCTGGCGGGTGCCCGGGTCACCCGGATAGCGGCGCTCCAGCTCCGCGTCGACGGGGGCGAGGGAGGCGCTGATCTCCTCGCTGACGGCGCCCGCGAGACTCGTCGCCACGTTCTCCTGCCGGCCCTGCCCCATTCAACACCCTCCATTTTCCGCACTGCGGAATCAAAAATCCGTATATCGAAGCTAAGCGCCGATCTTCACCCCGGTCAATACTGTCTCGAAGTGGGATTGCCCATGCTTTCCCCCTGGTCACTGCTGACCCGCCCTCTTCTTCCGTATTCATCGGGCAAGGTTCATCCTGACCCCAAAGGGAGGAGATCGCGTTGCCGAAAGAGGTCGGAGTGACGCGCCGCCAAGGACTCAGGTCCGCGGCGGCCGCCGCCATCGCCGTGCCGCTGCTGACCACGGCGGGCTCGTCGCAGCCGGCGACCGCCGGTGAGTACGCGGGCGCCCTGAACGTCATGACGTTCAACGTGCGCTTCGCGACCGTCGTCGACAGGACACCACGCTGGGCCGTGCGCCGTCCGGTGATGCGGGAGCTGCTGCGCCGCGAGCGACCGCACGTCATCGGCACCCAGGAGGGGCTGTACCAGCAGCTGCGCATGATCGAGAGGGATCTCGGCGGGCACTACGACTGGATCGGCACGGGCCGAGGGGGCGGCAGCAAGGACGAGTTCATGGCGGTCTTCTACGACACCCGCAGACTCGACCCGATCGAGTTCGATCACTTCTGGCTGTCCGACACCCCGTACACGATCGCCTCCAACACCTGGGACGCGGACTGGCTACGCATGGTGACCTGGGTCAAGTTCGCCGATCTCGCCGACGGGGGGCGGGAGTTCTACGTTCTCAACACCCATCTGGACAGCGTCAGCCAGTACGCGCGGGAACGCTCCGCGGCGCTCATCGGCGAGACGATCGCCGGGTGGGACCGGTCTTTGCCGGTCATCGTCACCGGTGACTTCAACGCGGCCGCCCACGACAACCGGGTGTACGACCGGATGCTGGACCACGGGCTCGTGGACGCCTGGGACGCGGCGGCCTCGCGCAGCCCGGCGTACGGGACGTACCACGGTTACCGGGACCTCAAGCCCGACGGCCGGCGCATCGACTGGATCCTGACCTCGCCCGGCGTGACCACGCACTGGGCGGCGATGAACACCTTCTCGGTGGACGGGCTGTACCCGAGCGACCATCTGCCGGTGCAGGCCTCGGTGACCCTAGGATGAGCCGAGGCCCCCGTGACCGTTCGTGCGGTCGCGGGGGCCTCGGACGAGTCAGGAGGCTCAGCCCTTGCGGGTGTTGATCTCCTCGGTGAGCTGGGGGACGACGTCGAAGAGGTCGCCGACGACGCCGTAGTCGACGAGGTCGAAGATCGGAGCCTCGGCGTCCTTGTTGACGGCCACGATCGTCTTCGAGGTCTGCATGCCGGCGCGGTGCTGGATGGCGCCGGAGATGCCGTTGGCGATGTACAGCTGCGGCGAGACGGACTTGCCGGTCTGGCCGACCTGGTTGGTGTGCGGGTACCAGCCGGCGTCCACCGCGGCGCGGGAGGCGCCGACGGCCGCGCCGAGGGAGTCGGCGAGGGCCTCGATGATCGCGAAGTTCTCGGTGCCGTTGACGCCGCGGCCGCCGGAGACGACGATCGCGGCCTCGGTCAGCTCCGGACGCCCGGTGGACTGGCGGGGGGTGCGGCCGGTGACCTTGGTGCCGGTGGCCAGCGCGCCGAACGTCACGGCGAGCGCCTCGACCGTACCGGCGGCCGGGGCGGCCTCGACGGCGGCGGAGTTGGGCTTGACCGTGATGACCGGGGTGCCCTTGGAGACACGGGTCTTGGTGGTGAAGGAGGCGGCGAACACCGACTGGGTGGCCACCGGGCCCTCGTCGGAGGCTTCCAGGTCGATGGCGTCGGTGATGATGCCGGAGCCGATACGCACCGCGAGACGGGCGGCGATCTCCTTGCCCTCGGCGGAGGAGGGGACGAGTACGGCGGCCGGGGAGACGGCCTCGACGGCGGCCTGCAGCGCGTCGACCTTGGGTACGACGAGGTAGTCGGCGTACTCGGCGGCCTCGTGGGTGAGGACCTTCACCGCGCCGTGCTCGGCGAGGGCGGCGGCGGTGTCGGCGGCGCCGGCACCGAGCGCGACGGCGACGGGCTCGCCGATGCGGCGGGCCAGGGTCAGCAGCTCCAGGGTGGGCTTGCGGACGGCACCGTCCACGTGGTCGACGTAGACAAGAACTTCAGCCATGGGAATGCTCCTGCGGATTGCGAAGTCTGAAGGGCGGTAAGGGAGTCGGGCCTCGGCCGGACCCACGGGCCGCGGCGGGCCGCTGGGCCTAGATGAACTTCTGGCCCGCGAGGAACTCGGCGAGCTGCTTGCCGCCCTCGCCCTCGTCCTTGACGATCGTGCCGGCGGTGCGCGCCGGGCGCTCGGTCGCGGAGGCGACAGCCGTCCAGGCACCCTCCAGACCGACCTCGTCCGCCTCGATGTCGAGATCGGACAGGTCCCACGCCTGAACCGGCTTCTTCTTCGCCGCCATGATGCCCTTGAAGGACGGGTAACGCGCCTCGCCCGACTGGTCGGTGACCGACACGACCGCGGGGAGGGAGGCCTCGAGCTGCTCGGAGGCGGCGTCGCCGTCACGGCGGCCCTTGACCGTGCCGTCCTCGACGGAGATCTCGGAGAGCAGCGTGACCTGCGGAACACCCAGACGCTCGGCCAGCAGCGCCGGCACGACACCCATCGTGCCGTCCGTGGACGCCATGCCGGAGATCACCAGGTCGTAGCCGGCCTTCTCGATCGCCTTCGCCAGCACCAGCGAGGTACCGATGGCGTCGGTGCCGTGCAGGTCGTCGTCCTCGACGTGGATTGCCTTGTCCGCGCCCATCGACAGCGCCTTGCGCAGCGCGTCCTTGGCGTCCTCCGGACCAACGGTCAGCACGGTGATCTCGGCGTCGTCGGCCTCGTCGGCGATCTGCAGCGCCTGCTCGACCGCGTACTCGTCCAGCTCGGAGAGCAGGCCGTCCACGTCGTCACGGTCGACGGTCAGGTCATCGGCGAAGTGCCGGTCGCCGGTGGCGTCGGGCACGTACTTCACAGTGACAACGATCCTCAAGCTCACGCCGGCTCTCCTACTGCATCGTCATTTCCGGGCTGCCTTCTTCCAGGCAGCATAGGCGCCTGAAGCGGCCGATCCCGATCGGGGCGACCTGCGCTCCGGTCGAGATATTACTCGTCAGTACGACACCTACGGTCCCGCATTCCGTGCCCGCTAAGCAAGCGCTTTGAACTGTGAGGTAGGCAACCCTGCGTAATCGGGCGGGAATCAGTCTCGCAGACCGTTGAAGCGGCCCTGGTGGTACAGCAGCGGCTGTCCGGCGCCCGAGGGGTCGCCCATGAGCACCTCGGCAAGAACGATCCGGTGGTCACCCGCCGGCACGCGCGCCACCACCCGGCAGACCAGCCAGGCGAGTACGTCGTCGAGGACGGGAACTCCCTCTGGCCCACTACGCCATCCGGTGGGAGCACCGAACCGGTCGGCGCCGCTGCGGGCGAAGGTGGCGGCCAGCTCCCGCTGGTGCTCCCCGAGTATGTGCACGCCCACATGGCGCGCCTCGGAGATCACCGGCCAGCTGGAGGCACCGGTGCCGATTCCGAACGAGAGGAGCGGGGGGTCGGCGGAGACCGAGGAGAGCGATGTGGCGGTGAAGCCGACCGGGCCGGCGGCGTTCTGCGCGGTGATCACGGCGACGCCGGCTGCATGCCGCCGGAAGACGGAGCGCAGGAGATCGGGAGAGGCGAGCTGGGGCGAGCGGAGGCCGGAGGTGGCCGTCATGGAGTTGTCCTTCGCTGGAGTCGGCATGGGGGCACCTCCCGCTCGAGTGAAGTCGAGAGTGGGGGAGGGTCCGTGGCTGCTCAGGAGCCGGGACAGCGCGAACTCGCCGTGCGGACCAGGTCCACGTGCAGGCGCTCGACCAGAAGGAGTTCTCGGGGCATACGGTCAGGCTGACGAGAGGTGAGGCGCACAGTCAAGTGCGTTCCGGTATGCGGCTTCACACGGCCTCACCGAGGGCGGCGATCACATCCGCCTTGCGCGGCAGTCCTGTTGCCCGTCGCACGATTCGGCCGTCGGCGTCGAGCACGAGCACGGTCGGCGTCTTGAGGATGTCGAGCCGCCGCACGAGGTCGAGGTGGTCCTCGGCGTCGATCTCCACATGGGCGACACCGGGAACCATGTGGGCCACCTCGACGAGCACTCTTCGGGTCGCCCGGCAGGGTGCGCAGAAGGCGCTGGAGAACTGGACGAGCGTGGCCCGTTCGCCGAGCCCTTCCCCCAACTCCGCCGCGCCGAGCCGCTTGTCGCCGTCCCGCCCGCGCACCCTGACTCTCCCGCTCCGCCGCTGATGCAGCACTCCGTAGACGCTCGCCATGGCGAGCACCAGTCCACACACCGCAAGTCCGGTCACAGCGTGCCTCAGCGTTCACGAGACCGCAAAGATTCCCGGCTGCCCAAGGAGATTGGCCTACGGAATACTTGACGCATGGACATTGATGTGAGGGGGCCCCGCTTCGGGGCGGCCGTGACGACCGTGGTGCTGGCGGTCGTGCTGGTCACCGGGAGCGGCTGGCTGCTGGGCTGGCAGACGTTCGCGTTCGCGCTGGGCGCGGCGGGCGGGGTCGGGCGTTCGCCGTACGGCTGGGTCTTCCGCACGCTGGTGCGGCCCCGGATCGGGCCGCCCACGGAGTTCGAGGCGCCGGAGCCGCCACGGTTCGCGCAGGTGGTCGGACTCGTCTTCGCCGCGGTGGGCCTGGCCGGTTTCACGGTGGGGCCCGAGTGGTTGGGGCTGACCGCGACCGGCGCGGCGCTCGCGGCGGCCTTCCTGAACGCGGTGTTCGGGTACTGCCTGGGGTGCGAAATGTACCTGCTCGTCCGGCGGGTGACCGTACGCACGCAGTAAAGGACGAGTGAACTTCCGATGGTCGACCACGTGTCCGACGTGATGAGAATCTCGCCGCCGGCCGGCGACAGGACTGGCTACTCGTGCGTTCTTGGGGCACGATCTGCGAGATGCCGTAAACCTACGGCTGCGTAACTTCCCGCCCGGGAGACCCCGTCCAGGCAGAGAGAAGGGTCCACTCCGCCCATGGCAGAGCTTGTCTACCGTCCCGCGATCGGTCTCGCCCGCACTCTGTTCAAGGCATGGGACCTGAAGATCGACTGCAAGGGGTCGGAGAACATCCCGCGCTCGGGCGGCGCCGTGCTGGTGAGCAATCACATCGGCTACCTGGACTTCATCTTCGACGGCCTGGCGGCGCTGCCGCAGAAGCGCCTGGTGCGCTTCATGGCCAAGGAGTCGGTGTTCCGGCACAAGATCTCCGGTCCGCTGATGCGGAACATGCGGCACATCCCGGTGGACCGCAAGCAGGGTGAAGAGGCCTACGCGCGCGCGCTGGACTCGCTGCGCTCCGGCGAGATCATCGGCGTCTTCCCCGAGGCCACCATCTCGCAGTCGTTCGCCCTGAAGAGCTTCAAGTCCGGCGCTGCCCGGCTGGCCCAGGAGGCGGGCGTCCCGCTGATCCCGATGGCCGTCTGGGGCACCCAGCGACTGTGGACCAAGGGGCACCCGCGCAACTTCAAGCGCAGCCACATCCCGATCACCATCCGGGTCGGCGAGACGATAGAGGCCTCCAAGGACAAGTACGCGGGCGCCATCACCCGTCAGCTCCGCGAGCGCGTCCAGGAACTGCTGGAGGCCGCCCAGCGCGCCTACCCCGTCCGCCCCAAGGGGCCGGACGACACCTGGTGGATGCCCGCCCACCTCGGTGGCACGGCTCCGACCCCGGAGCAGGTCCGCGAGGCCGAGACCCGCTGACCCGCTCGACCGGCGCGGGCTTCACGGATCTCCGTACGCCGACACCCCATGGGTTCCGGTAGGTGAGCGGGGAACCGATGAAGCCCGCCCCGTGGTCGCGCGCGACAGGAACGTCCCGGGAAGCGTTCGCCCGCGAGGGCTTCAGAGTTCCGTGGGGAGCGTTCGCCAGAGGTACGACCGGTCGGGGGCGGCCTTGAGCGCGTCGAGTACCGCCGGATGCGGCGCGGCGTGGAGGACGGGATAGTCCAGTTCGTCCGAGCCGGGGTCGGGTACCCAGGCCAGCCGCTCACCGTCCAGGGAGAACCGGGCGTTCACGCCCGGCTTGTTGCCGCGGGGGTCCTGGCGGTGCCAGTGCCCGTGGAAACGCACCGCGACCAGGCCGTGCACGGCGTGTCCGGCGCCGTCGTCGTGCGCCAGCCGCTGGTAGCAGAGCGCGGTGGGGATGTCCTCGGCACGCAGCAGCGCGGCCAGCGCGTGGGCCTTGGCGTAGCAGATACCGGTGCCCTGCTCCAGGACGTCGGAGGCGCGCCAGGTGACGCGCGGATCTCCCGAGTCGGCCGAGTGGGGAATGGTGTCGCGCACGAACTCGTATGCTGCCCGCGCATAGTCATACGAGTCGGTCGCGTCCTTGGCGAGCCGCGCGGCCGTCTCCCGTACGCGGGGGTGGTCATGGTCGATGGCCTCGTCGGCGGCCAGATACGCGGACAGGTCGGGGGTTTGCTGGATGAGCTCCATGCCCGCAGAGCATAGGAATACGATCACCCGAGAGTCAATATAATTTCGGATGACCGCATATCTATGCAGGCTCTAGGAGTCCCGTTCTGGACCGGTCTCGGGGCCGGGCCGGGTCAGCGAGCCATCTCCTCCTTGAGTGCCGCCACGAACCCGTCCACGTCCTCCTCCGTCGTGTCGAAGGAGCACATCCAGCGGACGTCGCCGGCCGTCTCGTCCCAGAAGTAGAAGCGGTAGCGCTTCTGGAGGCGTTCGCTCACGTCGTGCGGGAGACGGGCGAAGACGGCGTTGGCCTGCACGGGATGGAGGATCTCCACCCCGTGCACCGCGCGGACGCCCTCGGCGAGCCGCTGGGCCATCGCGTTGGAGTGGCGGGCGTTGCGCAGCCACAGGTCCTTCGCCAGCAGGGCCTCCAACTGCGCGGACACGAAGCGCATCTTGGAGGCGAGCTGCATGGACAGCTTGCGCAGGTGCTTCATGTGGCGGACGGCGTCCTGGTCGATGACGACCACCGCCTCGCCGAACATCGCCCCGTTCTTGGTGCCGCCCAGGGAGAGCAGGTCGACACCGGCCGCGTTGGTGAACGTACGCATCGGGACGTCCAGGGAGGCGGCGGCGTTGGCTATCCGCGAGCCGTCCAGGTGCACCTTCATACCGTGCGCGTGGGCGTGCTCACAGATCGCGCGGATCTCCTCGGGCGTGTAGAGCGTGCCGAGTTCGGTGCTCTGGGTGATCGAGACGACCTGCGGCATCGCGCGGTGCTCGTCGTCCCAGCCGTACGCCTGCCGGTCGATCAGCTCGGGTGTGAGCTTGCCGTCGGGTGTGGGCACCGTGAGCAGCTTCAGGCCTCCGACGCGCTCGGGCGCTCCGCACTCGTCGACGTGGATGTGCGCGCTCTCGGCGCAGATCACCGCGCCCCAGCGGTCGGTGACGGCCTGGAGCGCGACGACGTTGGCGCCGGTGCCGTTGAAGACCGGGAAGGCCTCGGCGGTGCCGCCGAAGTGGCTGCGGACGATCCGCTGGAGGTTCTCGGTGTACTCGTCCTCGCCGTACGCGACCTGGTGCCCGCCGTTGGCCAGGGCCAGGGCGGCCAGCACCTCGGGGTGGACCCCGGCGTAGTTGTCACTGGCGAAGCCGCGGATCTCCGGGTCGTGATGGCGTCGGGCGTCGGTCTTCGGAGGGTTCACGGCTTGTCGGTCAGCCACAGACGGTTCCCGTTCACTTCGGCGGCGGACTTCTCCCAGACACCGGCGATGGCCTCGGCCAGCTCCTTGACGTCGGTGAAGCCCGCGAACTTCGCGTTGGGTCGGTCGGCGCGCATCGCGTCGTGCACCAACGCCTTCACCACCAGGATGGCAGCCGCGGAGGTCGGCCCGTCCGGCCCGCCCGCCTTGCGGAAGTAGTCGGCCGTGGCCAGCGTCCACGCCTCGGCGGCGGCCTTGGCGGCGGCGTAGGCGGCGTTGCCCGCGGTGGGCCTGCTGGCGCCGGCCGCACTGATCAGGACGTACCGGCCGCGCTCACTGCGCTGCAGGGCCTCGTGGAAGGCGAGGGAGGTGTGCTGCACGGTGCGGATGAGCAGCATCTCCAGGAAGTCCCAGTCGTCGAGGCTGGTCCTGGTGAAGGTCTCGCTGCCGCGCCAGCCGCCGACGAGGTGGACGAGGCCGTCGACCCGCCCGAAGTCCTTCTCGATGCGGGTGGCCCAGTCACGGGTGGACTGGAGGTCGAGGAGGTCGACCGTGTCGCCGACGACCGTGGCGCCGCCGTGCGCGTAGCGGGCCGCGTCGACGGCCTCGGAGAGCCGCTCGGGGTCGTTGTCGGAGCCGACGACGATCGCTCCCGCGTCGGCCAGCCGCAGCAGGGCCGCCCGGCCGGCGGGTCCGCCCGCTCCGGCCACCGCGATCACCGCGCCACCCAGTGCACCGTTGCCGTTCTGCATGGTCCTCGCCTCCTGAGCAGCGTCTGTGACGTCCGCGAATCCGGCGCTCACGCGGCGACCCGCTCGGCGTTCGCCGCGGTGATGCCCTTGGTGGAGGCGATCACGGTCTTCAGCTTCTTGGCGAGCGCCTCATAGAACATGCTGAGCGGAAACTCGTCCGGAAGCACGTCGTCGACGAGTTTCCGCGGCGGCTGCGTCAGATCCAGGGCGTCCGGGCCCTTGGCCCAGCGGGATCCGGGGTGCGGGGCGAGGTAGTCGGCGACCAGCTGGTATCCGGCGAACCAGTGGACCAGTTTCGGGCGGTCGATGCCGTCCCGGTAGAGCTGCTCGATGTCGGCACAGAGCTGGTTGGTGACCTGCGGGGCGCGCTGCCAGTCGATGTGCAGCTTGTTGTCGGTCCAGCGGACGACGTCGTGCCTGTGCAGGTAGGCGAAGAGGAGCTGGCCGCCGAGGCCGTCGTAGTTGCGGACCCGCTCGCCGGTGACCGGGAAACGGAACATGCGGTCGAAGAGGACCGCGTACTGCACGTCACGGGCCTGCGGGACGCCGTCGGCCTCCAGCTTGACGGCCTCCTTGAAGGCGGTGAGGTCGCAGCGCAGCTCTTCCAGGCCGTACATCCAGAACGGCTGGCGCTGCTTGATCATGAAGGGGTCGAAGGGCAGGTCGCCGTGGCTGTGGGTGCGGTCGTGGACCATGTCCCACAGGACGAAGGCCTCCTCGCAGCGCTTCTGGTCGTGGACCATCGCCGCGACGTCCTCGGGCAGTTCGAGGCCGAGGATGTCGACGGCGGCCTCGGTGACACGGCGGAACCGGGCGGCCTCGCGGTCGCAGAAGATGCCACCCCAGGAGAAGCGGGCCGGGGCCTCGCGCACGGCGATGGTCTCCGGGAAGAGAACGGCCGAGTTGGTGTCGTAACCGGCGGTGAAGTCCTCGAAGGTGATGCCGCAGAACAGCGGGTTGTCGTAGCGGGTGCGCTCCAGCTCGGCCAGCCACTCCGGCCAGACCATGCGCAGCACGACCGCTTCGAGGTTGCGGTCGGGGTTGCCGTTCTGCGTGTACATCGGGAACACGACCAGGTGCTGGAGGCCGTCCGCGCGGCTCGCGGCCGGCTGGAAGGCCAGGAGCGAGTCGAGGAAGTCGGGCACCTCGAAACCGTCGTCGGCCCAGCGCCGCAGGTCCTCGACGAGCGCCTCGTGGTAGGCGGCGTCGTGCGGCAGCAGCGGGGACAGCTCCTCCACCGCCCCGACGACGCCCTGTACGGCCAGTTCGGCGTCGGCCGGATCGGGGGCGTGCTCGGCGTCGAAGTCGATCGAGCCGTCCTTGGACTGCCATGGCCGGATCCGCTCCACGGCATCCTTGAGCACGGGCCAGGCCGGGTGCTCCACCACCCTGATGGCCGAAGGAACGACGCCCTCCGCGCCCATCTGCACAAGAATTTCCGTCATGACCCATCCTCCACGGGATAACCTTTCGTAAGGACACCGTACGTAGCGAGAGTTCCCCACCGCAAGACCGATCTTGAGCGATCCAGCCGGAAATCTTCCCGCCACCCCCTCCACCTAACCGCTGAATCTCCTGTCACACGCGGCATGGATCACAGTTCATGCGCCTCGCTCCGCGCGGAGAGGTCTCCGGGGTCAACGCGCGCCCAACTCGCCCACTCACGGATGACCTGATCGCTTCGGGGCAGGTGCGGAAACGGTCCTGTTCTCCGACGTGACACGGCGTGACACGACCCGAAAGGGCGCGTGCACATACGGATGCATCGCACGGCGGGAGGACTACGCTGCGCCCCAGCCGCGTGCCGCCCCTCCCCCGGTCACG
This sequence comes from Streptomyces sp. NBC_01314, assembly GCF_041435215.1. Lineage (NCBI taxonomy): Bacteria > Bacillati > Actinomycetota > Actinomycetes > Kitasatosporales > Streptomycetaceae > Streptomyces > Streptomyces sp. NBC_01314. The sequence goes on along the minus strand of NZ_CP108394.1, from coordinate 10,009,178 downwards.
CGGGCCCGAGCCGCCGTCGACGGAAGCGAGTCAACCTTGAACTTCCTCACCATCGGTCACCGCGGAGTCATGGGTGTCGAACCCGAGAACACCCTCCGTTCCTTCGTAGCCGCCGATCGCGCGGGCCTCGACGTCATCGAACTCGATCTGCATCTGAGCAAGGACGGCGCGCTCGTCGTCATGCACGACGCGGACGTGGACCGGACGACGGACGGCACGGGCTCGATCGCCGACAAGACCCTCGCCGAACTGCGTGCCCTGGACGCGGGCCGCGGCGAGCGCGTCCCCACCTTCGAGGAGGTCCTGGACGCGGTACGGGCACCGCTCCAGGCCGAGATCAAGAACACGGCGGCGGCCCGCGCCCTCGCCGAGGTCATGCACCGGCGGGACCTGGTGGGGCGGGTCGAGGTGCTGTCCTTCCACGACGAGGCGGTCGCCGAGATCGCCGGGCTCGTGCCCGGCGTACGCACCGCGCTCGTCGCCAGCCGCTACGGCCCCGACGTCGTGGACCGGGCGGTGGCGGTGGGCGCCGCCACCCTCGTGCTGAACATCCGGCGGCTGACGCTGGAGGTCGTCGAGAAGGCCCGCAAGGCGAACCTGCGGATCATCGGCTGGGTGGTCAACACCCAGGACCACCTGCGCCTGGTCCGCGCGCTCCAGCTGGACGGCGCGACGACCGACTACCCGGACATCAAACGCACGGGCCGCTTCACGGCGTAGGCCGCGGGCTCAGGCCCCTGGTTCCGGTCGGGCTCAGGCTCCGGACTGCCGGGCTCAGGCTCCGGTCTGCTCAGGCCTCAGAAGATTTCCTTGACCAGCAGCTCGAACCGCAGGTCGTCGCGCTGCGGAATGCCGAAGCGCTCGTCGCCGTACGGGAACGGGGTCATCCGTCCCGTACGGCAGTAGCCGCGCCGCTCGTACCAGGCGATGAGGTCGTTCCGTACGGAGATCACGGTCATGTGCATCTCCTTGGCGCCCCAGGTCTCGCGCACGATCCGCTCGGCCTCGGCGATGATCACCTTGCCGAGACCGCCGCCCTGGAGGGCCGGGCTCACCGCGAACATCCCGAAGTAAGCGTGGTCACCGCGGTGTTCGAGCTGGCAGCAGGCGACGACCGCGCCGTCCCGCTCGACGGTGAGCAGCCGGCTGTCGGGCGACTTGATGACCTTCAGGACGCCCTCGGGGTCGGTCCGCTGCCCTTCGAGGATGTCCGCCTCCGTGGTCCACCCGGCCCGGCTGGAGTCCCCGCGGTACGCCGACTCGATCAGCGCGACGAGGGCGTCCACATCGCCGTCGGTGGCGTCACGGAAGGTCAGGCCGGTGGCGGTGTCCATGGGTGCACTCCTGGCGAGTCATGCTGCGGCGCGAACACGCAAGAGGGTAGCCGCACCCCCGCCCCGAAAGGGGCGCGGGGAACCGTGCGGGAATTCCCCTCGCCCACACCCGGGAACACGGCCCCGGCGCCCTACGCTCGGCTGATGATCCACGTACTCAGCAGCCGCGTCCTCCTCCGCCCCACCGACCCCGAGCGTTCCCGCGTCTTCTACGGCGAGCGGCTGGGGCTCCCCGTGTACCGGGAGTTCGGTACGGGTGACCACCGGGGCGTCGTGTACTTCCTCGGCGGCGGTTTCCTGGAGGTCGCGGGCCGCTCGGAGACCCCGCCGTCACCCGCGCTGAAGCTGTGGCTGCAGGTGGCGGACGTGACGGCGGCGCACGAGGAGCTGCTGGCGGCCGGGGTGGAGGTGCGACGGCCGCCGGTGAAGGAGCCGTGGGGACTGATCGAGATGGGGATCGCCGACCCGGACGGCACGGAGATCGTGGTGGTGGAGATCCCGGCGGACCATCCGCTGCGGTACCGGCCGGGTATCTGACGCGTCGCATCCCGGTGGCCGGGGCCGGGGCTCGGGCATAGCGTGCTGGAAGGGGGTTTTCGTCCCCGGAGGGAACGTCATGAAGCTCGACGCGCCGGTGACCGGTGGGCCCTGCTGGACCGAGCTGGGGACCAGCGACCTGGAGGCGGCCAAGCGGTTCTACACCGAGCTGTTCGGCTGGCGTACGGAGACCGATCCGCGCCAGGAGGCCGGCGGCTACAGCATCGCGCACCTCGGTGACGCGGCGGTCGCCGCCCTCGCACCGCTCTACCAGGAGTCGCAGCCGGTGGCCTGGAACGTGTCGTTCGCGGTGAGCGACGCGGACGCGTCGGCGGGGGCGGTATGGGCGGCCGGCGGAACCGTCGTGATGGAGCCGGTGGACGTCTTCGACATCGGGCGGTTCGCGGTGGCGTTCGACCCGGGTGGCGCGGCCTTCCAGCTGTGGCAGGCGCGGTCCTTCCCCGGTGCCGGGCTGTTCAACGCGCCCGGCGCGCTCGGCTGGGTCGAGCTGCTGACCCGCGTGCCGGAACAGGCGAAGGCCTTCTACACGGCGGTGTTCGGCTGGAGCGTGAGCGCCGGCGGGCAGTACACGCAGTGGGGCATCGACGGCGCCGACTTCGGCGGCATGATCACGATGGACGACAAGTTCCCGCACGAAGTGCCTTCGCACTGGCTGCCGTACTTCGCCGTCGAGGACGTCGACGACACGGCCCGCGTCGCCGCCGGGGCGGGCGGCACCCTCCTCATGGAGCCCACCACGGTGCCGGAGGGACCCCGCATCGCGGTGCTGCGGGACCCCCAAGGGGCCGTGTTCGGCGTGTACTTGGCGGGCGCGGAGGGCTGACACCGGCCCGGCGGGCACACCTGCGCGTCCCATGTGGACAGCGCGCCGCTACGGCCGCTAGGCGCGCGGCAGGCCGAGGCGGCCCTCCAGCTGGATCAGCAACTCGCCCAGCAGTACGGCGAGGTCGCGGCGGTCGTCGGTGTCGACACCGGAGAGTACGGCCTCCTCGTAGGCCAGTTGCTCCGGCATGACGCTGTCCACGAGGTCGCGGCCGGCGTCGGTGAGGCGGACGTGGGCGACGCGGCGGTCACGGTCGTCTCCGCGTCGCTCGACCAGTTCGCGCTCGGTGAGCAGCTTGAGGCGTTTGGTGACGGCGGCGCCGGAGGCGAAGGTCTCGCGGGCGATCTCACTGGGCGTCAGTTCATGACCGGTGCGGCGCAGGGTGCCGAGGACGTCGAACTCGGGGCGGGTGAGACCGGCGCGCCGCAGTGGCGCGTCCTCGGCCTGTTGGAGGAGGGCGGCGCAGCGGTTGACGCGGCCGATGATCTCCATCGGCGCCGTGTCGAGACCGGGGTGGACCGTCTGCCACTGGCGCACCACCTTGGCGACCGTGTCCCCGAGTACCGCGCCGCTCCCCGCCGCCGTCCGCCCGCTGCCTGCCGTCATGCCCGTGCGCCCTCCGATGCCTGGAACCGGTGCTGTCGTACCGTCGCCGCGAGCGTACGGTGTCCGGCCTGCTCGGCGTGCGTCACCCGCTCCGACGGCCAGGCGCGTTGCCACCATTCGCCACTCGCGGCGTCGGTGACGGCGCGCAGGTCGACGAGGGCGGTGGCGAGGGCGCGGCGGGCGGCGGTCAGTGCGCCGGGCGTGGCGTTGGGGTCGGCGGCCGTGCGGACGGTGTGCGCGCGGGCGCGCTCCACGGTGGTGAGGGCGTGGGCGACGCGGTCTCCGGCACGCCGGTTGGTGACGGCGACCGCCGCGAGGAAGCCGACCAGGGCGCCGACGACGGTGTCCAGCAGACGGTCGGTGATCAGCTCGCCGGGGTTTCCGTAGCGGACGAACTCGGTGACGAGCAGGGCCATCGGGGTCACGCAGATGGTGCCGAGCCAGTAGTTGCGGCTGATCAGGGCCTCGGCACCGAAGCCGAGGGCGAGGCAGCACAGGACGAGTGCCGTCGGGCCGAGGTGGGCGAGCGGGACCAGGGCGGCGAAGGCCAGCACTCCGGCGAGGTTGCCGACGACGCGCTGGACTCCCCGGCTCCAGGTGAGGGTGAGGTTCGCCTGGTAGAGCGAGGCGGCGGTGACGAGGGCCCAGTAGGGGCGGCCGACACCGATCGCGAGGGAGGCGTACCCGGCGAGGGCGCAGCCGACCGCGGTGCGTACGACGATGGGGGTGAGTGGGCCGAGCCTGCTCCACAACGGGGCCCTACCGCCCGCGGGTTCGCCCTCCACACCGGGCATCGCGTCGGCGGCCTCCGCGGGGGCGGCGGCTCGTGGGAGAGGGCGGGCACCGCGCAGTTCCCGTGCCTGGGCGCGCAGTCGGCCGGCGTCGGCGTCCGCGGGCGCGGTGAGGGCGACGTCGGCGCGGACCAGAAGCGCTTCGAGGGCGCGCCGGGGCTCGGTGCGGGCGCCGGCGGCGAGCAGTGTCTGCCAGGCGGTGTGCACGGCGGTCGCGGCGGCCGTGCGGGACCCCGGTCGCTCCGGGCGGGCCGCCTCGATGTGGGCGGCCACCGCGTTCAGGGCCTGGGCCGTGGCGCGGCGCTCCGGCCCGTGCGGGCGCGGCAGGCCGGGGGCCATGCACACGAGCCAGGCCCAGGTGCCCGCGACGGCGGCCGCGGCGAGGTGACCGGGGACCTGGGCGAGGGTCTGGGGCAGGAAGAGGGCCGCCGAGGTGACGAAGGTAAAGATGACGTTGGCGGGCGGCCCGATCCGGCTCACGTCGCAGAGCGCCTTCTGCGCGGCGGCCAGGAGCGCGCCCACGGTGACCAGCGCCACCGCGTTCGTGGTGAGCGAGGCGGCGACCAGAGCGACCGCGAGTCCGGCGACCATGCCGAGCACGACCAGGGCGAGGGTGCGGGCGCGGGCGGTGTACGGGCGGTGGTGGGCGTAGAGCGCGCACAGGGACCCTGCCATCGTGTACATCGCCAGGTCGAGGCGGTCGAGGGCCAGCAGCGTCAGGTTGGGCGGTGCGGCCGCGACGACCACGCTGAACGCGGGCTTGAACCAGATCTCGGAGGGCCGGTGCACACGGAGGACACCGGAGAGCGGAAGCCGGCGGGCACGGGGAGGTCTGACGCTGCGCATGCCATGACTTTAGCTGGTGTTTTACTCGTGAAATACATTATGCGCTGTGGCGCTCGTCTCCGAGCCGCACCCCCGCGCGCTCCCCCGCGTACACCCTTGCGCTCGTATGCGCGCCATCGGGCCGGGGCATGCCCTGACCGACTGTCCGACCTCGCTCTCAGCGCTGACCGACGTCGTCGAACGGGGAGGTGCGCAGTGCACGGACCGGTTTCGCCCGGCTGGCTGCTGGTCGCGTTGTGCGCGATGACCGGGGGCTACTGCCTGCTGCGGATGCGCAGTGCCGTCGAGGAGCAGCGCCTGGCCGCCGGCGGCGAGGCGCTGATGGGGTTCGGCATGGCCGCGATGGCCGTGCCCGCCGCGGCCGTGGCGCCGCCGCGCTGGGCGTGGTTCACCTACGCGGTGGTGTTCGGCGCGGCGGCGGCGCGTGCGCTGTGGTCGGCCCGCACGAGCGCGCACCATCTGCACCATCTGGTCGGTGCGCTGGCGATGGTGTACATGGCCGCGGTGATGGTCGCCTCGCCGGGCGGTGGCCACGGCGGCGCGGGCCTGCCCCTGGTGACCGGGGTGCTGCTGGTGTACTTCGCCGGCTACGTGCTGTGGGCGGGCGCCCGGCTCATGCCCGTACCGGCCTCGGTGGGCGCGCGGGTTCCGCCCGGGCGGGCGCCCGGCTGGGGCGACCGGCCGGAGTTGGCGCGGGCCTGCCGACTGTCCATGGGGATCGGGATGTTCGCCATGCTGCTGACGGTCTGAGCGGTACGCGCGGCAAGTGTCGCCGGGGGCGCGGGCCCGTGCGGCGGCGGGACCGTCGGTCGGGGCTTTCGTCCCGGCTTTGCGGGCACTCGGCAGGTCGTGACATGGCAAAGAGGGAACAAAGGGCAGCCCAAGAACAACGTGCGACGCGACGGCTTTGCTCCGGTCGCCGCGCGTGACAGTGATCTCACGCCCCGGCGTTGGCCTGAGGCCCCGGGAATCGGCCAGGATCGCTGTATGCACACCCCCACCGTCGAGGCGCCGCCCCACCGGCCGTCGGCCCCCCGCACCGTCCGCGCCGTCGCGGCCTTCGCGGCGCCCTCCGTCCTGCTGCTCGTCCTGGTCGCGCTCGCCTGGGGACCGCTCATGTCACTGGACGAGAGCGTCGCGAACACCACCCACAGATGGGCCGTCGACGAACCGGGCATCACCCACGCGTTCCGCATCCTGACGGACTGGGTCTGGGACCCGGTGACGATGCGTCTGCTGGCCGCCGGCGCCGTGGTCTGGCTGGTGTGGCGCCACCGGGAATGGTGGCTCGCCCTGTGGCTGGCGGTCACCTGCGCGGTGGGTACGGCGTTGCAGCAGGCCCTGAAGGCGGCTGTCGGCCGGGAGCGGCCCGCGTGGCCCGACCCTGTCGACTCCGCCCACTACGCGGCGTACCCGTCGGGCCACGCCATGACGGCCACGGTCGTCCTCGGTCTGCTGGTGTGGCTCCTGCACCGGTACGGTGCCGGCCGCGTCGTCCTGCGGACGGCCCTGGCGGTGGCCGCCGTCTCCGTCGTGGGCGTCGGACTGACCCGGATCTGGCTGGGCGTGCACTGGGCGTCGGACGTGCTGGCCGGCTGGCTGCTGGGCGGCCTGACGATCGCGCTGGCGGTGCTGACGTACGACAAGTGGCAGGCGTCGAGGCGTACTTGACCGAATCGGCGGCGGGCACGAAGGATCGACGGCATGACTGTCGAAGGAGTGCTGTTCGACTTCTCCGGAACCCTCTTCCGCGTGGAGTCCACCGAGTCCTGGCTCCGTGCGGCCCTGACGGACACCGGTCTGACCCTGCCCGAGCCGGAGTTGGTCAGGGCGGCCGAGGCACTGGACCGGGCGGGCGCGCTGCCGGGCGGGGCGTTCCCGGCGCAGCCGCCGACAGGCCGGCCGGGTGAGCTGTGGGCGGTGCGGGACCGGAGCGCCGAGCAGCACCGTGCCGCCTACACGGCTCTCTCCCGCCGGGTGGCTCTCCCCGCCCCCGCGCTCCACGACGCGCTGTACGACCGCCATATGAAGCCGTCGGCGTGGTGCCCCTACCCGGACGCCGCCGAGGTCCTCGCCGCCCTGCGGGAACGTGGGGTGGCCGTCGGGGTGGTGAGCAACATCGGCTGGGATCTGCGGCCGGTGTTCCGCGCGCACGGCCTCGACCCGTACGTCGGCGTGTACATGCTGTCCTACGAGCACGGCATCCAGAAGCCGGACCCGCGGCTGTTCGCCCGCGCGTGCGAGGCGCTCGGTGTCGACGCGCGAAAAACCCTGATGGTGGGCGACGACCGGCGGGCCGACGGCGGTGCGGCGGCGCTGGGGTGCGGGGTGCACTTCGTCGACCATCTGCCCGCCGCCGAGCGGCCGGACGGGCTGCGGCCGGTGCTGGATCTGGTGGACTGAGGTGCCGCGGGCCGCTGCCCCGTGAGCCTGGCCGGGTGTCCGGGTCCCGGTCACCGAACGATTGTTCGCCACCGCCGGACGTCCGTCCCGGACCGTCCCCCGTGCGGCCCGGGACGAACGACGGCCGGACGGGAGCACGTAGGGTCGCCGCCCGGAAGCGTTGAGTATAGTTCGCCGACGGCGAGCCGACGCGGGAGTTGCCGGATGTCCTCGCCCTGCGTCCCGGTCGGTGAAGAGTCCGCAGGCCCGGTGTCCCGCCGGGCCCGAGGGGCCCGGCGGGACGGGTGAGCGAGATCCGTCGCTTGCTCTTCTAGCGGTCGATGTCGAAGTAGTCCGGCTGCGACTGCACGTTGAGCTCGCTCAGGTGGACGGCCTGGGCCGGGTTCGTCCGCGCGTCGTCGAGCTTCAACACGTCGAAGCCCTTCACCAGGTCGTTCGAGTAGATGTAACCGTTGTAGTAGTACGCGGACCAGGAACCGCCGCCCACGAGGGTGCTGGTGGAGATCGGACCGCGCTCGAAGTAGGCGATCTCCTCGGGCTTGGCGGAGTCGGTGAAGTCCCAGACGGAGACACCGCCCTGGTACCAGGCCTGGACCATGATGTCCTTGCCCTTGACCGGGATCAGCGAGCCGTTGTGGGCGACGCAGTTCTCGGTGTCCGCCTGGTGGCGGGGGATCTTGAAGTAGCTCTTGAAGACGAGCTTGCGCTTGTCCCCCTTGCCGACGATCTCGTAGATGCCGTCGGCACCGCGGTTCGGCCCGATCGCCGCGTTGCAGGTGGCCGCGCCGCCGCCGCCCAACTCGTCGGTGAAGACGACCTTGTCGGCCTCCTGGTTGAAGGTGGCCGAGTGCCAGAACGCGAAGTTCACGTTGTCCTGGACCCGGTCGATGACCTTCGGCTTCTTCGGGTTCTTGATGGAGAACAGGATGCCGTCACCCATGCACGCGCCGGCGGCCAGATCCTTCGACGGCAGCACCGTGATGTCGTGGCAGCCAGTGGTCTTGGAGACACCGGGGTTCGTCGGCGAACCCGGGTTGCCGCCGCCGTCGGTGCCCTCACCGGGGAAGAGGACCGGGAAGCCCACGACCTTCGCCCTCTCCGGGTGCTTGCGGGACACCTTGATGACCGAGATGCCGTCGTGCGGAGGCTGACAGTCGGGGAACGCGGCGCTCGGCGAGTACGAGGAGACGTAGACGTAGACGTTCTTGCCGTCGGGCACCAGCGTGTGGGTGTGCGAGCCGCAGGACGTCTCGACGGCGGCGACGTACTTCGGGTGCGCCTTGTCGCTGATGTCGAAGATCTTCATGCCCTCCCACGACGACTTCTCGGTCGCGGGCTGCGTGGTGCTGTTGCAGGAGTTGTCGCTGCGCGAGGAGTCGGTGGACAGGAACAGCAGGTCGCCGGAGACGGAGATGTCGTTCTGCGAGCCGGGGCAGAGCACCTGGGCCACGGTTTTCGGCGCCTTCGGATCGCTGAGGTCGAAGACCCGGAATCCGTCGTAGTTGCCGGCGTAGGCGTACTTGCCCTGGAAGGCGAGGTCCGAGTTGGTGCCCGGCAACGCCTCCTTGGGGATGTTGGCCAGGTGCTGGATGTTGGCGGAGTGGACGATCTCGTCCTGGCCGGGTATCTCGCCGGCGGCTATCGCCGCCCGCGCCTCGGCGGCATCGCTCTTGGAGACCTTCTCCCGCACGGCGGGCGAGTCGCCGGGGTCGGGGGTCGCGGCCGCCGGTCCGGCGGTGAGTAACGCGGCCAGCAGGCCGGCCGCAGTCGCGGCGACCCCCAGACGTCTGCGCCGCGTCCGAAGGTTGTTCAACAGGGTCACTGTGTCCTCCCGTGTGGCCGTTCGCGGTCGAACGGTTCAGGCTCCTCCGAAGTATCGTCTTCATCATGCACAGATCAACAGGCGGCAATGTACTTGTAACGAACAAATTTGATCACCGATCAGTGAAAGCGTGTTAGGAAAGTCTGTCAACACTCATGAGGTGTACGCCCGTTGCCGTGTCCCAGGAGGTCCCTGTGCTCGTTCGCCGCACATCCCGCGCGCCGCTGGTCACGGCCACACTGACGGCCGTCGTACTGGTACTCGCGGGCTGCGACTCGGGGTCGGACGCGGACCCCGACGGCGGTTCCGCCAAGTCGGGCGGACCGGCGGTGATCGCCCCCGGAAAACCCGGTGAGGCGGCTCAAACCCTCTCGCCGGAAGAAGTCGAGAAGCGGCGAGCGGAAGACGACTCTCCGAATTCGGCTGACCACGACTACGTGCGCATGATGATCGTGCACCACACCCAGGCCCTGGAGATGACCGAACTCGCCCCCGACCACGCGAAGTCGACCCAGGTGAAGCGGATCGCCGAGCGCATCTCGGCCGCCCAGAAGCCCGAGATCGAGGCCATGGAGGGCTGGCTGAAGGTCAACGACGGTGACGGGCGGGACACTTCGCACGACCACGAGTCGATGCCCGGCATGGCGACCGAGGCGCAGCTGAAGGAACTCGGCTCGCTCGACGGGAAGAAGTTCGACCAGCTCTTCCTGAAGCTGATGATCACCCATCACGAGGGGGCGATCACCATGGCCACGGATGTGAAGGCGCAGGGCAACAACATCCTGGTCGAGGAGATGGCCGACGACGTGATCGCCCAGCAGGCGACGGAGATCAGCCGGATGCGCGACCTGACGCGGTGACCGGGGCGGCCGGCCCGACTCCGGGCTCAGCGCCGGGCGTGGCGGGGGCCGAGCAGGCCCTCGTCGCGCGCTCCGGCGATCATCCGGAGCGACTTGCGGCGGCTGTGCCCGGTCGCGCACATCACGGCGAGGACCGGGTCGTAGCCGGACCGCTGCGCCGCGAGGTACTCCTCGGCCACCAGCCGCCGCCCCTCCACCCCGCGCGGCCACGCGGGCCTGGCCCGGCGCCCGGGTCCGTACGAGGTCTCCGGCAGCTCCTCGTCGGGGAACTCGGGCGTGGTGCCGCACGCCTCGAACAGCGGGCTCTCGATCCAGTCGGCCAGCTCCGCCAGGTCGTCCAGGGACAGCGGCGGCTGGGCGCGCACGTCCTCCAGGGACAGACGGCCCCCGCAGACCACGGCGAGCACCTCGACCGCGGCGCCGTCCGGGAAGGCCAGCCTCGCGTTGAACCAGGCCGTGGCGCCGTCGTGCTCCTGCACCTCCCACGCGGGCCGCACGGTCACCGTGCCGTCCTGCCAGTGGCGATCGGAAAGATTGAGAAAGGATGCTTCCAGCACATACGCAACGTATGCGCATGATCACATTCACTGCGCATTGCCACGCGTACCGGGGGCGCACGGCACCCCGACGGCTCAGCACCCCTTCCCTCGCCCGCGCACCCCTCCCCCGGCGGGCCCCGCGGTGCGATCCTTGAGGCATCAGCGATCTCCTCGCGTAAGGAGTTCCGCCGTGCTGCGTGTCGCCGTCGTCGGTTCGGGGCCGAGCGGGTGCTACACCGCTCAGAGCCTCGTCCAGCAGGACCCGGACGTGCTCGTCGACGTACTGGACCGGCTGCCGTGCCCGTACGGCCTGGTGCGCTACGGGGTGGCGCCGGACCACGAGAAGATCAAGTCGCTGCAGAACAATCTGCGTGCCGTGCTGGAGCACGAGCGGGTGCGGTTCCTCGGCGGTGTGCGGGTGGGCCCGGACGGGGTGCCGGCCGCCCGGCTGCGGGAGCTGTACCACGCGGTCGTGTACTGCGTGGGCGCCGCCGCCGACCGCCGGCTCGACATCCCGGGCGAGGAGCTGCGCGGCAGCTGGTCGGCGACCGAGTTCGTCTCCTGGTACAGCGCGCACCCGGACGCCGCGGGCTGCCTGTTCGACGGGCCCGCCCTCGGGGCTCGGACCGCCGTGGTCATCGGCGTCGGCAACGTCGCGGTGGACGTCACCCGTATGCTCGCGCGCGGCGCGGCCGAGCTGAGCCCCACGGACATGCCCCAGGCCGCGCTCACCTCCCTCGCCGCCAGCGAGGTCACCCGCGTCCACATGGTGGGCCGCCGGGGGCCTTCGCAGGCCCGCTTCACCACGAAGGAGCTGCGCGAGCTGAGCACCCTCCCGGACACCCAGGTGAGCGTCAACCCGGCCGAGCTGGAACTGGACCCGGACTACGTCGACCCGTCGTCCCTCCCCGCCGCCCGGCGCCGCAACGTCGAGGTCCTGCGTGGCTGGGCCACCGCGCCC